>JBAXIY010000028.1:0-24725 GCA_037138135.1 Verrucomicrobiia bacterium
CTAATGTCGGCGCCAGGCTGCCCACGTTAATCGTGTTGGCGCCCAAACCGGTGTTCAAGGTTGTCACCGTAATCGTGTTTGTGGATTGCACGTTGAACGTGTCGTCGCCGCAGCCCAAATTAATGTTCAACGTTTCCACCAACGAGTAGTTGATACCGCTGCCCAAACCCAAGCCGGTCAGGCTAGCATCTGTCAGCGTCCCGGTGTTGTCGCGCCAGTCGCCCGTGTCGTCCACGTTCACTACGTCCGTATCGCCGCCGCCGTTCACCGTTACCAGACCACAAATACGGTTCACCGTGCCGCCGGTGCTCGGAGCGATGCTGCCAAAATTAAAGGTGTCGTTCCCCTCATCGCCATTAAGATTCAACACGCCGGTCGTCCGCTGCACGTTGAATGTATCCGCACCGTCGTTGCCGTTCACGGTCGTCGTCGCCGTCGAGGTGCTGCTGATCAACAATGTGTCATCACCGCTGCCGAGCGAGATGTTCAACACCGACAAACCACTGTAAGTGATTCCAGCCGCGCCCATCGCCAAGCCCGTCAACGTCGTTGCGGTCAACGTCCCCGTCTTGTCACCTTCGCTGCCGGTGTCGTCCACGTTCAACGTGTCGCTGCCGCTGCCTTGGATGATCAACTGGCCTTGAATGTTGTCCACAATGCCGCCAACTAATGTCGGCGCCAGGCTGCCCACGTTAATCGTGTTGGCGCCCAAACCGGTGTTGACCGTGGTGGTTCCGTTCGTGGATTGGATGTTAATTACATCGTTGTCAGCTTGCGTGTTTATGTTCGTGACGCCCGCATCCGCATAGAGATTAACCGTGTCAGCGCCGCTGCCGCTGTTCAACGTTGTCGCCGTGGCCGAATATGTGTTGTTGATGTTGAAAATATTTCCACCGGAACCGAGCGAAATGTTCAAAGCCGCCAAGCCGCTGTAGGTAATGCCGCTCGCGCCCATCGCCAAGCCCGTCAACGTCGTCGCCGTCAGTGTGCCGGTCTTGCTGCCCGTGCTGCCAGTATCGTCAACGTTTAGCGTGTCTGCGCCGCTGCCCGTCACCGTCAACGCACCTTGAATATTGTCAACAATGCCACCGATTGCCGGAGCAAGACTGCCAACATTAACCGTGTTCTCGCCTGCGCCGGTGTTAACGTTAGTCACCGCGCCGGTGGACTGTATGTTAATTGTGTCGTTGCCGCCCTGACCATTGATGTAGGTAAGGCCGGAATCAGTCAGTAAGTTAATCGTGTCCGCCGCACTGCCGCTGTTCAAGGTGGTGGTTGTCGCCGCGTTGGTGCTGCTGATGGTGAAAGTATTTCCACCAGAACCGAGCGAAATATTTAAGACTTCAACGGCTGAGTAATTAATTCCATTACCCATTCCCAGCCCGGTCAAACTTGATGCAGTCAACGTTCCGGTGTTGCTCGTGGTGTCTGCGGTATCATCCACGTTCACCGTGTCAGAGTTGCCGCCGCCGTTGACAGTCACTTGTCCAACAAGATTATTTACTGTGCCGCCCGTGGTCGGCATCAAGCTGCCAAAGTTAAACGTGTCGTTACCAATACCGCCGTTGAGGTTCAGTGTGCCGGTGTTGGACTGCACGTTGAACGTGTCAGCGCCGTCGTTGCCATTGACCGTCGTTACCGCCGTCGGTGTGCTGACAATCAATAACGTATCGCCGCCACTGCCCAGAGAAATGTTCAGCACCGACAAACCGCTGTAAATGATGCCGCTCGCACCCATGCCGAGGCCGGTCAATGTGGTTGATGTCAGCGTGCCCGTCTTGCCACTCGTGCTGCCCGTGTCATCCACGTTCAACGTGTCAGTGCCGCTGCCAATCAAGGTCAGGATGCCTTGGATATTATCCACGATGCCGCCGAGCACCGGTTCGAGGCTGCCGACGTTAATAGTGTTACTACCGGTGCCGGTGTTAACAATCGTCTTGGTTGTCGCGTTGGTGCTCTGAATATTCAACGTGTCGCTGCCAAGACCGAGCAACAGATTCAAATTCAAAATACCGGTGTAAGTAATTCCGCCTGCGCCCATCGCGAGACCGTTCAAGGTCGTCGAGGTTAGTGTTCCAACTTTGCCCGTCACGCTCGCAGTGTCGTCAATGTTCAGGGTGTCGCGGTTATTGCCCGTCACCGTGACTGCGCCCTGGATGCCGTCCACAATGCTGCTCGCCGGGTAAGGCACATCGCTGCCGATGTTCACCGTGTTGATGCCAGTGCCGGTGTTAACGAACGTCGCCCCATTCGTCGTGCGAATGTAGAAAGTATCATTACCCGTGCCGCCATTCAGCGTCGTGTTGACGCTGTCGCTTGAAACCAGAATCGTGTCATCGCCGCCCAGCACATTGACAATCAAGAAGTTGACCGTGTTGTAATGGATGGTTGAACCCGCCCCGTCCACCGTGTTGCCGGTGACAGTGATGTAATCATTGGCGGTCGTGCCATTCACCGTCAAAGTGTCATTTGTGTCGCCACCGCCATTGACCGTCAGTGAAGCCGACAATGGTGAGTTTGCCGTGAACGAATCATCACCCGCGCCGCCGTTCAGCGTAGCCGGCGAACCCAGCGCGTTGACCGTAAAAGTGTCGTTGCCCGCGTCGCCGTTGGCCACCAAAGAGCTACCGCTGTTGCCGTTGATGGTGAACGTGTCGTTGTCTGCGCCACCGCTCAAGGCGATGCTGCCACCGTTGCCGTTCACCGTGAAGATATCGTTGCCAGCGTCGCCGGTCGCCGTCAACGGCCCGCTGTTGCCATTGATGGTGAACGTGTCCGCGCCCGCGCCGCCGTCGAGATATAACGGCGCGCTGCTGCTGTTAATCGTGAAGGTGTCATCCTCAGCACCACCGTTCAAATAAGTTGGAACACTATCACCGTTCAAGGTGAAGTTCGTCGCGCCATCCGCATTAACAATCAATTTTTCAATCGTCGCGTAGCTAATTGTCGCGCCCGCGCCTTCAATCGTGAAGCCGGTGATGACAAAATCATTTCCCGCCGCATCGCCGTTCAAAGTGAGTGTGTCGCCCCAGAATGTATTCGCTTCGCCGACAATCGCCAGCGGTGCCTGCAGCGGCGCATCGTTGATGATGAAATTGTCGTTGCCCGGTCCGCCATAAATCGTGGTCTGCGACGCTGTTGCGTTGCCATTGATGGTGATGGTGTCGTCACCTGCACCCGCATGGATATTTAGATTTTCCACTGCGCCGTCATAATTAATCAAACCTTCCGCACCCATCGCATTGCTGGTCAGCGTGGTGTCGGTCAAAGTGAAATTCCGATTCGCCGTGTCGCCGGAATCATCCACATAAATGGTGTCAACTGAATTCACCCGGTTCGTCGTCGTGCCATCCAAGTTCTCGCCATTGTCGCCCAGAATCGTAAGCGCCGCCTTAATTCCCGAAAGACGGCCGGGGATGTAATTCGCACCCTGCCAGCCGACATAGAAGGTGTCGTTGAAGGAAGTCGCCGGCGGCGCATTGCCGTCAAGGTTTGGCAGCGAAAGTCCCAGCGCCGTCAGCAAGGCGGCTACCGACGGCAACACAATCGTGCCGTCGCCAATGATTGTTGTCGGCACGGCAATCGCTAAAATGTAGAAAGTGTCGTCGCCACCCAAACCAGCCACAATCAATTGCTCAATGTTGGTGAAGCTGACATCCAAGCCGGCACCGGTGACGCTTGTGCCGTTGATCGTGATCACGTCATTCAACACCGTCGCAAAGATGAATACCTTGTCGTTGCCCGTGCCGCCGTCAATGTTGACTCGTGCGTTCACGCGGTAGGAATAAACCTGATTGCCGTTGGAGTCCGCCGCACCCGGATCCAGCGACGTCGTTTCACTCACCGAGGCGTAAATGTAGAAGGTGTCGTCCCCAGCATCGCCATTCAGGTTCAATACGGCGGAATTTCCGAAGTTGTAGAAATTATCGTCGTTGTCGCCGCCGTTGAGCGTCATCACCGCATGAGTATCAAACACGACAAACGTGTCGTCACCAGCATTGCCATCAATCACAATCACCGGCGTGACGGACGCGCTGGTGATGGTGTCAACAATGACCAATTGATCGTTGCCCGAACCAAACGAAATATTGATAGCGACGATTCCGGTGAAATTTATCGTGACTGGATCAAGGAACTGCAATTTGTTCGACCACAACCCGCCGTTTTCACCCGTCGTGCTGCCGCTGTCGTCCACATTCATCACATCCGTGCCGCTACCGGTGATGTTAATGATGCCTTGGACATAATCCAGCACGCTGCCGGTGTTCGGCGCATTGCCCGTCACGGAATCCAGCGCGCCTATCGGCCCCGCGTTCGTGCCGATGTTAATCGTATTGGTGCCGGAACCGGTGAAGAGATTTTCCGTTGTAACCGACGCATTGCCTTGGAGGTAGATCGTGTTGTTATGCGAGGCGAGCCGGACATTCAACGTCTCGATGCTGTGATACTCAATGCCGTCCGCGCCCATGCCCAGACCGTTCAAAGTTGTCGCCGTCTGCGTCAATGTGCCCGCAGAGGCATCGCCAGTGTCATTCACATTCACCGTGTCCGTGCCTTGACCGTTGACAATCAGCAAGCCCGCAATCCCTGTCAAAACTCCACCGCCCACCGTCGGCGCGTTGCTGGTGATGTTCACCGCGTTCGTGCCCGTGCCGGTCTTGATGGTCGAAACTGTGGTGGAGTTGGTGCTACGCACGTTGACTGTGTCCCCACCAGAGCCGAGCGAAATATTCAATGCCGCCAAACCGCTGTAGGTGATGCCGGCGGCAATCATGCCAAACCCGGTCACTGCGCCTGAAGTCAGGCTGCCCGTCTTGCCGGTGGAACTGCCGGTATCGTCCGCATTCAACGTATCATTACCATTGCCGGTCACGATTACCGCGCCTTGGATGTTGTCCAAAATTCCATTCGCGTTCGGCGCTAAACTGCCGATGTTAATCGTGTTTATGCCGCTACCCGTATCCACGTTGGCCGTCGCGCCGGTCGCCCGAATGTTAATCGTGTCGTTGTTAGCCTGACCATTGATGTTCAACGTTGCACCGTTGTTGAAGACATTGACGGTGTCGTTGCCATTGCCGCCATTGATGGTGGTCGTCGCGCCGGTATTGGTGACGTTGATGATGTCATTGCCGCCCTGACCGTTGATTGTCGTGGCGTTCGCGTCCGTCGTTAGATTAATCGTGTCCGCCGCACTGCCGCTATTCAACGTTGTAGCCGCACCAGTCGTGGTTATCGTGAAGGTATTACCGCCCGATCCAAGCGAGATTACCAACGTCGTCACGCCGCTGTAAGTAATACCGCTCGCACCCATGCCCAGACCTTTGAGCGTGGAACCCGTCAACGTGCCACTGACGGCCAACACATCGCCGGTATCGTCCACATTCAACGTTGTCGTGCCGCCGCCGGTGATGGTTAGTGCGCCCTTGATGTTGGTCAGAACGCCGCCAACCGTCGGCATCGTGCTGCCGATATTGACCGTGTTTGTGCCCGCGCCGGTATTGACAACCATCGTTCCATTCATGCCCTGAATATTCACCGTGTCGTTGCCCGAACCACTATTAATGTTCGTCGCGCCGACGCTATCGGCAATCGTCAGAGTGTTGCCGCCAGAGCCGAGATTTAGATTGAAGTTTTCAATACCGGAATAGTTCAGCGAGCCGCCGGAGCCAAACACGCCATCCAGCGTGGTTCCCGTCAACGTGCCGGTGTTCGCGGCGGTGTCGCCAGTGTCATCCAGATTCAACGTGTCCGTGCCGCCGCCCGTAACCGTCACGAGCGCTGAAAAGTTATTCAACGTGCCAGTCGTGTTGGTGGTGAAAGCGTGACTGCCTAGATTGATGGTGTTGGTGCCGCCGCCGGTGTTGATGTTCGTCGCAATGGACGCGCCCGCGAGATTGACCGTGTCGTTGCCAGTCTTTGTATAAACCGTCAAGCTTTCCACACCGGAATAGTTCACCGTCTGCGTGCCGAGCGTCACCGCGCTGCCGGTAATTTTGATCGTGTCATTGCCAGTCGTGCCGTTGGTGATGAGCGAATCCGTGCCGCTGCCGCCACTGTCGCTGACGGTCGCCGTGAACGAGCCGCTGCTCTGGAAATTTATGTTGTAAGTGTCATCGCCGCCCTTGCCGTCCAGCGTCAAAGTGCCCGTGCCGGACCAGCTATTGACCGTCAACGCATTCGCCGCAGAACCACCGTTAAGGGTCGCCGAGTTGATGCCTTGCAAGGTCACCGTTCCATTCGTGCCATTGGATGCCGTGATGATATTGCCGTCCACCGTCAGGTTGCCGGTGTCGAGTGTGATCGTGGTGGCAACGTCCGTGTTGCTGGCGCTGTCCAGCGTGACGCCCGCGCCAAAATAATTTGCAACCGCAAAAGTCTGATGACCGCTCGCCGCACCTGTGAGTGCGACCGCGATGTCAACGCCGTTCAAAACATCCGTGTTGCCGCCGTAAGTCAAAGTCGCGCTGGTGGCCGAGGTGCCAATGAGCGAATAGCTGCTGTAACCGTTTTCCACCACCGTCACGGTGCCGGGATCATTGATGACGTTATGCGTCGAACCCGAGCCACCGCCCTTAAACGTGCTCGCGCCGGACCCGGCGGTGAACGTCACGTTGCCCGCACCGCCAAACACCGTGTCATTTCCGTTTGTGCCAATCACGGTGCCGGTGCCGCCGCCAAGGAAGTATTGGTTCACGCCGCTACCTGCAAATATGGTGACGGGCAGCGTCACCGCGCCATCAATGTTCACCGTCACATTGCTGGCATCAGCTTCAGGAACGACAATCTGGCGGACGTTGTCATATTCAATCGCCTGACCGTAAACACCAGGCGCGGAAACCAGCAGGTTCACCGAACCATCACCGTTCACTTGCTTGACCGAGATCGTGTAATTTTCATCCGCTGCGGGCGGCACGCCACGGCTGTTGGACGTGGCGTAATCGCCGATGTTGAGCACCAATGTGCCTGCACCGAACGTCCTACCGCCAACCGTGATCGAACCGGTGCTGACGGTGCTGATAACCGGCGGCGGCGGCGGCGTCACTACGTTCAGCGAGCCGAGGTGGATGTGCACCGTGCCACCGATGTGAATGGTGTAGAATCCAAGATCAATCGAGATGCCCGCATATACCGACATGTCCACCGACGTGCCGCTGATGGTAACGGTGACAGACGCGCTGATGATGTCAGTAATTCCAAATGCCGTCACACCACCCTGCACATACAATTCAAAGCTTGGTTGGCCGGGTTCGTTGGAGAAGGTCAGATGTAGCGTGCCATGGATATTGAACCCATCTGACCCGACTTGCACATAAATGCTTCCGTGGAAATAGTATGAACCCGTCGAATCAAATCGGTAGGTGATGTTCAGCGTGACAAAGCCGAAGAAATCAAACGTCAAAGTTCCGGAGCTGGAGAAGACGCCGCTGGAATTCACCGTGATCATGAAACTGGCGCTGCCCATTTTGAATCCGAACACAAAAATGTTCAAATTGGAGACTGTGACTTGGAACGCCACGCCCGCTGCGACCCCGAAATGCGCGGTGCCGGTGGTGTTAATTTTCAGGTTGAAAGTTCCGCTCACCGCGATAACCCCAGGAATCAGATAGACCGTCGGTGATGTATTTGTGCCCAACGAAAGTGTCAGGTTGATGGCAATGCCGTTGCTGTAAATACCGGCGTCACCGGTGATCGTAAACACATTGCCAAACAAATTGAGTGAGGCGTTGAAATTGATGACGACGCTGGTGGAATTCACCGTCAGCGTGAATGAACCCTGCACGGTTACCACGCCAGCGAGCGTCAAACTTCCACTAACCTTCACCTGGAAGTAAGGGCCGCTCGGCAAGTTGACGGTCTGATTATTGATGACGCTTACCGCCGAACCGGTAGTGTTGAGCGCCAGCGAGAAGGCCATGCTGGCTCCGAACGTAAAGCCGGTGCCGCTCGCACCGCTGCCGATGGTCAAACTGATTTTCGCCGCGATGCCGCTAGAGGTGATGAGCAGTGCGCCGTTGGCGGTGAAGGTAAAGAGGTCGCTGCCGGCCACCACCAGATGCAAGGTCGTCGTGGCGCTGATGGCCAGACCAGCGGAACTAACCGTCAGATAAAATTCTCCGTGCATCACCATGCCGGTCGCGCTGGCCAAATTCGTATTCGTCGTGCCCAACGAAAGGTTACCGGTGATGTGCATCTGGAAATACGCGCCGCCACCCGTGGTAGCAGTGGAGCCGTTCGCCGCCGCCGGAATCGTGACGCTCCCGATGGTTTGCGTCGTTCCAGTTGTGTTGACTTGCAGCACGAAAGTTCCGTTGAAGGCGTAATAGGAATTGCCGCTCGGATCATTGAAGCTGGTTGTCACCGTCAGGCTGGCGGCAAAACCGGCGGAGGAAATAAACATTGCGCCGCTTGCGCTGACGGACAACAGCGACGTGCCGCCCACTTCAATAACCATTGTCGCACTCGCGCTCACAGCCAGACCAGCCGTGCCAGCTACCAAGTAGAAATCTGCATCGTTCAACAGGAAACCATTGGAAGCGGTGCCAAAAATTAAATTTCCATGCGCGTGAACTTCGGCGTATGCGCTCCCGGTGGTCGAGCCGTTCGGACCGGCGCTGATCGTTACTGTGCCCGCGCCCACGGCCACGGTTTGCTCCACGCCAGTAGTGTTCACTTCCAAATCAAATGTGCCGTTGAAACTAAATCCATTTCCGCTCAAGGGATTCACGCCACCGATGGTCGCCGTCAATTGTCCCGCCATGCCAGCGCTTGTGCCTGCACCAGCACCGGATTTAAAGACCATCACGCCGCTGACATTCAGCGTCAACAATGTGCTGCCGCCAATGGTCGCTTTCAAGGTGCCGCCCGCCGTGATGGTGGTGGTGTGAACCAGCGTCCCGCCGCTGCCGGTATCAACGACGCTGGTGGAAAATACACCCGTGATGACCAAGCTCGCGCCGCCGAATGTCAGCGTCATCGTGCCGCTCGCGACGACCGAGGCGGAGTGAGCGGTAATCGTCAGCGGATTGCCATCCGTATCTTTCAATGCAATCCCGCCGATACTGGTGACGTCGCCAGCCGTGGAATTGAAGGCCAGCTCGGCTGTCACTTGAAGTGAAATACCTGTTCCGTAATTGGTGGTTGTTCCTGCGCTGCCGCTGGCTTCAAGCAACGCCACGACGCCAGCTGAAGAAATTTGGAATCCGCCGGTGATGTCTACGGTTCCGAAGCCTAAATCACCTTGAACACTGACTACGAGCGAAACCACCGTTCCGCTGACGCTGTTGCTCATCTGGAAATAGAAGAAGCCGGAAAGATCAAAGCTGTAAAGATGCAGGTGGCCCTGGCCCGTGATGACAATATAAGGACCCGTTGCGCCATAGCTCGCAAACGTGCCGTCAGACTGGAGCAAACCTTGCGGCGGGCCGCGCGGAATGGTGAGCGTCGTTACCGTCACGGCGGGGCTTGTTCCGGGTATGGTCAGCACTGGCAAAGTCGAGGGAATGGTGTAAGTCACATCTGCCGACGTCGTATTCAGCACCAGCGTAAAGCTGGCGTCCAAGGTGATGCCGGTGATGTTCTGCGCGCTCAAGCTTAAATCCATTTCCGCAGCAAATCCCTGGTCGTTGATGACAAACAGGCCGAATCCGCTCAAGGTCAGGAACGGCGAACCGGAAGGCCCGACAGTCAGTGCATGGATGTCGGCGAACATAGTTAATCCGCTCGCATCAATCTTCAGGTCGAAATCGCCCTCCATGTTCAAGAGCGTGTGACCATCCACCTTGTATTGCAGCGACGCGTAAGTTCCGGCGGTAATTCCACCTATGGTCACTTCAAAGGCCTGCGTGGTGGTGATGTCAAAAGCTGTGGCATCAGCGATAACATGCGGGTGCACCGGATCCGGCAGGTAAACTGTCTGCACCGAATCTGTCGTGTTGATTACGAAAGTGATGGCTCCATCCACATACAAACCAACTTCTTGAAGTTTTGCCAGTCCCGCACCGGGCTGCAATTTCAACGCGCCATATATTTTCAAATCGGTTATGCCGCCAGAATAATCTACCACCAGCGACCCGCTGGCCGTAGCCAAATCACCCAGCAAGCTGATGTTCAGCGTGCCGCTCAAATCAATTTTCGCAAACGTGCCGGTGACGGTCAGCGTCACCGAGCCGGAAATTGTGGCCGTCAATGTTCCAAAGGCGGAGAAGGACGCAAAGCCGTCAATGCTGATGTAGAAACCACCAATGGTCTGCGTCGCCGGCGTGAACGTGGTCTGCGTGTAATCGTGCGTCGTGCCATCCGGCAAGGTGATGGTCTGCGTCGTCGTGGTTGTCGTTGGCGCGGTCGGAGTTAATGGGTTACCGGCGGCATCCGTAAACCCAATCGTGAGCGAACCGCCGTAAGATTCAACCGGGAGGTCAGCCGGCGCTTGCACCAAGAACATCACCGTGACGGTCGGGGTGGGATTGCTGGCGTCAATGTTCGCGTAAAGGAACGCGTTGAAGCTGACGCTCGCGCCAAACGTGGCCGTGCCGGTCACAAAAATCTTAACATTGCTGGCATGAGCCGGATCAATCTGAATCGCGATGTTGCCCGTAATGGTAAAGGCTTCGCGCGACAGGTAGGCATCGTAAAGCGTGATGCCCGCTTCGATGACAAACGGCTGACTGTAAGCCGCCGCGAGATTCGTGCCGCCGCTACTCGCGGTGTATTGCGACACAGTCTGATCGCGCAATTGCATCTGCCATTCGCTGATGGTAATACCCGCCGGCGAAAGGTGGATGCCCGCCAAATCCGCTGCCTTGCCGGGCATCGGAATGGTGTAGTTGAAAATGACACCGCCGCTAAACCCGCCGATAGCCAGTCCGGAGTTTGGTTCAATAATCAGCGGCACTTCCGCGCTCAAATAAACTGTCAGCGGCCCGAGCGAAGAGAAGCCGATGTAAATTTGCACGCCGCCCACGCCAGGAATCATCGCGCCACCGGATACGCCCACATACATGACGGAATCCACAGCCACGGTATCGGGATTCACTGTCACCGTGGTTTCGGTCACGCTGCCATTGGGGTTGGTGGTCAACGTCGTCACCGTGCCGTCAGCATTGATGATTTGATTTTCCGCGTTGAACTTAACAATTCCCAGCACAAAGCTGGCGTTTACTTCCAGACCAAACAGTGTGCCACTGACGCTACCACCCACGCTGCCGATGCTGGTGATGGGAAATTGTCCGGCTTCAAGCTTGCCGATGTCGATGACCGCATCCGTGATTTCGCCACTCACCGTCACGCCACCCGGCAAACCGGAAATGGTATTGATGCTGGCCGACAAAATCAAAATGAACTGTTCCGGATGATTCGCAAAATCGGTCCACTGGACTTCAAACTTGGTAATCTGGAAGCCGAGCCAAGTCGGCAGGTGCAATTGACCCGGCGTCACAGTAATGGTGAGACTGAACCCGGTGTCTTCGTGCAATTGCACGCTGGAACCAGATTTGATCAGCGAGAAATTGGTAGCCGTGCCGGTGGCGCTCAAAGCCGTGCCGACATTCAAGGTAGCGGTGGCGGAACCAACGGACAAATAAGCGCCGCCGTCAACCGGCGCGGTGTTGATGCTGATGTTCGTGGCGCTAATGGAAACGGCTGTTCCAAAAACGAACGTCACTGTTCCAGCCGTAATGGTCGTGTCGCCGAGATGCGCCGAATCCAGCGCCACAGTTATTGAGAGGGTCGTGGCGGTCGCCGTGAAGCTGCTACCTACATTCAGTGTCGCACTTGCCACCGCCAAGGTCAGCGTGCCATTCGCCGTGATGGTTGTGTTGGAACCACCGAAAGTGACACCAAAGTCCGTCAACGTCACAGACGGATCTTTCAACGAAAGAATGGATCCCATTGTGACTGTGCCGGTATAGGCAATGGTTACACTATCGAAATGAAAGCCATCCTTGTAAATCTTCAGGTTGGTTAGGCTGCCGGTGATGTTGAACTGATTGAACGTGATGTCGCCAGCACCAATCTGCACCAGTTGTTGATGCGGATCGCTGTCTTCCGGATTGTAAGTGATTAAAACATCGCTCGCATTAGCGGTCAAAACTGTGCCAACTACCAATTGAAATTTCTGAACCGAAATGCTGAAGGCGCCCGTCACTAAGTCGAACTTGGCGTCCAAGCCCGTGCCGCCGGGGTTGGTCGGCGAAACCGAGGCGGTGATGGTGGTGTTGCCGGGGAAAAGCGTGGCGCTGGAAGCCGTGATTTCAATGCTTGGATTACTAGTGCCGTCACCACTGAGATTGCCGGTCACGCGGTCAATTACGAAATGATCAATGCTCACGCCCGGCGTGGTCACGGACAGGAGCGCCCCGATGGTGAAAGTGCCCGGCACCGTCAAATCCGCATGATTGATAATGATGCTGTTCGCATTTATGACCATGGACAGATTACCCGTGGCGGTGACATAGGGATTGGTTTCGGAACCAAGTTTGAAAGTCAAAGCCGTCGCACCATCAAAAGCTGTGACGCCGACTTCAATGTCAACCTCCGTGGAATTTTTGCTAAAACTAAAGCTGCCGCTGATATGCAAGGTGTCACCCAGATCCAGAGTAATCGTAGCCGCAACCATCACCAGCGTGTCATTGAAATCCAAATTGACTGAAGTGCTGTCGCTGGTCGGAACATCCAGACCTTTGCCATTAGTGGCCGTCGTAGAAGTAAAAGAGGCATCGAAGTTGACCACTTTTCCGCCGGCATTATTACTACCATTGATTTGAACTTTAAGATCATTCGCCGCAATGGTGAAGTTGGACGGCAACCCGACGGCGCTTATCGAACCAGCCGTGGTCTCCAACCCGTAGTAAGCGGCGGAACCGGTCGTCGACTTGAACAGTGCCAGCGCAAAACCAGCGCGCGCCAATTCCACACCTGTGGCCGTCGCGCTGGTAGATGGCCCATTGACACCTACAAACACCGTCACATCATCTGCGCCAATCAATAACTCGGATACGGTCGTCGCCGTGGTGTCGGTAGTCGTTCCATCCGTCAAATAAACCGTGGCGGTCGGGATGGAAGTGATTGCCATGCTGCCGTGGATATAAACAAAACCGTTGAAGTCCAAATCCAGCGTGCCCGCAACTGAAATGATTGCGGACGCGAAATCCAAATTCACGTGCGTGCTGGAACTGGTCGCAACATCCAAACCCTTACCATTGCTGGAGGTTGTGGAAGTGAAGGAGGTGTCAAAATCCACCACGTTACTGCCATCGTTCTTGCTGCCGTTGATTTGAACACTGATGTTTGTAGCGCTCGCTGTAAAGCCTGTGGGCAGACCCACGCCAGCCAGCGAAGTCGCTGTGGCCTGCAAGCCATAATAAACCGCCGAGCCAGTCGCTGGTTTGAAAATCGCGAGCGCCATACTTGCGCCGGTAAGCTGAACCCCCATTGCCGAGGCGTTACTGGCTGGCCCGTTGATGCCGGCAAATACCGTCACGTTACTTGCCCCAATTAACAGCTCGGAAACCGTCGTCGGCGTGGCGGAGGTGGTCGTGCCGTCATTCAAATAAACCGTGGCGGTCGGCACAGCGGTAATCGCCATGCTACCATGAATATAAATAAACCCGTTAAAATCTAACTCCAAAGTTCCCGACACCGAAATGATCGCCGAAGTGAAGTCTAAATTGACCGAAGTGCTGGAACTGGTCGCCACTGCCAAGCCAGTCGCACCAAATGAAGTAATAAAATCTACCGTTGAACCGGAATTGTTTTTATCTCCGTTAATTTGAACACTGATGTCCGTTGCGCTGGCAGAAAAACCGGTTGGCAAACCCACGCCACTCAAGGATGTCGCCATCGCCTTCAGGCCGTAGTAAGTGTCCGAACCAGTAGTTGGCTTGAACAGCGCCAGCGCCATGCTTGCACCAGTTAACTGAACACCCACCGCCGAAGCGTTACTGGCCGGCCCGTTGATAAGCGCATATACAGTCACGTCATTCGCTCCAATCAGCAGCTCTGAAACGGTCGTAGGCGTAGCCGAGGTGGTCGTGCCGTCGTTCAAATATACCGCAGCGGCCGGCACCGAGGTAATCGCCATACTGCCGTGGATATAAATAAACCCTTTGAAGTCGAGATCTAGGGTTCCCGATACTGAAAGAATCGCCGAGTTAAATTTTAAATTCTTGGTTGTGGTCGAACTCGTCGCTACCGCTAAACCGTTCGAACCAAATGAAGTAACAAAATCCACCGCCGAACCGGTTCCGTTTTTGCTTCCGTTGATTTGAACACTTATGTCCGACGCGCTGGCATGGAAACCCGTTGGTAAACCAACGCCTGTCAAAGATGTTGCCGTTGCATATAAACCATAATAAGTGTCTGAACCGGTCGTCGGTTTGAACAGCGCTAGAGCCAGACTTGCGCCGGTAAGCTGAACACCCACCGCCGAGGCGTTGTCGGCCGGACCGTTGATGCCCGCAAACATTGTCACATTGTCGGCACCAATCAGCAATTCTGAGGCAACCGTAGCTGTTCCTGAAGTAGTTGTGCCGTTATTGATAAAGACGGAAGTGGTTGGCGCGGATGTTATCGCCATGCTGCCGTGGATATAAATGAAACCTTTAAAGTCCAATTCCAGCGTCCCCGAAGCCGAGAGGAATTGTTTTTGATAATCCAGATTGACCGAACCACTGCCCGTCGAGACATCCAAACCTTTGCCGTTGGTGGAAGTCAAGGATGTGAATGATGAATCAAAATTTACGAAATTGTTGCCACTACTGGTTCCATTCACATTCACTTCCAAATCCGTGGAGGTGAGCGTGAATCCAGTTGGCAATCCAACCGCCGCCATTAGCCCGGCCGTTGCCCTAATTCCGTAGTAAGTAACACCGCTTGTGTCTGACATCAGGGCCAGCGCCAATTTGGCACCAGTTATTTTTACGCCAATTGCGTTTGGATTTGAATCCGGCCCGTTGATTCCGGCAAAGACGGTCGCGTTGTTGATGCCGATAGTGACCAAAGAAACTGACTTGGTGGAAGTGGTCGTGCCGTCCGTAACCGTCACCGAGGTATTGGCGCTTCCGTTGTAAGTCAGGTTCGCGCTAGTCGCCGTGATGGTTTCAAAGGAAGAGAAAGCGAGGCTAACATTATTCAGGGTCAGCGAAAAGGCTTTGGTGCTGATGTTGTAATTTCCCGTAATCGTGCCGATGGTCGAAGTGACGCCCGTGCCCAGATTCGACAAACTGGCCGAGGTCGCCGTAATCGTCACCGTGCCACCAGTCACCGCACCGCCGGAAACAGTGATACCGGCGAAGGTGATTTGAACTCCGGAAACGGTCAATACTCCACCCAACGATGCGCTCGAGAGATTGATCGAAGCCGGCGTGGTTCCCGTGGCGATAGCGTTCAACGCATTGTTGACACTAAGGAACAAATCTACGGTGGAACTAACAGTTGAGGGTGCGGCGGCAGGAATATACGAAGAAACATTCGAATTGGTTGAACTATTCGAATTTGAAACAACTGATTGATTATTAGCTGACTGCGAACTAACAACTTTAGCCGGAGGCGCGTTAGCCACATTCAAAGACGCTGTTAATTGCTGCGTCGCCACGCTTCCAGAAGAAGCAGTGGAGGTGGCCGAAATGGTTGCTGCCGCTGTTGAAATTTTGGCGTTTGAACTGGCCGAGACGGTCGTTGCTGTGACTGTTTTGGCTTGAACCGCAGATTCAGTCGTTTGAATGCCAGGCTGACTTTCCGATGTGGCTACCGCCGATTCTTGAGATTGAATTGCCTGAGCTGAAACACCTTCAAACATTCCACCGGACTCAACCGCCTGATAAGTCAGATGATCCTGAAAAGTTCCGTGGGATGTAGAAGAAACTTGGTGGGCTGTTTCCGTGTTTTGGTGTGAAATATTGCCCGCGCCAGCCGCCGCCAGGAACGCGTCCGCCGATAACAATACCCGTGGCTCGAGTGACTCGAGTTCAAAACTGTTTTTCAACTGTTTCGTGGGATTGTTCAAAACCTTGGCACTGTTGTCCCATATTTTTGTAGGATCCGTCAATTAGAAAATACAAAAATGATGAAACTTATCCTAATCAAGTCAGATGGTGTCACCGGCGGCAAAAGAAAGGGCTTCGTCCAACTGCAAATCGGAACGCACCACTTCTTTGCGTTGTTTAAAAGCCATCGCCTGCGCCTTGCGCTGGGCCAATCTGAAAGCCATTTGACTAATTCTTTCTTTTCCTGGCAGATTGCGTAACCAGTATTTAACTGCCATCGCCCGAACCGTTTTAGGCAGAAATTTGCAGACCAGCTCATCCTCATAACTGACGAATGCCTGCGCACTACCGGGATCGCCTTGACGACCAGCACGCCCGAATAATTGACGATCCACGCGGCCAGACTCGTGCCATTCTGTCGCTATCACATGGAGGCCGCCCAAGCCCACAACGCCTTGGCCAAGTTTGATGTCCGTGCCGCGACCGGCCATGTTCGTTGCGATGATGATGCGACCCTTTTCGCCCGCTAAGGAGATGATTTCCGCCTCTTCTTTTAGCCGCGTGGCGTTAAGAATTTTGGCTTCCAGGCCTCGCTCAGCCAGCCATTGCCAAAGCCGTTCGCTCGCCAACACACTGCGCGTGCCAACCAATAGTGGGCGACCGGTCGCGTGAACCTTTTCTATCTCCGGGATGATGGCGCGCCACTTACTTTTTTCGTCCACGAAAAATTGATCTGGCAATTGCCTGCGGACGCACGGCTTGTTTGACGGAATCGTTATCGTTGATAATCCATAAACCTGCCATAATTCACCCGCAGCCTCGCGTGCCGTGCCGGTCATACCGGATAATTTATGAAAGCATTTGAAAAATCTCTGGAAGCTCAGCCGCGCAATGGTCTCCGTCGGATCAGAAATCGTCAGACCTTCCTTCGCCTCAACGGCTTGGTGCATCCCCGCGCGCCACGAACGCTGCGGCATTGGGCGTCCGGTGAATTCATCCACAATCACAATTTTGCCGTCCTCGATGATGTATTGCTGGTTGCGATGGAAAAACTCGCGCGCGACCAAGGCCTGAATCACCAATTCCAATCGCCGATCTTGTCCCTGCCACAAACCGGGCAAGTGGGCGGCTTGCGCGACCATTTTTGCCAAGCCGTCCTTCGTCAGTTCGATTTCTTTGTAGCGCGGATTCGTGTGATAATCGGTTTCTGGTTTTAACACCGAAATCATTTCCTGTGCGAGTTCGGCGGCGTTACGCAGAGATTCGTTTTTGTGGCTGGCGGAAATAATCAGCGGCGTCACGGCTTCATCAATCAATATGCTGTCCGCCTCATCTACAATGGCCGTGTGCAGTCCCCGCAGAACCATGCCGTCTTGAACCACAGATTGCGGCGCGAGCATTCGGCGAATCAGCCGGCGCGTTGGGTTTTGCATTTTTCCCAAATGCAAACGATCACGCAAAAAATCGGCGAGTAGTTCTTTGCTGGTGACGTAAGTGACGTCGCAGTTGTAATTTTTGACGCGTTCGGTGGGATTGCTCGACCCGGTGACGAAACCCACGCGCACGCCGCAAAAATGATAAAGCGGCTCCATCCGCTCGGCGTCGCGCTGCACCAGATAGTCATTCACCGTTACGATGTGACACGGATGTTTTGTCCAGCCGGCCAGCACGCCCGCCAGTCCAGCGGTCAAGGTTTTGCCCTCGCCCGTCGCCATTTCTGCAAGCTGCCCGCGATGCAACGCCAGCACGCCCATGAGCTGAACCGGAAACGGCCGCAAACCGAGCTTGCGATCCGCCGCCTCGCGAATCGCGGCAAGTGCGGGAAATAGAATTTTATCAGCTGCCTTGCCACCGCGCCGAAAATGCTCGCGAAATGTGAGTAACTCTTTTTGTAGCTGCGCGTCGGAAAGCCCTACCCATTCACGTTCCTGCAAAACGATTTCATCCGCATCGCGCCTGAGCGATTCCAAAACTTTATTACGCCGACGGAATTTGCCGATGCCGCGATTCACCAGCGCATCGAGACCCGCGAGCGGGCGCGGCGGCACGCGATAATCGCTCCGCCGGTAGTCGTGCGTGGGAATCGCAATCATGATTGGTCAAATCTGATAGCGCTTCTGGAGTAATTGCCACAGACTGCGCGTCCAGCGCGGCAACAACGGCTGCGGCTCCAGTTTGAAACTGATTTTTCCAGAACGGCCGTCGAGCAGGGCTGCTCCGTTGGACGAATCCAAATCGCCCAGCACTTTAAAAAAGGGCTCGGCGGATTTATTGCCCTGCGAATTATCATCCATCGCCACTGGCACTTCGCCGCCCGCACTCCAACCCAGCGCCGCTGATGGCAATACATGCTGGCCACCAGGAATCACGCGCCAATGGGCAACGGATATTTTTCTGCCTGCTTCACCATAAAGCCGCACTTTCGCGCCATAAATCTTTTTGGCGAACAGCGCGTTCACATCTTCTTCCCGCACGGTCGCGGCAAATTCAAATGCCGCCGGATTCGCCAGCAAACCTAGACCTTCACCGCGGGGCAGCCAGCGACCAATATAATCTTCGACGCCGGGCGCGACCCAAACGCCGTCGTGTCGGGCACGAACAGTGAGATTTTCGGAGTCCTCCGAAAGTTTTTTAAGCACGTCGCCAACGGCATCGCGCAGACTGGTCAGCGGCGTGATGTCAGCTGAATCCTTGTTCATCGCCTGTAGCAAACGGGCGTTGATCTCGTCCAGGTGCGCCCGCGTATCGGCCAACTGCAAACTTAATTCGGAATTTTTCAAACGCAGCAGGGGTTGGCCACGTTTCACTACACTGCCGGAAGGAACGAGTAATTCGGCAACTTCACCAGCGGTTTCGTTGGCGATTTGCGTGCGCTGCGTGGCGATGACTATACCCGGGGCGCGAAACGAATAGGGAAACGGCACAACGGCGAGTAGGACTATCAAAACCACCGCGATACCCGCCGTCACCGCGATGGCGCGTGGACGAACGCGATCCAGTCGCGGATTGGCGGCGAGGTATTTAATAAATCTAACCACTGGCACAATTGCCCATGAAATTAAACACACGACCGCCATGACTATACCGATGATCAAAAAGCGATCGGCGACGAACAGCAGCACGCCGCTGAAAACAATGACGCGATAAATTCCGCTGGTGATACCAAACACGGTGAGCCACGTGGCTTCGCGGCGCGTGGCGGCTTGCGTCTCAGATTTTTTCACGCCGAACAGATGGCGTTCGCAAAGATGGCGCAGTTGCGTCGTGGCGCGCTGGTTGAGATTCGGAATTTCGAGCAGGTCAGACAAAATGTAGTAGCCGTCAAAGCGCAGCAGTGGGTTGAGGTTGAAAACCAAAGTCGAGACGGACGCGACGAACATGATGTTGTAAGCAATGCTGTGAACCACGCCCGGCGCGGTTTTCGACCAGACGAACGCGGCGATGGCGGCAAAAAACAATTCCACGATCATGCCCGCCGCGCCGACGAGCACGCGTTTCCATCGTTCGCGGAAACTCCAACTTGAGGTCGCGTCCACATACGGCATCGGCGTGAACACCATCAGCATCACGCCCATGACGTGGACTTCGCCACCGAAGCGCCGACAAAAATATGCGTGACCAAATTCGTGCAGCGCCTTGATGCAAATCGTGCTGATGTAGAGCAGGAATAAATTATTCGTCGCGAGAATGCCTTCGCCCTGCACGCGCAGGTCGCTGAAATTATCCACAGCAATTTTCACCCCGAAGCCAACAACCAACAGCCAAAGCATCGCGCCGAACGGACTAATCAACTTTTTGATGACAGGCAGCGTGCGCACCAGAAAACGATCTGGGTCGAGCAGCGGAAACCGCATGAACATGATGTTCAAAAAGCGAAAACTGATTTCGCGCTGCTTACGTTTTTTATAACGCTCGAACAATTGCGCGCTATCGGCGGCTAGATCGTATTGCAGCAGGTTGGAAAAATAGAGCTGGGACAAAAGTTGGATGACGGCTTCCTGACTCGGCGCGGTGTCGGGAAAACGGTTCAGGCATTGCTGCCAAACTTGTTCGACCGTGCAGTCAGGACGCAAGCGCGAGACGAATTCGTAGGCCGCTGGACGCAGCCGGAAGTATTGATTGCTGAACGGATTTTCTAAAACAATCCAGCGTTCACCGCGAAAATTCTGGCGGCGCACGTTGATGGCGGGGCGGAGGCAAATCTTTTGATTCGCCACGCGATACCAGGATTCGCTAAAAGTCTTGTCCATGTCACCACCAAAGTTTCATCCGCAGGAAATCCACGGTGCGGTGCGTGAGAATCCAGAAAAGCGTCCGTTTCTCCGTGGAAATTTTGCACAAGCCGGTCATGCCGGGACGCCACCATTGCACCGGGCCGTTGTCTGGATTTAGCCGCACGATAAAAACGTTGCCGTCCTTTTTTGTGACCGCCGCCGGCTGGACCATTTGCATGGTGACCGGGTATTTAATTTTTGGCTGCGTGACGAAAGCAATTTCGCCTTTGGATTTACCGAGGATTTCCTGCACGTCGCGTTCGCTGACTTCCGCCTCGGCATAAAGCGTGTCAATCCGGGCGATTTTGAACAGCGCGTCGCCTTGCTTGACTGGCGAGGCGATGCGTTCGCGCAAATCACCCTCGACGACCACGCCGTCGAACGTGGCTTTGATGACCGCATTGTCGAGCCGGTAACGCACGAGGTCGAGTCGCGCCTGCGCCTGTTGCGCCTGGGCGTTGGCGATGCGCATCTCGGCGATACTGTTGGCGGCGCGCGCCTTTTCCGCCTCGCGCTGGTAGCGAATGACATCCGCGAGCGCGCCGGATTGGTCGAGCAAAAGTTCATCACGATCCAAGTTCACCAGCGCGCGGCCCTTCTCCACACGGTCGCCGGCGCGGACAAAAACCTGGGCGATGTAGCCATCAAATGGCGCGGTCAGATACTCGGCCTCGTCGCTGCGCAAAATGAAATTGCCTTCGACGCGATAGTTCACCCGCACGAGAAACAGCGCGAGCACAACCAGTGCGAGAAAAATCGCGGTGGCCTTGCCCCAGGTGTGTTCCGGCCCGAGCCAGCGGGAAAAATACTCGCGGGTGTGCGCCGCCCAGCGCGCACCAAACCAGCGGTCGTAATTTTTCAATTCACTCAACCGGCGCACGACCTGATCGCAACCGAGGCGGATTTGCTGAAGTTCGACGGTGGTGAACGCTGCGCTCTGCCGCTCACAGGTCAGCACGCCGACGACTTTCCCCTCCAACCGCAACGGGAAGGAGCAGACGCGGCCGGATTTTTGTTCGGCAGCAAATTTTTCGTGGTCGCGCGCGATGGTCGTCACGCCTTCGGGCGATGGCCAGAGGATTTCCTCGTCCTGATCCACACATTCTTCCATCGCGACTTCAAGCGATTGTGCGGCCGCCATCTGGCGGTTGAACTGCTCGGTGCGGCTCATCGCGCGCAATTTAATGTAGCCGCCTTCGAGCCAGCCGAGACTCGCGCGCTCGCAGCGGAAATGCGTGGCGACGCCATTACAGAAGGCGAGCGCGGCGGAAATAAATTTGGTCGCGTCGTTCACCGGCACATTCAAATCCAAAACGGCGGCGAATTTTTCGACATCCGTGCGCGCCTTTTGTGCCGCGAGATTTTGCTGGAACGCCAGCGGCACGTCGGCCACGAGGCGCAGACGGGCGAGCGCTTCGTTGGCAGCGGCGGCGGTAAAGTCCTTTAATTGCGCGGCGAAAATGACTTCGTCCTCGGTGCGTTGCAATTTGAGGCGCACGGCGACGGTGAAGCTGCCACTGGTCGTGTCGGTCTGTTCGACAAAACTTTCGCTGGCCAGAGCACGCTCAGCGATGGCTTCAAGCTGCGAGGTGAATTGCGTGCGCACGCGCGAAAGGCCGGTGCCGGAATCGCATTCGCCGATTTTTGACCAACGCGGCGTCTTACCGGGATGGCCAAGCAGCAGCACGGCGATGTCCGCCGAGACGAGTTTGGCGGCGGCGTTCAAAAAGGCCGGCCAGAAATTTTTGGGTTCGCCGGAAAATTGGCGCAGCCCTGCGAGTTCGTCCAGCGCGCGCGAAAATTCAGCGTTCATGCCACCGTTGGTTTCCATAAAATTATTCGGTGGTGAGTTGCGCGGCGAGGCCGGGGCGAATCCGACTGTCGGCGTTGTCAAAAATGGCTTTCACCTTGGCGAGGCCACTCGCGGCGTCCACCGTCGGCGAGATGAAACAGATTTTTCCCGAAATGGTCACGCCGCCGTCCACGTGGATCTGCACGGACTGATCTAGTTGTAGATTGGCGGCAGCCTTGCCTTCGATGTGGCCGACAAAATAGCAGCGCGAGGTATCCACGAGCCGGACGAGCGGCTGATAGGGCGCGATGGCGGCGCCGGGCTTGAGCAAAATTTCCGTGATGCGACCGGTGAACGGCGCGACAAGCTGGCGGTTGGCGAGCTGCTGGACAGCAATATTGTAATCGGCGGCAGCCACGTTGTATTCGGCCTCGGCCTTGTTCATTTCCTGCTGGCTCACGGACTTGGTGTTTTCGAGCAGCGTGTGCGTGGAGTCAAAAACCATTTTGTTCTGCACCATCACGGCTTTGCGGCGTTCGACCTCGTAGGTCTCCAGTCGTTTATCCAGTTCCAGAATGGCGTCGCCCTTGTTGATGGCGTCACCTTCCTTGAAAAATTGTTGGCGGATGATGCCGGCGTCCGCCAAGCCGAGCGTCACGTCCAGAAACGGCTCGGTAATGCCGCTGATGGTGACCGGTTCGGCCGCGCGCAGGTCGGGTGAAAAATGAATGGCGGCGGCAACAATGAGTATTGGAATGAGCTTGAACATGGCTTGGGGAAAATTAATTGGCGCTGGTGGCACGGCTCGCTGATGGATTAAACCCGCGCATCAACGCCGTGGTTTGGCGCTTCAATTCCTCGCGGGAGAAATCGAGTTGATGATTTTTTAGGATCGAGCCGACCGTGAGTTCGACCTGCAATAACGCTCGTTGGTATTGCATCAGGGCGTTGGCGAGCTCCTGCCGCGCATCAAGCAAATCGGCTTCGACTTCCAAAACTTTATGGCCGTCCACACGTCCGGCCTTGAGGCGCTCGAGCTGGGTCTTGAGCAATTCCTCGTTGAAATGCACGACCATTTGATAGCTCTGAATGCTTTGCTCCCACGCGTTCGCCTTTTGAATGCCGGTGTTGAGGCCGGTGGCGATTTCCGTCTGCACGCCTTTCAACCGGATATACGCCTCGTCCAGACTGATCCGGGAGGCGGAATATAAATTGCGACCTTTGATGTTGCCGCCGAGGGGAAAGGACAATTCAACGCCGATCAACCAAGAGGGGAAAGTCTGATCCCACGCCATGTCCCACGAACTGCCTGCATCGAGCGCAAGGCCGTTGTAGCCGTAGGCGGTCTTGAAATTCAAATCCGGCAGCAACTGATTTTTGGCCACGCCGAGGCGCACGCGCTCCTGCTCCATTTTTTTGGACTGAATCAAATAATCGGGATTTAAATCGAACGCCGCTTGGAAATTTTCCGCATAAGAAATGGCCGGACTGGTCTCACGCGGCGCGTCCGTCACCCGCAACACTGGCTCGTTCGGGCCGGCCAGATGCTCCGGCGGTTGGGTATCCAATGTCAACCGCCGGTTGCCCAGCGCATCGTAGTAATGATGCAGCGGCGCGGGATTGCCGAGCAGCACTTGCATCGCGCCTTGCGCGTCGTAATAATTTTGCAGCGCCTCGTTGCGCTTGGTGTTGCGCAAGGCCAGGGCGGATTGCGCCTCCAGCACATCGAGTTCCGCCCCCTGACCGGCCTTCAACTTTTCGCGGCTGTCGTCCAAAACATTTTGCGCCACGATCACGGACTGGTCGAAGAAATGCACCTGTGACTGCGCATAATAAAGATTCCAATACGCGCCTTCCGCGCGGAAAACCGTCAACATCATCTGCTGACGGTATTGTTGGAAGGCGATATCAGATTCCATCGCAGCCAGCCGGATATTCGCCAGCGTCGGCGTCAGCCCGCCACCCTTTAACAACGGCTGGCTGAACGTCACGCCGACGAACGTCTGATACTGCTTGGTCCAAATCTGGTTCGTCGTCGTGAAAACATTCCCGTAAGGATTCACGTTATTGCCCAAATCGCTCAACGTATAGCCGAGCCGAATTTTGCCGCCTGTGGGTATGAGTGATTCCAAGCCAAAATCGTAAATGTTATTCCGTTCGCTGAAATAACCCGCCCCGTTCTGATTTGCCTGCTGCTGCACATTGTTGGTGCGCTGGTTGGATTCGCGGGTATAGGACGCCGTGAATGTCGGCTCAAAAATGCCCACCTCGGCCTTGCTTTTGCGGCGGCTGACCTCCGCCTCCAGCAGTTGCGCCTGCACCGATTCATTATGCAGCATCACTTCCTGAAGATATTCATCGATTTTGAGCTCCACGAAGGCGGTTTCATTGGTGACCGCCGCGCAATTAAAAACAGAGAAAAATCCAGAGATTCCCATCAAAATGAGTATGGAAATTCTGGCCGGAAGAAAACTAGATTGCGAATCTCGCCCTCCAAACAAAGGAAAAATCATTGTGAATTAAGGGTAGCAGGACAATCAAACAGAGCAACTTTTAAGCGCAGATAACGGGTCAATTTATGCAATTAAAATTCATCTGGGTATCGGTAAAACAAGTAATGGAAAAATGGAGCGAGCGAAGGGATTTGAACCCTCGACATTCACGTTGGCAACGTGATGC
>JBAXIY010000029.1:0-24614 GCA_037138135.1 Verrucomicrobiia bacterium
GCTGCTTACGAACGCGCTGCTGACCAGCGCGGCAGTCGGGTTTTGATTCGTTCACCAGAATTTATCAACCCACTGCCGAATGGCGGTGGGTTTTTTGTTTTAACTCCACCGCTGGACGGCAATAATACGAAAGCAAAACGACCATGCAAAATCCGTCATCGAAATATCGCCCGTTCCAACACGCGCCGAAGTTGACCGACCGTCAATGGCCGAGCCGCACGCTCACGCACGCGCCGCGCTGGTGCAGCGTGGATTTGCGCGACGGGAATCAGGCGCTTGCGGTGCCGATGAACATTTCGCAGAAGTTGGAATTGTTTCAGACGCTCGTAAAAATCGGCTTCAAGGAAATCGAAGTCGGCTTTCCGTCCGCGTCGAACACGGAATTCGCCTTCAACCGCTTGCTCATCGAGAAAGGCCACGCGCCGGACGACGTGTGGTTGCAAGTGCTCGTGCAGGCGCGTGAGGATTTGATCGAGCGCACGGTCGAGTCGTTGATCGGCGCGAAGAAGGTCATAATCCACATGTATAACTCGACGTCGCCCGCGCAGCGCCGCGTGGTGTTCGGCAAGTCCAAGGAGGAGATCAAGGCCATCGCGGTCAACGGCGCGCGGATAATCAAAGAGCGGTTGCATCGTCTCACAGCGAGCGGCACGGAGGTGATGCTCCAGTATTCGCCGGAAAGTTTCAGCATGACGGAAGTGGAATATGCAAAGGAAATTTCCGAAGCCGTCATGGATGTGTGGCAGCCGACGCCGCAGCACAAAATGATTTTGAATCTGCCCGATACGGTTGAAGTCGCGATGCCGAATGTCTACGCCGACCAGATTGAATGGATGTGCAAGAACATCAAAAATCGCGAGTCGCTCATCATCAGCTTGCACACGCATAACGACCGTTGCACCGGCGTAGCCGCAACCGAGCTCGGCATGCTCGCGGGCGCGGATCGCGTCGAAGGAACCTTGTTCGGCAACGGCGAGCGCACGGGCAATTTAGACATCGTGACGGTGGCGCTGAATCTTTACATGCACGGCATCAATCCGAAATTGGATTTCTCCAATCTCGCTTCAATCATTGATGTGTATGAGCGTAGCACGGGTATGACCGTGCCGCCGCGACAGCCGTATGCGGGCGAACTGGTTTTTACCGCATTCAGCGGCTCGCATCAGGACGCGATCAAAAAAGGCTTGGCGGAGCGCGAAAAAAATTCCGGCCATTGGGATGTGCCGTATCTCACGATTGATCCGGCAGACATCGGCCGGAAATATCAGGAGGTCATCCGCGTCAATTCCCAGAGCGGCAAAGGCGGCGTCGCGTATTTGCTCGAAAGTGAGTTCGGCATTTCGTTGCCAAAAGATTTTCAACGCGAATTTGGCCCCATTGCCAACGATGCGGTGGACAAACTCGGCCGTGAAGTTTCCGGCGCGGAATTGAAAGCGATGTTTTGGAAGGAATATGTGGAACGCAACGAGCCGTGGTCATTGGCCAGCTTTGAAACCGAAAGCAAGAATGGCGTTGTAAAATGCCGCGCTAAATTTTCCCGCGATGGCAAACCGGTGGAATTCTCCGGCGAAGGTAATGGGCCACTCGCCGCGCTCGTCCACGGCTTTTCCCAAGTCGGCGTGACGCGTTTTGAAATTTCTAATTACAGCGAGCACGCCTTGAGCAGCGGCGAAACGGCGGCCGCCATCGCTTACATTCAAATCAAAGCTGCCGAGGGTAAATCCCGCTGGGGGGCAGGCGTGGACACGAACATCGAACTCGCGTCAGTCAAAGCCGTGTTAAGTGCGCTCAACCGGCTGTGAATATTGAACAACGCCAAATGCCGCTCGTCAAATGGAGCTGAACTGTTAAATTCAAAAACCATGAAATTGCGCCAAGCTTTGTTTGCCGTTGCGACGACCCTTTGTTCCGTCGCTAGTATTTTTCCCGCCGCCGCCCAGTCCAATGTTGTGGCGTCCGCGCCGGTGTATCTGCCGGATTACACGCACGCCAACCAACCGTTGCCAGACGGCGTGCTCGCGTGGGACGCCGTGTTCAAGGCGGTAGACGTGACGAACGGACAGGATTTCGCCCGCTTCACTTTCAGTTTCACCAACATTACCAGCAGCAACCTAACCGTGCTGATGGTGCATCCGTCCTGCGGTTGCACGACGGCAGAACTGCCGCCGGTGCCGTGGACGATACCCGGCAGCTCGAATGGTCTGATCAAATTGAGCGTCAATCTCGAAGGCAAGATGGGCATCCTGTTCAAGTCTGTGAATATAACCACGGATAAAGGCAGTAAAACTTTGCAACTGCGTATCAACATCGCACCCGCACCGCCCGCGCCAGAAATGACGGAAGAACAGCGCACCGCCGGCATCATGGCCGCGAAAGCCGATCGGCAGGCCGTTTTCAAAAGCGATTGCGCGAGCTGCCACTTGAAGAAAGTCGAAGGCAAATACGGCCAGCAATTGTTCGACGCCATCTGCGCCATTTGCCACGAGGCGAAAGACCGCGCCACGATGGTGCCTGATTTGCACAACCTCAAAGTGCCGACGAACGAAGAATTTTGGCGCACCTGGATCACCGCCGGCAAGGCCGGATCGCTCATGCCCGCGTTTGCCACTTCCCAAGGTGGCCCGCTCACGGATATGCAAATCGCCTCACTCGCCGCGTATCTGAATGCCGTCATCCCGTCACACGCGCCGGCGCCAGCGGCCAAGTGAAGTCCGCTTGCGGAAATTATTCCGCCCGCTATCCTGTCAACCATGACTGCGAAACCGGTTGACGCGACCAATCACCAGAAACTTTCCACCCTCGGCCAGCGCGTGCTCGACGGCGGCCACATCACCCGCGACGAAGCGACGTGGCTCTTCAATCTCGAATCGTCCGCTGACATATTGGATTTGTTGTCCTGGGCCAACCGCATCCGCGAGAAGTTCAAGGGCAACAAGATCCATCTCTGCTCCATCGTCAACGCCAAGGCCGGCGCCTGTTCCGAGAATTGCAGCTTCTGCTCGCAGTCGTCCCATTACCAGACCGGCTCGCCGAAATATGGTTTTGTGGATCCCGAACCCGTCGCCGAAGCCGCCGAGGAGGCAAACAAAAACCATGTCACCGCCGTCGGACTGGTTGCCGCATGGAAAGGTTTGAACGAGGGTCCAATCCTCGATGAAGTGTGCGATCGCGTGCGCGAAATGAAGGCGCAAGGCAAAACGCGCCCCGACGCCTCGCTCGGCATCATCAAAAAACAGGCGGTGGCCGACCGCCTGAAAGAGGCCGGACTCGAATGTTACGGCCACAACCTCGAAAGCTCGCGCCGCTTTTTTCCGCAGACCTGCTCCACACACACGTTCGACGACCGGCTCGAAACCATCGGCTATCTGAAAAAGGCCGGCATCAAGATTTGTTCCGGCGGCATCATCGGCATGGGCGAGACGCGCGCCGACCGCTGCGACCTCGCGTTTGAATTGAAAGCCATCGGCGCGAACGTCGTGCCCGTGAATATTCTCAATCCGATTCCCGGCACGCCGTTCGCCAAGAACGAGCCGCTGCCCGTGATGGAAATTTTGAAGACCATCGCGTGTTTCCGTTTCATTTTGCCGCGCCAGGAAATCATGATCGCCGGCGGCCGCACCGTGAACCTGCGCGACGCGCAAAGCATGATCTTCATGGCCGGCGCGAGCGCGCTGATGGTGGGCAACTATCTCACCACGCTGAACCAGCCCGTCGAAAAAGATTTGCAAATGCTCAAAGACCTCGGCCTCGATCCGAACTGGGACAGCCACGATTTCAGCGATCAGGAAGAAGCCGGGTGCGGCTGTGGGAAAGAAAGTTGCGAATCGGAAGTGGTAACCGCCTGAACACACACGACGACGACTTGATTATTTCATCCGCAACAATTTCAGCGCCTGCTTGAAATCATCCGGCAGCGGCGCGGAAAATTTCAAAGTCTTCTGCGCGCGCGGATGGATGAAACTCAATTCTTTCGCGTGTAGCAAGACGCGCGGCGCGGCGTAGTTTGCGAGTTCTTTCAGCCGTTTATTTTTCGTCGAGCCGTAAGTGTCATCGCCCACGACCGGATGGCCGAGGTGCAGGAAATGCACGCGAATCTGATGCGTGCGGCCGGTGTGAATCTGCGCTTCGACGAGTGTGGCGTGATTCAATTTCTCCAACACGCGATAGCTCGTGTGCGCGGCGCGACCATCGCTGTCGTCGTGGACAGCCATGCGTTTGCGGTGCGTGGGATGGCGGGCGATGGCGGCGTGGATTTCGCCAGCTTCGCGCGGCACTTCGCCGCAGACGATGGCGTGATAAACTTTTTTGACGACGCGATTGGCGAATTGTTCCGAAAGCGCGATGTGCGTCTCGTCATTTTTGGCGACGACGAGACAACCGCTAGTTTCTTTGTCGAGCCGATGCACGATGCCCGGTCGCGCAACGCCGCCGATGCCGCTCAACGAACCTTTGCAGTGGAAGAGCAGCGCGTTGACGAGCGTGTGTTCCTCGTGGCCGGCGGCGGGATGCACGACGAGTCCGGCGGGCTTGTTGACGACGAGCAGCGATTTGTCCTCGAACAAAATATCGAGCGGAATTTCCTCCGGCTGCGCTTCGGCCGGACGCGCTTCGGGCCAATGGACTTCGATTTTTTCACCCGCGCGCGGGCTATGCGTGGGCTTGACGGTTTTGCCATCAACGAGGATGTGGCCTTGCTCGATGAGCCGCTGCATCGCACCGCGCGAGACGGCGGGAAATTTCGTGCGCAGAAATACGTCGAGCCGCTCGGAGGGCAGCGATTGTTCGACGGTGAAATGTTCCGTGCGCGTGGCCATGAAACTTAATTCGTCGGTGGCTGCGGCGAATGTTCGTTGCGCCAGGTGATGATAAAAATCAGGCCGACGCCGGTGCAGATGGCGGTGTCAGCGATGTTGAACGCGGGAAAACCGATTTCGCCGCCGCCGCGCTGCTGCATAAAAAAGTAAATAAAATCAATGACCTCGTGGCGGCTCGGCAGCAGGCGGTCGGTGAGATTGCCGGCGATGCCGCCAAAAATAAGTCCGAATGCGATCTGACCGGAGATGGTGTGGGAATTGAAATGATGCCGCGTGAGAAACAGCGCGACAAATGCCAGCAGCGCGACGAAGGCCAGTGCGCCATTGTTACCGCGAAACAAACTCCACGCCGCGCCGGTGTTGCCCCAGTGGACGAATTTGAAAAAGCCGCTGATGATGATTTTTTCGTCGCCTTTTTCGAGCAGGTTCAGCACGAGCCATTTCGTGAACTGGTCGAGGATGAACACGACCGCCGCGATGATAGCGATGTTGCGGTTAGACTTTTGGAAAATGGAATTGGCAGCGGCCATGTCAATAAATTCGCGACATTAAACCGTAAGCCGTGGCAAAGCTAAAGCCATTTCACCGGCGGGAAAAACTTTTGCCGACCGCGGCGAGCCGCTAATCTGGCCGCATGGCGCTGGTGCGAATTTTAGTGGACGGCTACAGCCTGCTGCACAACTGGCCGGAGTTGGCGGAAGGTTCGGCGCGCCATTCCGAGGCGGCGCGCGATGCGTTAGTGGAAATCCTCACGCAATATCAGGACGCATGCGGCACGCCGGTGACGATTTTCTTCGACGGCCGCGGTGCGCGGCGCACGAAGCCAAAAAATAATTCCGGCAAATCAGTAGAAGTGCTTTATTCCAGCGCCGGTCAGACGGCGGACGATTTGATCGAGCGCGCGGCGGTGCGCTTTCAACCTTACGGCGAAGTGCTGGTGGTGACGGACGATTTTGCGGAGCGCGACACGGTGAGCGGCTTCGGCGGCTCCGTGGCGAGCTGCGGCAATTTCATCGCGATGATTCAGAATGCGCTGGCGAACCTGACGGAAAACCTGAACAATCACAACCGTTCCGAGCGGAACAAGTTTTTCCGCTCGCGCTGAACCATGAAACCTTTTCATCGCCAAAAACTTTTTTCCGCCGCCGCCCGCTGGCTATGCGCGCTGCTGGCGGTGCTGGCGTTGCCAATAAACGGATTCGCCCAACCCAAAAGCCCGGAACGCTGGCTCTTTGTTTTCGATTTGTCCGCGACAATGAAGAAGCGGTTGCCCGCCACCGAGGAAGTTTTGAAAAACTTTTTTGCCACCGGCGCGGAAGGACGGTTGCAGGACGGCGACAACATCGGCGTCTGGACCTATGACCAGAAGATGCACGGCGGCCAATTTCCGTTGGTGATCTGGAATCCGCAACAAGCCACGCCGCTGACGACGAATCTCACCGCCTTCCTGCGCTCGCGAACCTACACGGGCGACAGCCAGATGTCCGTGTTGCAAACTTCGCTTACCAGCGTCATCACCAATTCTGAACGCCTCACCGTTGTGATTTTTTGCGACGGGGAAAGCGACCTAACAGCAACGCCGTATGATCGCGGCATCAATCAAAGCTTTCTGGACGGCCGGGCAGAACGCAAAAAAAGCGCGCAACCATTTGTTGTGTTGATCCGCACGCTGTCGGGAAAATTTATTGGTTGCACCGTCAATTTTCCGCCGGGCGCAATCAACATCCCGCTGTTTCTCGCCCCGCCGCCACCCACGAATCTACCACCGCCGGTCGTGGTGACGCCAGTTGTGAAGCCTGCGCCCGTGGTCGTCCCGGATTTGGTCATCGTCGGCAAGCAAGTTTCCACAGCCACTAATACCGCGACGCCGGCATCTTCGCCTAACACCAATCTGGCAACCAGTGCAGCTCCCAAAATCGTCCCACCTGTCGCCACAAATCTGCCGCCGGCGGCAACTCTAATCCGTCCAGCCAGCAACCAAGTTATCGCCGCGCCGCAGGCAACGGTAGAAAGCCCGAGTGCTGCCCCAGCGACTAATCCCGTGAGTCCCGCCGTAGATAATGACGCCGGCAAGGCGACGAAGCCTTGGCGGCTGATTGGCGGCGGGCTGGCTGTCGTCATTGTGCTGGTGGTGGTTTGGTTGGTTCGCCCCGGCCGCCGGGCGCAGACCAGTCTTATCACCAGCTCCATGCAAGACGATCCGCGCCGGAAATGATTGCATTCCGCGCGTGACTTTTGCCCCGCAGTCTGGAAAATTTTGCGCCCATGAAAACCTTTAATTTAATCTGCGCTCTCGGCCTACTTACCTGTGCCGTTCTATTTTTAAATAAGAAACATGGATTCAAGATCCAACTGATTCAGTTGAGTGCTTTTGTAGTGGAAACCTGGAATTCTAATTTGTCGGAATACTTAATGAGGTTGGATTTTACAGCCATTCAATGAAACATTATATGAAACATAAATTCTTAATATACTTTATTCTAACACTGTTTATAGCTACCATTCAATTGTCTGCACAGTTGTTGGCTACACAACAAACCCTCCCTCTGCTTAAAAATATTGATTGGCTAACCGTATCAAACCAGTTTTATGAGGCGAAGATTAAATATGACAAGCTTGTAATCCCTGTAACATTGGAAAAAGAAGAAGCACTAAAGTCATTAAGCCAAGACCCCGTGGGGTATGCCAATAGGGTTTACCCAGACGAGGTGGCAAAACAAACAAATAAAGCAAAACAGGAAATCAAGATTTTAGAGGACGCAATCGCTTCTGAATTAATGAGAATCAAAACTTTGGAGAGAAGTTTATCATGGTCAGATTCACAAATTGTTCAAGGATACGTAAATGAATTGGGTTATAGCAAAGAGGAGGTTGATAACGAATGGTATATCGCCAATTTCAAAAAACAAGGTCGAGTGGGAATTGATACGTCTAAAAACAATATTTCTAGATACGAAAAAGAAATATCAAATTGGAAACTGAATATAGAACAATCACCGCAAATGTTAACATCAAATTTAACAGTAAAAATCACTAGCAAATTTGATGACCAAATAGCGGACATAGCAAATCAAACTGGTTATGAAAGATATAAAGCGGAATTTCAAAAGTGTGAAGCCGAGCAAACCGCCGGTGTAGGCAAAGTCACCGCCACGCCGCCGACGAAGACCAACAGCGACGCCGGCGTGGTAGCCGTCATCACCACGAGCGAAGGCGTGATGGTGGTGGAGTTTTATCCCGACGTCGCGCCGAACCACGTCGCAAATTTTGAGAAGCTTGCGCGCAGCGGATTTTATGACGGCACGGCGTTTCACCGCGTCATCCCCGGTTTCATGATCCAAGGCGGCGATCCGAACACGAAGAACGACGCGGCAAAAGATTCCTGGGGCATGGGTGGCCCCGGTTGGTCGGTCATTGCAGAATTTAATTCCAAGCACCACGCGCGCGGCATTCTCTCGATGGCGCGTTCGCAGGATCCCAATTCCGCTGGTTCGCAATTCTTCATCTGCCATGGCGATGCCGGTTTTCTCGACGGCCAATACACGGTTTTCGGCAATCTTATCAAGGGCTTTGACGTGTTGGACAAAATCGCCACCACGCCGACCGAAGCGCCCGACCGTCCCATCAAACGCGTCAACATTGACAGCATTAAGATCGTTCCCGCCAACAGCGTGAAATAATTTAACCAACCAAAACCAAAATAAATTTATGAGCGAAGTTGCAATCCTCACCACCAGTGCCGGCGAAATGGTTCTCGAATTCTGGCCGGACGTCGCCCCCGGCCACGTCAAAAATTTCACCGACCTCGCAAAAAAAGGTTTCTACGACGGCACCTGTTTTCACCGCGTCATCAAAGGTTTCATGATTCAGGGCGGCGACCCGCTGACGAAGGATGATTCCAAGCAACGCGCGTGGGGCACGGGCGGTCCCGGCCACCAGATCAAGGCGGAGTTCAACGACAAGGCGCACGTGCGCGGCGTGCTCTCGATGGCGCGCTCTCAAGATCCGAATTCCGCCGGCTCGCAATTTTTCATCTGCCACGGCGACCCGCGTTTTCTCGACCGCCAATACACCGCGTTCGGCAAGCTCATCAAGGGCGACGAAGTGCTGGAAAAAATCGGCACCACGCCCACGCATCCCGGCGATCGGCCCGTGACCAAGCAAACGCTCATCAGCGTGAAAATCGTTCCGGCGGATTCGGTAAAATAATTTGCAGATAACCACTTTAAGGCGCGGATTATTCCGCGCCTTTTTTATTTCAACGCCGCATTCACCGCCGCCACAAGTGCACTGACCCGCACCGCGAGCGGAAAATCCGACGGCGCTTCCAGCGTGTAACCCTGCCGCGATTTGTGGCTGATGAGATATAGCGCCTCCGGCCAGTCCGGTCGTTCCCCCGGGTTGATTTTGGGATGAATGATGCCACCAACCGCCGCGCGGCCTTCGATGATTTCGGACCGGTCAATGGGGCAAAGCGGCTGAACAGCAGCGATCATTTTTTCTGCCAGTGACGGCTGGTTGTCTAGATTTTGCTCGTAGAGATAAAATCCCGACGACTCCCAGTCCTCGTGCAAACACAAATGCAGATCAAAGGCCGGCTGTCGTTCCAGCCACGCGATGTGCGCGCGCGTTTCGGCTGCCTGTGGATTCCGATAATCGCGATTCAAATCAATGCCCGCCGCGTTCCCACGTTGGTTTAAAATAAAACCAATTGGATTCAGGCACGGCAGCAGAAAAATTTCCGCGTTGTCCGGCCAGCAATTTTCTTGGATTATTTTCAGCGTGGCCAACGGGCCAGCCGGTTCGTCGCCGTGAATGCCAGCGGAGATATAAATCCGGGCGGCTGGCGACTGGCTGGTGATTTTCGGCTTACGTTGGAAGGCAAACCATTTGAACCCGTCGGCTTCGTGGAAAGTTTCTGAAACCCAGCCGTGCCGTTGCGCCGCCGCCGCCACGTCGCGCAGCACGATGCGAACATCAATCGTCTCGCCGTGGTAGCCGCCGTGATTTTTGCCGAGCTTTTGCACGCAGAAAATTTCACGCCGCCGTGAGCCGGATGATTTCGCGCAGCGATGTTTGCGGTTTGAAGTTCACCGTGCGCTCGAGTTTTTCCACCAACGGTTTTCGGCGGCGCATGTCATCAAAACCTGGCGCATAAGCCTGATCGTAGGGAATCAATTCGATTTTTGATTTGGAGCCGACCGTGACCACGACGAGTTGCGCCAGCTCCAGCATGGAAATTTCCTCCGTGCCGCCGATGTTAAAGATTTCGCCACGCGCCGCCTCACTTTTCTGCAACCGCAACAGCGCTTCCACCACATCGTGGACGAGGCAGAAACAGCGTGATTGCGCGCCGTCGCCATAAACACGCAATGGTTCGTTCGCCTTGGCCGCCGCGATAAAGCGCGGCAGCACCATGCCGTAGCGGCCGGTCTGGCGCGGGCCAACGGTGTTGAACAACCGCGCGATGGTAACCGGCAGATTTTTCTCGCGCGCGTAAGCGAGCGCGAGAAATTCGTCCGTGAGCTTGGAGCACGCGTAGCTCCAACGTGACTGGCCGGGCGGCCCGATGAGCAAATCGTCATCCTCGCTGAACTCCGGTTTGGCGCTCTTGCCGTAAACTTCCGAGGTGGACGTGAATAAAATCGGCGTGGAATTTTTCGCGGCGGCACGCAGCAGAATCTGGGTCTCGCTGAAACTCGCTTCGAGCACGTGCAGCGCGGATTTGACGACGAGTTCCACCCCGACCGTTGCCGCGAGATGAAAAATGAATTCCGCTTCCGCCGCGAGTTCCGGTAATTCCGCGTAGGCGGAAATTTTGGTTTGAATGAAACGAAAATTCCGGTGCGTCGCTATTGCGCGCAAATTGTCCCGGCTGCCGGTGGACAAATCGTCAATGACCACAACGCTTTTACCATCCTGCAACAACCGTTCCACCAGATGCGCGCCGATGAAGCCAGCACCGCCCGTAACCAGAATAGGTTTCGTGTTTCTCATTTCAGTGCATTCGCTACCGCCTCAGCCAGTTTTTGCCGGAACTCGGGGCTTTCGATTTTTCCGGCTTCGCGTGAATTAGAGAGATAGCCGCCTTCGATCAGCACCGCCGGCCGTTTTTGCCCCAGCAGCACGCCCATGAAGCGCGCGCGCCGGATGCCGCGATCCTCCTCACCGCTAGCGTGCAACAACCCCGCGTGCAGACGCACGGCAAGTTGTAGGTTTTCCACGTCAAAATTATTGTTCGGAAAATGTTCCGACCACAAATCGCTGTAGCCGCGCGTGAGCGTCGAGGGCATCCCCGTCGGCGTCAGGCAATACGTTTCCAAACCGGCTTGCTTGGTGTCCGGGGCGGCCGAATTGAAATGCAGACTGATGAACACATCAGCGTGGTGCGCCTCGGCAAAATTGACGCGGTTGGAAAGCGCGATGTCAGAATCATTCGTGCGGGTAAGGAAAACTTGCCAGCCGTTCGTGGCGAGCAATGTCTGAATGCGCCGCGCCCAGTCGAGCGTGAATTCTTTTTCAAACCGTCCGTCCACCAAACTGTGCGTGCCGACATTGACGCCACCGTGGCCGGGGTCGAGGACGAGGACGCGGTTGGTGCCGAACTTCAGCGGTGCGCCCAGCAGCAGCGGTTCCAGATTTTTTTGCAGATCCAGACCGTAAACGAACACCTGATCGTCGATGATTTCCGGCGCGAAACCGAGGTGCATTTCCAGACCGTTCCACGTCGCCTCGCGACTACCAATGGCCAAAACCATCGTGCCCTGCCCTGACTTTAGGGCATAGCTGGCTACGGCTGAATTTTGAATTTTTTTAGGAGTAGCGATTTTGTTTTCCGACGCCCAACGATCCAGCGAAGTCCACGTCCGGACTGATTCGGGATGAATTATTTTCGGCGGCGGCACATTCGTGCGAATGATCAGCGCGGGCATGGGCTTAATGACCGGCTGAGGCGGACGTGGCTTGGTCGGCGGCAGCGGAGCAACGGCGTTGGTCAGCGACCATTCTAGCGGCACCGCCTCTGAGCCTTGATAAACACTGGTGCAGCCCGCCACGAGCAACAGCATTCCGCCAAAAATGATTCCCGCGTATTTGAACACGCGCCAATTGTGCGGAAGCGGTAGACGGACTCAAGTTGTTTTCGGATTCGATTTGCGGCAAGATGGACGCAGTGAAAATTCTTGTCGCCATCACCGGAGCCAGCGGCGCGCTTTACGCGCAGCGGTTGCTGGATAATTTAAATCCGCGCGAGCACGAAATCCATGTCGTATTGAGCAACTACGCCCAACAAGTCATCGCTGAGGAATTACCCGGCGGACTCAAACTACCCGATGGCGTAAAGCCGCACGGCTTGAAAAGCATGAACGCGCCCTTCGCCAGCGGCTCAAATCCGCCGGATGCGATGGTCGTGATCCCCTGCACCATGGGCACGATGGGTCGCATCGCCCATGGTTATAGCGAGGACGTGTTACAGCGCGCTGCCGACGTGGTGTTGAAGGAAAAACGGAAACTCATTCTCGTCCCGCGCGAAACGCCGCTGAATCTCATCCATGTGAAAAACATGGAACTGCTGCTGCTCGCGGGCGCGACGCTGATTCCGGCCAATCCCAGTTTTTATTCCGGCGCGAAAACCATGGTTGAACTCGTGGACACTGTCGTCGCGCGCGTGCTCGACCATATCGGCGTGACGAATAAAATCGCGCCGCGCTGGGCGGAGGAAAAAGAATAAGCAGATAGGAGATGGAAGTTAGGAGTTAGGAAAAACCATACGCGATGAATCAAAACCCAATCTACCATCTGCCATCTGCCATCTGCTCCACGGTGGGCAAATGGGGTTCTTTCGTGCGCTTCTCGCACACGATTTTCGCGCTACCGTTTGCGCTGGCGGCGATGCTCGTGGCAGCGCGCGATCATTGGGGCTGGCCGGGTTGGCGCGTGTTCGGGCTGATTCTCGCCGCGATGGTTTGTGCGCGAACGTGCGCGATGGCGTTCAACCGCATCGTGGACCGTAAGTTTGACGCGCTCAATCCGCGCACGCAAAACCGGCATTTGCCGAGCGGCCAAATTTCTTTGTTTAGCGCCTTAACGCTGTGCGCCTTGTCCGCTGCGGGTTTCGTGGTGGCCAGCTATTTTCTTAATGCGGTTTGTTTCTATTTTTCGCCGGTTGCGCTGGTGCTGGTTTGTTTTTATTCGCTGACAAAACGGTTCACGGATTACACGCACGTCTTTCTCGGCATCGCGCTGGCGCTTGCACCCATCGGTGCGTGGCTGGCAGTCAAAGGCGGTGACGTCTCGGCGCTGGAAATCTTGCAGATGACGCTACTCGCGGTGGCCGTCATTTTATGGCTCATCGGCTTCGACATTATCTACGCGCTGCAAGATTACGAGTTCGACAAATCGCACGGGCTGCGTTCGCTCGTCGTGGCGTGGGGACCGCAGAACGCGCTGGGCGCGGCATTTCTCGCGCACATGGCGATGTGCGGCGTGCTGCTCGGCTTTGGACTGCTCTGCCGGTTTCGCCTCGCGTTTCTCATCGGCTGGCTGGTCATTCTCGCCTGTCTCGTGCTAGAACATTGGATTGCGCGCCGTCGCAGTTTGAACTGGATCAACAACGCCTTCTTCCGCCTGAACGCGTTGATCGGCTTGGTTTTTTTGGTTGTGGTCGCAGCGGAAGTTGTTTTTCAAGGTGGGTTCAAACTGCGTTAAAATCTTTCGTGCGGGATAAATTCATCGCATCCTCTGGCAGCCATGAAGTTTTCCACCTTAATCACGGCGCTGACCTTGTTAATCGGCGGCTTCAGCACTCACGCCAGCGAAACGGTCGCCAACGGAATTTTACTTGTCTGCAACAAGGGCGACCGCTCGCTGGGCTTGGTTGATGTCGTCGCCGGAAAAATGTTTGCCACGGTGCCGGAAGATGGCGTAACGGGGCATGAAGTCGTCGCCACGGCGGACGGCCAACGCGCGTTCGTGCCGATTTATGGCAACGCGGGCGTGGGGCACGCGGGCACGGACGGACAACTGATTCGCGTGGTGGATTTGGCGAAACGCGCGGTGGTCGGGACGATTGATCTGGGCACCGGCGTGCGGCCGCATTGCGCGGTGATGGGGCCGAAGAATGGTTTGCTCTACGTCACGACGGAGATCAGCAATTGCGTGACGGTGATTGATCCGCAGACATTAAAAGTTGTAGGCAGCATTCCCACAGGCGAGCCGGAGTCGCACATGCTCGCGATCACGCGCGACGGCCAGCGCGGCTACACGGCAAACGTCGCATCCGGCACAGTGTCCGTGCTTGATCTGACGGCGAAAAAAGTTCTGGCGATCATTCCGGTTTGCAAAACGACGCAGCGGATTTCGCTTTCCACCGATGACCGTTGGGTATTTACGTCCGACCAGCAACAGCCGCGTCTCGCGGTGATTGATTCGCAGACGAACGGCGTGGCGCGCTGGATCAATCTGCCAGCGGCCGGTTACGGTTCCGCGCCAACGCCGGACGGCCGCTGGCTGCTCGTCGCCATCCCCAAGCTGAATCAAGTGGCGGTGATTGATTTGGACGAGATGAAAGTCGCCCATATGCTCGACGTGGGGAAAGCGCCGCAGGAAATTTTGGTGCGTCCGGACGGTTTGGAAGCTTACGTTTCGTGCGCCGGTAGCAAACAGGTGGCGGTGATTGAAACGCGGACGTGGACGGTAAAAAAGCTGATTGCGGCCGGTGCGGGCGCGGACGGGCTGGCGTGGGCGAAACAAAAATAAACTTTGCTTTGGCCGCCAACGTTCGCAACCTGTTGTAAATATGAGCAAGCAAGTTTTCATCGGCACGGACAGCGGCGCGACAACCACCAAGTTTTCCGCCGTCTGGGAAAATGGCGAGACCATCAGCACCAAAGTTTTACAGCGCCCGACCAATTCGGAAAAAGGTCGGGACGCAGTTATCGCCTCATGGATAGGGGGCGTCGGGGATTTTCTGGCGCAGAATAATTTGCAATGGTCGCAGGTCACTGGGTTCGGACTGGCAATTCCAGGACCTTACGAAAGTTACGGCGTGTGGGGCATTTCTCCGAACTTGCCGGCCAGTTTTTGCGGCTGGGATGTGCGCTCGGATTACGCGGCGGCGCTGGCGCAAAAAGTGGGTCGCGCCGTTCCCGTGGTGGCCGGCAACGATGGCAATTACGGCGGCGTGGCAGAAGCTAAACTCGCGCGCGGCGACAAAAAAATTTCCGTAGCGATGCTCATGCCCGGTTCCGGACTCGGTGCGGCCTTCGTCGGCGCGGACGGACTTTCGCTCGACGGCGACACACTGGCCGGGATGGAAGCCGGCCACATGCCGGTGCCATTGCAACTGCTCGGCGTGACCGGCAAACCGTTCACCTGCGGCTGCGGACGCGATTGGGGCTGCGTCGAGGCTTACACCACGATTTCCGGTCTCGCGCAACTGCTCGCGGAAAAAATAAAAAATTTCCCCGACCACGAACTCGCCAAATCCACCGCGCCGTCAAAGGAAAAAGTTTTGTCGCTCCGCACCCGCGCCCAAAAAGGCGACGTGCTGGCGCTGGAGATTTTTGATTTTCAGGCGCGCGTCATGGGCATCCACGTCGCCAATCTCGCGATGGCACTTGACCCCAGCATCTTCATCATCGGCGGCGGTTTGATGGATCACGAAGCGACCACGCAGGAATTTCGCGAACGCTACCTGCGACTCATCCGCGAGGCGGCGCGGCCCTATCTCTGGCCGCAACAACGCGACACGCTAAAGATTGTCCCGGCGGTTTTGGGCGATCTCTCGCAGGCCATCGGCGCGGCGCTCGTCGCCCTCTATCAAAGCCAGAAGTGAGGTTGCGAACGGTCGTTGGAAACTGAATTTCGTTGGCCGGCGTGTGATTTTCACGGATAATCAAGGCGGCAGTTGCATAAGACTCCCATGCTAAAAAAAAATCACGCCCAAAAAATCTCCGCGCGCGGCGGGCGATTCGCTATCGTCGCCTCGAAATATAATCCCCGTTATGTGGATGCGATGCTGCGCGCGGCGAAGGCGGAAATTCTTCGCGCCGGTGGCAAAGTCCAGGTTGTCCGCGTGCCCGGCGCGTATGAAATTCCTGTGGTCGCTGCGAAACTTGCACGGTCGCAGAAATTTTCCGGCATCGTCTGTCTCGGCGTGATTTTGCGCGGTGCCACCACGCACGCACAGCACATCGGCGAAGCCGTAAGCAATGCGCTCGTGCAAATCCAGATCCAGCACGAAGTGCCGGTCATCCACGAAGTCCTGCTGCTGGAGAATGAACAGCAGGCGCGCGAACGTTGCCTTGATCAAAAGCACAATCGCGGCACCGAGGCGGCGCAAACCGCGTTGGCTATGGCACAGGTAATGGCCGCTTTGTGAAACTTTTCACAAACGACTTGCGAGTGCGGCACGCCAGTGCTAGCTTGCTGCCGCTCATCAAAAAGTTATGAAAAAATCTATTTTACTCCTCTCGCTCGGGCTGTTCACCGCAAACATCGTTTCAGCTGGCGACCTCACCGGCGTCATCAACCTGAAAGGCACACCGCCCGCCGCCAAGGAAATTTCCCCCATTAAAGACGACCCTAATTGCGCCGCGATGTATCCCGGCGAATTGCCCAAGACCATGTTTTATGTGGTAGATGCCAGTGGTGATCTGGCCGATGTGATTGTCACGCTCAAGGGCGTTCCCAGCCAACCTGCCGCTGCGAGCGCCGGCCCCGTAGTGCTTGACCAGAAAGGCTGTTTGTATTTTCCGCAGATTATCGTGCTGCAAACCGGCCAGAAGTTGATTGTTAAAAATTCCGACCCGTGCGTGCATAATGTCCACACCAAACCGACGGCCAATCCTGAATCCAATCAGGTGCAGATGCCGGGCGGCGCGGATTTGACCTACACCTTCGACAAGCCGGAGCCGTTCCTGAAATTCCAGTGCGACGTGCATCCATGGATGTTCGCGTGGGTGACGGTGGTAGATCATCCGTATTTTGCGGTGAGCGGCAAAGACGGCAAGTTCACCATCAAGAACGTTCCGGCCGGCAAATACACGCTCGAAGCGACGCACCGCAAACTCGGCACGCAGACTGCCGAAGTTGAAGTAAAAACCGACGGCGCGTCGCAAAACTTCACGTTTGAAGTGAAATAAATTTTATTTCGTCCCGCGACCGCTGCGTGACACATCGCAGCGGTCGTTTTTTTGAAGCATGAACAACAAATACCATCCCGCGCTGTTTTGGTTTGCCGTGTTGAACGCCGTCGCCACGTTTCTGCTCATCGGCCTCGGCGGCCTCGTCACCAGCCACGAAGCCGGCATGTCCGTCCCCGACTGGCCGACGACCTATGGCTACAACATGTTCGTGTTTCCCGTGGATAAATGGATTGGCGGCATTTTCTACGAACACTCGCATCGCCTGCTCGCCTCCGGCGTCGGTTTTCTAACCACTGTGCTCGCGGTTTGGCTCTGGGTGAAAGATTCGCGCAAGTGGATTCATTGGCTCGGCATCGCCGCATTTTTGCTCGTCATCGTGCAGGGAATTCTCGGTGGGCTACGCGTCCGCTGGCAATTGGATTGGCTTGGCGTGCCGCACGGCGCCGTGGCGCAAACGTTTCTGGCGCTAACCGCCGCCATCGCCTTGTTTACGAGCCGCTGGTGGTTGAAATTGGGAGCGGAAAAACAAATTTCCGTTCCGCGCGGACTGCGCAGCCACATTCTTTACGTCACGATTTTGATTTTCATTCAACTGCTCATCGCCGCGACCATGCGCCATCAGCACGCAGGATTGGCCATCACCGATTTCCCAGCCGCCTACGGAAAAATCTGGCCGGCCACGACACCCGAAGCCATCGCCAACTACAACGCCCATCGCCCACCCGGCACGATTGGCAATCCCATAACCGCGTTTCAGGTGAACCTCCAGATGGTTCACCGTTTCGTCGCTTACACGATTTTTCTCGGCGTTGCCGCTGCGGCAATGCTCGCTCGAAAAAAACTGGGCGGCCGCGACCCGCTCACGAAGCTCGCCTTTTTCTGGCTGGTGCTGCTGTCGCTGCAAATAATTTTGGGCGCGGCGACCATCTGGTCCAACAAAGCGGCGGACATCACGACACTGCACGTCATGGTGGGCGCTTCCGCCCTGCTGACCGGCGCACTTTGGTGGCTGGCGGCCGCGCAACGCACGCGACTGGCGGCATAAGAGTTTTACGGAATTAATTTAAGGAATTTCCTTACCTTATTTCACGGCAATCGGCATTGACAGAAATTGTCCATGCAGGACAAAATAGAGTCGATAAGGCGCGGTTTTGACCGCGCCATTTTAACAGAATAATGAAACCATCGGCGGAAGCATTGAGTTCAACGACGGCTTTGGAAAAAAGCTTTGCGGCGGTCTTGGCGGATCTCGTCAAGGCACGTCTTACCGCGCTCGTGCTGCTTACTACCTTCGTGGGTTTTTATCTTGGTGAACGCGGCACGGTAAATTATGTGCTGATGTTCCATACGCTCTTCGGCACAGCACTCGTCGCGTCCGGCGCAGCGGCGTTGAACCAGTGGCTTGAGCGGGAGCACGACGCGAAAATGCGCCGTACCGCCAGTCGCCCACTGCCAAGTGGACGGATGCAGCCCGCGACCGTCGCCATCTTCGGCGGCGCATGTTCGGTCGCCGGTTTAGTTTATTTGGCAGCGCTCGTTAACCCACTCACCAGCGTGGTCGGCGCGATTACCAGTATCAGCTACCTTTTCATCTACACTCCGCTCAAGCGCGTGACTTGGGTGAATACTCTGGTCGGCGCAATCCCCGGCGCGTTGCCGCCATTGATGGGCTGGACCGCTGCACGCAACGAATTGAGCGGCGAAGGCTGGGCACTGTTTGCGATTCTCGCGTTCTGGCAGATACCACATTTCATGGCCATCGCGTGGCTGTATCGCGATGAATATGCCAAAGCCGGTTTCGTGATGCTGCCGAACATCGACGCCACTGGCAGCCGCACAGCGCAGCAATCCGTGAGCAACACCATCGCGCTCCTGCTCGCCAGCCTGTGTCCGTTCGCGTTCGGTTTGAATGGAAAAATTTATCTCACCGCCGCGCTGATTCTCGGGTTTGGTTATTTCTGGTGCGCGGTCCGCTTTGCCCGTCAGCTGACCGCGCAGCGCGCCAAGCAATTATTTTTCGCGTCGATCATTTATCTGCCGCTACTCATTGCGGCACTCGTCGGCAATAAACTGAAATAAAAATTTATGCAGTCCAACGTCCAACAATTTCCGCCGTTCCGCGAGCCGCAACCACAGCACGCGCACGACAGCCACGGCCACGCCGAACATCACGAGCCCAATTTCTGGCAGAAATATATTTTCTCCACCGACCACAAAGTCATCGGCATCCAATACGGCTTCATGTCGCTGTGCTTCATGCTGTTTGGATTTTTTCTGATGCTGCTGATGCGCTGGCAAATCGCGCATCCGGGCGTGCCGGTGCCAGTGTTCGGTCCGCTGTTGGAAAAAATCCTCGGCCAACCCGCGGCGCACGGCGCGATTTCGCCCGATCTCTACAACTCGTTCGGCGCGATGCACGGCACCATCATGGTATTCCTCGGCGTCGTGCCACTAGCCTTCGCGGCGTTCGGCAACTATGTCGTGCCACTGATGATCGGCGCGCCGGACATGACCTTTCCACGCATTAACATGGCGAGCTTCCACGCATTTTTCCTCGGTGGCGTCGTGATGCTCGTGAGCTTTTTCATCCCCGGCGGCGCGGCGCAAGCGGGCTGGACTTCCTATTCGCCGCTGGCGACAACGATTCCGACCAACGGCCAAGCCTTTTGGCTCGTCGGCATGGTGTTGCTCATCACGTCCTCGTTGCTTGGCGCGGTGAATTTCATCGCCACCATCATCCAGCTTCGCGCGCCCGGTATGACGTGGATGCGTCTGCCGTGGTTCGTCTGGGCACAATTCGTGACCGCGTTCATTTTGCTGCTGGCATTCCCGCCGCTCGAAGCCGCTGGCGTTTTGCAATTGATGGACAATCTTGCTGGCACAAGTTTCTTCCTGCCAACCGGCCTTGCCGTCGGCGGACAACTCGTAGATCGCAGCGGCGGTGGCAGTCCGCTGTTGTGGCAACATCTGTTCTGGTTCCTCGGCCACCCGGAAGTTTACGTGTTGATATTGCCAGCGATGGGCATTGTCATCGAGGTCATCGCCAACAATACGCGCAAGCCAATTTGGGGCTATAAATCATTGGTGTATTCCGTGCTGTTCGTCGGCTTTCTTTCGTTCATTGTCTGGGCGCATCACATGTATCTGACCGGCATGGGCCAGAAAATCGCTACGTTTTTCCAAGCAACGACGATGATGATTTCCGTGCCGTCGGTAATTATTTTGACGTGCATGTTCCTTTCACTTTGGGGCGGCTCCATCCGCATCAACACGCCGATGCTCTTCGCGCTCGGCTTCCTGCCGATGTTCGGTATTGGCGGCTTGACCGGCCTGCCGCTCGGCCTCGCGGCGGCGGATTTGTATCTACACGACACCTATTACATCATCGCTCACTTCCATTACGTCGTTGCGCCGGGGACAATTTTCGCGCTGTTCGCCGGCGTGTATTTCTGGTTCCCGAAAATGACCGGGCGCAAGATGAATGAATTCTGGGGCCGCGTACACTTCTGGTGTTCGCTGGTATTCATGAACCTCGTCTTCATGCCGATGTTTGCGCAGGGCATCAAGGGCATGTTACGCCGCATGAGTGACGGCGCAGTGAATTATTCCGCCGCGCGCGTGCCGAACGCCATTGACGCGCTGCCCGGCAGTGTGATGCAGTTGAACGGATGGATTCTCTGGGCGGCCATCGCGCTCGGCATCGCACAAATTCCGTTCATCATCAATTTATTCTGGAGCATTGGCCACGGCGAAAAAGTTGGCACGAATCCTTGGAGCGCGACCACGCTCGACTGGCAGACGCCCACGCCGCCGCCGCACGGGAATTTCGCCCACGAACCGCAAGTCGTGCGCGGGCCTTACGAATACAGCGCGCCCGGCCACGCCGAAGATTTCACGCCCCAGGACGAACCTGAAAGTTCCGCCGCACCACTCACTCCAACCGCGCACCACTGATTTTTCATGGAAATCCCATACACAGTTCAAAACCGGCCAGACACAGGCATCTATAACGCCAAACTTGGCATCTGGCTTTTCCTCGCGTCGGAAGTCATGCTCTTCGGTGGACTTTTTTCCGCCTACGTTTTGCTGCGCGTCGGCGCTGCACCCGGCGAATGGCCACACGGCTGGCTCAACGTCACACTCGGCACCATCAACACGCTGCTACTCGCGCTGTCGGCCATCACCACACTGCTCGCGTGGGCTGCATGCAAGGTGCGCGACTTCGGTAAATTCAGAATCTTCCACGCCTGCACCATTCTCCTCGCGCTGACCTTTCTGGGAATTAAATCCTACGAATACCGCGACAAGCTGATGCATTACGAAATCAAGCTGAACAACGGCAAATTCGCCGACGGCCATCTCGTGGAAAAATCCGCCGACTTCGACCTCGCAAAAAAAACCGGCAGCGTAACCTTACACGGCCACTTCGTGGATGACGAAAAAGAACTGGCGGACTTGCGCAGCCCCGAGGCGCAGGCGGCGAAGCATGGCGAAGTAGTCGTGGCCGCAACCGACATCAAAAGCATGGGTAACTACGGCCCGCGCCACAACACCTTCACCGCGATTTATTTCACGCTCACCGGCCTGCATGCACTACACATTTTGGGCGGCACGCTTGTGATATTTTATTTCTGGGCGTTCGGCGGCGCGATGTGGAAAACCGATCCCGAACGCTTCACCAACCGCATCGAAGTCTCCGGCCTGTTCTGGCATTTCGTGGACTTGGTCTGGATTTTCCTGTTCCCTGTGCTTTATTTGACTTGAGAAATTTATGAGCGAATCCGAAAAGCCCGTTTCCCTGCAAAGCTACGTCCGCCTCTGTGCGGTGGTATTCCTCGTCGTCCTCTGCACCACGTCGGCGATGATTGCGACCTCATTCTCGCACCTCGGCGAAGGCTGGACGCTGAAAGTCACGCTGATACTCGCCATCGCTGTAATCAACGCGTTTCTCGTCGCCGGTTACCTGATGCACTTGCTGTCTGAACGCAAACTCGTTTACACCGTGCTCGCCTTCACCGTGTTCTTTTTCATCGGCCTGATGGGCTTGACCATGTGGGCAATGAACGATTTTCCGACCGGCACCGCCATCCACTAAAATGTCACTCAAAGCCTTCCATCTGATTTTTGTCACGCTGCTCACCGCGCTGTCGTTCGGCTGCGCGGCGTGGGCGTTCCAATCGGGCAGCACGGTTTGGGGGGTGACGGGAATCGCCGCCGGCATATTCGTGATTGTTTACGGCATCTATTTTTTAAGGAAACTGAAAAGCGTCAGCTACCTGTGATGTCATTCCTGAAAATCATTTTGCCGCTGCTCGTCGCGTTTGCGCCCGCGAAAGTTTTCGCGTGCGCGGCGTGCTACGGCGGCAGCATTGATTCGCCGATGACCGACGGGATGAACTGGGGCATTCTCACGCTACTCGCCGTATTGGGCGTGGTGCTGGCCACGGCGCTCACTCTCTTGATTTATTTTATCCGCAAAAGCGAGGCCCTCAACGCCATCGCTGAAAAACACAATTCACCTGAAGCCACAAAAGCATGAAAGACTGGTTTGCCCATAATGTCATTGGTCTGCCCGAACTCGCCTCATCCAACGGTCAGGCCGTGGATGATCTAATCGTCTATGTCCATTGGCTGATGCTCGCGCTGTTCATCGGCTGGATTCTTTATTTCGGCTATGTGCTGTTTCGCTTCAACAACGCGCGCAACAAAAAGGCCGATTATCAAGGCTCCAAGAGCAAGGTGCCCAGCTACGTTGAACTGGCCATCGTCGCCATTGAAGCCGTGCTGCTGCTTGGCATTGCCGTGCCGCTGTGGGCAAAAAACGTCAGCCATTTTCCAACGCCCGAAGAATCCACCGTGGTGCAAATCGTCGCCCAGCAATTTGCGTGGAACGCGCGCTACCCCGGTCCCGATGGAAAATTTGGCAGCCAAGAAATGAAACTCGTTGCCGAAACCAATGTCTTTGGCGTGGACGCCGCCGATGCCGCCGGCAAGGACGACGTGCAAGTCTTCAACGAAATCCACGTTCCCGTCAACAAGCCGGTCTTGATTTACCTTAGTTCCAAGGATGTCATCCATTCGCTCAAGCTCGTCGCCATGCGACTGACGCAGGATGCGATTCCCGGTCTGCGGATTCCGTGCACTTTCACGCCGACAAAGATTGGCCGTTATCAGATTGAATGCGCGCAGCTCTGCGGCAATGGTCACGCGGCGATGGCTGGCGGTTTTGTCGTGGTGCAAAGTCAGGAAGATTTCACCGCATGGTTGAAGTCCAAGTCCGGATCCGCCGCCCCGCAGAGTTTTGAATAAACGTGTCGCGAAGTTTTAGGAAATTAAAAAATCCGAAGTGCTGCCACTCGCCAAAACGACAACCTGAGCAAGCCTGTTTCCAAAGCGCTGGAGCTTTACTTCCAGCGCTTCCAGTCCACGTCGGGGAAAAGATTGTCACGCGCCTCAACTTCACGGAGCCATTTTTCGTCCACGCGCTTCGTCGTGAGTTGCTCGTGTAGCGAAATGAACCGGAGCAGATGATCTTTCACGCGGCGGCGCGCGTAGTCAGGACTCGTGCCCGCGCGCAAAATGAACGGCCAGTCGCTTGCCTGCGCGAGGAGCAGTTCGCGGGCGGCCTGTTTCAACGCGCGCGCCTTCAGGCCGGTGGCTTCGGGAAATTTATTCGCTAACTCGGTCATGCGTTCCTGCGCAATCTGCAGGTGCGGATAAATCCATTCGTTCGTCTCGTTGAGCCACACGCGCCAGTAACCTTCCTCGCCCCAACTGGACGCGCCGGGCGTTGCGATCTGATTCGTCGGGTGGCGCTGTAAATATTCGCCGGGCGTGAGCAGGGAAATCTCCTTCTGTTCCTGACACAATTTGCGCGCAAGAAAATCGAGGAACTCCGGCCCTTCATACCACCAGTGACCGAACAGTTCCGCGTCATACGGCGCGACGATGATGGGTGGTCGATCCAGCAACGGCGCGACTGACCGCGCCTGCGCAACGCGTTCGTCGAGAAAGTGCCGGGCGTGTTCGCTCGCGGCGCAAAGGGCATGGTCGCGTTCGTAAACTTTTTTCTCCGGCGTGCCGGTGATTCGAAAATATTTCATGCCGGTGAACCCGCGATTGTCGGGCGACGGCAGATGCGGTTTCACATAATCGAAATCGAGGTCGAAACCGATGTCTCGGTAAAAATCGCGGTAACGCGGATCGCCGGGATAACCTTCGTGTTTGCTCCAGACCTGCCGCGATGAATCGAAGTCGCGCCCGAACGCGGCGACACCGTTCGGTGTGAAAATCGGGGCGAACGTGCCGTAGCGCGGACGCGGCTTGGCGTGCAAAATACCGTGCGTATCCAGCGTGAACCAGCGGATATTCGCCTCCTGCAAATACGTTTCAACGCCCTCGGCGTAGGCGCATTCCGGCAGCCAGATGCCGCGCGGGTCGCGCCCAAAGCAACTATTATAGTGGTCGCGGGCGGTGAGAATCTGACCGCGGATGCTCGGCGGATGGCCGGTCATCAACGGTAGCAACCCGTGCGTGGCGGCGGTGGTGATGATTTCCAACCGGTTCTCGTCTTGAAACTGGCGGAAGGCGGAAATTAAATTGCCATCGTAATGCCGCCACGTTTCGCGCGCCTGACAAAATTTGTGATGATACA
>JBAXIY010000030.1:0-23934 GCA_037138135.1 Verrucomicrobiia bacterium
CCGTGACATCGGCCCGGAACGGCGGCTTCCACAACGTCCCCAAGTCCACGCCGTTCACGTGCAACTGCGCGATGTTTTTCACTTCACCCAGATCAAGCCAGATGCGGGCGGATTTTCCCAAGGGAGCGTTCAGCGTGAACGTCGTCTCGTAGATGGCCGTGCCGGAGAAGTATTTAATTCCAGCGTCCGCCGATTTCGTCCACGAAATCAGTTTCGGAAATTCCGCCGACGCCGGCGCACCCTTGCCCGGCGGAAATGAAATACTCCACGGCCCAGCGACCTCCGTGAGTTTGACCGGCGGGGTGACGGTGAACTTCACGATACTATCCGCCGCCGTGCGAGCGGTGTAATTGCCGGGTTCACCCGCGACCAGACGAAACGCCTCACCCTCGCGGACGAGTTGCAGGGACGCTGCTTTCTGCGGCGCGCCTTCGCAACTCACGGCGACGAGCGCGTCGGGTTTGGCCGGTTCGCGGAAAACCACGAAGACCGATCCCGCCGGGTCAAAATGCAGCGGCAGTTCGGTGACGCCGTTCACCAGACGATAGACCGCAGGAGTGAGCATCTTTCCAGTGGCGGCATCCCACAGTTCCGGCGCTTTGCCGGTCACGCGAAAGCGGACGGTCGCATCGAGCGGATTACTGCTGTCGGCGTTGGCGACGAAGTAAAGGTCGGCATCGTCCGTTTTGCGGTGAGTGTAGCGCAGCACGGCATCTTTCTTGTCCGTTGAATAATCGAAGTCCGGCGGCGCGATTCCGGCCAGAACCGTTTTCAGCGATGGCCCGTAAATCATGCGGCCCTTGCCGTAGCGGTTTTCGGTCACAGTTTTCCCGTCAATTTTTCCCCAAACCCGACCGGCGATTTCACCAAGCGCCGCATCGTTCCGTTGCCAATCCTTCAACCCCGGCGTGCGCGCCGGCTTGCGGCCCACGACCGTCGCGCCGTCCTTGACCAGCGCCTCAATTTTCCGCATCGCTTCCAGCGTCATGTGGTCGCGGTTCGGCAGCAGCAGCAGGTGGTAGCTCATACCGCAGGGCAAAACGAGGTTGCCGTTTCCGTCCACGGAAAGTTGCTGGAGAATTTCCAGGTTGCAACCGTCGAAGTCGTAGCCCGCCGGCACGGGATTCCAGAGATATTCGCGATGCGCGATGAGATTGGGCGCGTCATCGCCGATGTAATGGATCACGTCCGCGACAAACCGCCCGGCCTGCAGCAGGGACTGACAGCGGGTGACGTATTCGATCCACGCCTTCGCGCCGTTGTCCCACCATGTCTGCGTCCGCTCGAAGTTGATGCCATACGAACCGAACATCATTCCCGGTTCGATGCCAATCCACGGTTGCATGCAATAACGGTGAATGTAGAAACGGTTGATGCCGGCGGCGAAGGCGTGGTCGCCGAGCGCCTTGAAGTCGAACGGGGAAGTTTCAAAACTGCCCGACCCGGTAAAACTTTCCGCCGCCGCGATGGGCTTGCCGTAAGTGTGCGCCGTCGAGGTGGCCGCCCGGCAATCGAACCGCACCTCCTCCGGGTCGCCGGTCGCCGTCCAGAATTCGCCCATCGGAATGTCAGCCGCCGACATGTAGTCAATCGGGTCATACATGAACGATTGGCGGCCCGCCGATTCACTTTCATAGAGCACGCCGTTTTCGTGGCACTTCTTCTGCATCTCACCGTAATAATTATCGCGGAGCAAATCCGCCATCGTGCGGCGCACGTCCCACAAGAAACGCTCCGATTCATCCGTGCTGCCGATGACCCGCCCGGTCGCCAGCACCGGCAACCACGGTGTCATGGCGTAACCGCGCCGTTTCTCAAACTCCTGCTGAAAATTGCTGCTCCAAGTATGCTGGCCCGATTCCCAACTGTCGGTGTGCACGGAAAAAATCGGATTGCCCGGCGTGCGATTGTTTTCCGCAATCAGTCCCTTGGCGAACGCATCAAAATGAAACCGGATGGCTTCCCCGCTCATCTTGTCGGCCTCCAGACCCTGTCCGCCTTGGGTGGCGGGAGCAACGCGCTTGCCGGTGCTGGTCATGCCGAGGCGCAGAATTTGCCAGTGTCCCGCCGGGGCTTTCCAGCGCAACGTGCCGTCCGCACTCATCTGCCCGGTGAGGTCAATCACGGCATTCGTCGCGATGCCGCCGGCGGATGCGGTGCGGGTTTCGCGGTCGAGCCACGGCGTTTCACCGCCATGATTGCGGCGACGGGCGAAGCCCGATTTGACCTCCCACAGATTGACGCGCTGTTCGCCGAACAACTCAATCTCGCCGATTTCCGCCCTGGGCGAAGGATCAGTCACCCGCACCCGCACCGTCGTCGCTTTTTCCGGAGGAAATGAAACGGTCAACGTTTCCGCTGACAGCGTGTCCAAATCAGCATTCAGGTCAAAGTTCACGACGGTGTGAAATTTTGTTCCTCCGTCAGAAATCTCCACCGCCGTCGGCATAGAGCTATTGCCGTTGTAACGGTAGCCTTTGATTTCGGGCAGGTGAAACACCAGCGTGCCGACCGTCTGCGGCGTGGCGAAGGTCAGTTCAATGAATTTCTTCGGCAACTTGACGCCGGTTTTAGGATTGCTGTCAATCAACTCCGGCGCGGGCTGCCCGTCGCTGGTGGCGCGAGCCGGTTTGACCGGATGCGCCTGATCCAGCGGAATCGCCAGCACCGACACATCCTTGTAATAATCTTCCTTCGCCTTCGGCTGCGGCAGTCGGATTGATTTTGCCGCCGGCCCGGTCACTTCGGTCGAAGTCCACGTCAGCGTCTTGATTGAGCGCTCCGGAGTGATCCACGGCCCGCCCGCCGTCGCCCAGCCGTTGCACTGGTGGAGCGAGAGCTGCATTCCGAGCCGCACACATTCACTGGCCGCGTGTTTGTAAAGCTCACGCCAGAGTGGTGAATTAAAGTCCGCCTCTCCCGGTGGCGTGCCCAGACCAACCCCCATCATCAGTGCTCCGCCGATCCCGATCCGATGCATCGCCTCCAAATCCGCCGTGATGCCTTCCTTGGTCACATTCCCATTCATCCAGAACCAATAGACAAAAGGTTTGGCCGACTCGGGTGGTTGGACAAAACGGGCAGCCAGTTCATCTGAGACCGACCTGTTCGCGGCAAAACTTGATCCCCAAAAAGCAAAGAGAAGACACCAAAGTATCAGGATGGATTTCACACAGGGATTTTTTTCATAGCTGGCGGTGAGTCGCACGGCAAAAACAGAACGGCGGGTTGAATGTCGCAGCATACAGTATATGTGGGTATAGGTTCTTAACTCATCGCGTCACTACGGAAACGTATAGACAGAGTTTTCATCCTGCGACACAAGATACATATATGGATACTTCTTCTGCGACACGAACTCTGCATGTCCATCGCAAAAGGCCACGTTGTTTCCACTTGCACCATGATTATCCCCAGTCTCAGGATACTGGGTGTAAGCACGATTGGGATCACCTCCGGCATCTTTCCTGTCCTGATCACTGAAAATCATGGTTTGAGACGTTCCCGGTTGCAATCCAATGGGGATGGGCAACTGCGGGTTCGTGTATTTGTGGGCATAGCTAGATACGGTATTAATCGTTTTCAGTTGGCCGATATTGGCGGCACCGATTGTTCCATGGAAATACGTCCCTTTCACGTCGTAGCTGTGGAGATTCGTCACCGCATTCGGATTACCCGCATTATTTAACAACGATACTCGCGCCCCGGCGGCATTAACATTCGTTGGTTCGATAAAATTGCGCGTGCTGGGACAAATAAATACATTGAACGCGGAAATGTAGTTGGTCAGATAGTTCAGATCGTTACCGCCTCCGATTAAAGTCGCGGTATATCTGTGTGTGGCAATAGTCCCTCCGTAGTTTCCGCCATCCACATCTTCATCCGCGAACATGACGGCTCCCAGCCCCATCTGTTTGAGATTGCTTAAACACACGATGCGATGGGCTCTCTGCTTTGCTTTTGACAAAGCTGGCAACAACAGCGCGGCGAGAATCGCGATGATCGCGATGACCACCAGCAGCTCGATCAGTGTGAAGGCCGGCAGGCCTTTGGCTTGGCCGACACCGTTTTTTCTTCTATGAGTCAGTTTCATAATCGCACTCCATTGTTTTCAATAGCGGATCAGACAAAACCTGGCTGGGTCCGCAGGGTTGACGGCATTGGTGAACGCAAACGCGCCGCCCGGTCCAAAAGTATTCGTCGCAATCACCGTCCAGTTTCCGCAGGGTAGCGTTACATTCGTCGAGGACAACACATAGTATTGGATCCCGGCCGCCCCGTTCGTTCCGCTCAGGACCAGGTTGGTTCCGGATTTGAGCGGCGGCAGAAACGCCGGCGGATTTGTCGGGATCCCGACTACCCCGAGCCAGCCATAAGTCGCTATCTGCGCGGTGTTCCAGCGCAACCCGGAACCTAGCGGCGGCAGATTCATGGAGTTGAAATTGTTGGTGAAGCTGGGTGCGTTCAACAACGAGAAGGCATCCCCCGCTTGCAAGGCTGGCCCGACATTCGTCACGACCAGGGTGCCGCCCAGCGCCAAGGAGGACGCCACCGCAAGTTTGCTCGCGTTTTGCGCGTTGGTGCGGTTAAGCGCCAGCAGTGTGGTGCCAGAGAGACTGACCGTATTGCTGGCCGTAAGCGTCGCGATGTAGGTTCCGCCTGAACCCGGCTGAACCACGCCGCCGGTTTCCACGCTCAAAGGGCCCTTGACCACGCCGCTGCCGCCCAAGGTGGCGGTGGCCTTCACCACCACAGCGCCGGCGCCCAGCGAGCCGTTTACCCGCAGCGTGCCGCTGCTGACCGTTGTGCCACCCGCGTAGTCGTTGTTGGCGCCCAGGGTCAGGGTGCCGGGGCCGCTTTTGGTCAGTGCGCCGGCGCCGCCGATGCTGCCATCGACGGTGACAGTGCTACCGTTCACGGTGACCGTGCGGCTGCCACTCAGAGTCACCGCCCCTGCACCGAGGTTCAGGGTGTTCGCGCCGCCGAAAGCAAAGTCACCAGCCCAGTTTTGGGAGTTGTTGTTGGGTGTGGTGCGAGCTCCCGTTACGTCAAGGGTGCCGCCATTGATCGTGAGCACATTGGCCGTCCCCCCAAGCGCCTGGTCATTGCCCAGTGTCAGGGTGCCGCTGTTCAGGGCAAGGCCGCCCGTGAAGGTGTTGGCCCCGCTCAAGGTTGCCGTGGCGCCGGAAACTTGAATGGCCGTCGTTCCGGTTCCGGTATTATCGCTGATGAGCCCGGTGATGCTTATCGGTCCAGAGCCGGCCAGGGTGACCGCATACAGGGTGTTGGTGGTGAGATTGCCTAGGGTGCCGACCGAAAGGAGGCTGGCGGAATTGTTGACCCAGGACTGATCCGCTCCCAACTGGATTTTATTGATGGTGGCTTTTCCCGCGTTGGCATTCATCACGATGCCGCCGGAGCCGAGTTTCAACTGCTGGCCGGCTGCTCCTGTTATTTGAATTGCCGTATCCGCGGTCTGAGTGACGCCATCGCCAAAAATCAGGCCGTTAAGATCATAATTGGAATTGGTCGGCTGATTTGCGTAGCTGGTCTTGTTGAAGCGCGCGATGTTGGAGATAAGGTCCTTGACCGGGAAAACCCCGCCATCCCAGTCGGCAGCGGTGGTAAAGGCGCTGGCGGTGGCTTGAGAGCCGTTGAAGTCGCAGATCACCCCGTTCGCCTCCACGTTGATCTCCGTCGAACTGAGCGGATAATCGAACACCCGGAATTCATCCAGCGCGCCCTTGAACCAGCCCCACGCATCCCCGCCCCAGGATGATCCGCCGGGGTGCGGAATTTTTCCGGCGCTGACACTGCCCGCCGCCACCAAGGCCCCACCGATGTATAACCGGGGCAAACTGTTGCTGTAGGTCACCGCAACATGGGTCCACGCCGTCGAGGATAGCATTCCGGTCCAATCAATCTTCGTCAGCACTTCTGGGGCTCCATTGGACACCCCGTTTTCAACCACCCTGATCCCGTTGGTGCCAACAGAGAGCATGACGGACACATGATTGGCGTTGGTGTCCGGACTGGCCCCCGAAATCACATAGTTCTGCCCGCCGCCTTGGTTGCCGCCCGCGATGCCCTTTTCCGGCTTCACCCAAACCATCATGGTAAAATTGGTCATGAGGCCTGCAAACTGAGGCCGGTCGGTGGTGACACTGTCACTTATTCCGTCGAAATAAAGGCCGGTTCCATATTTGCCAGCCACCCAGGTCGCGCCGGAGATTGTTCCGTGCTGAACATAGCACCGGCCGAGCACCGTGCTGTTGGTGCCTTCCTCCATATCCCAATAGCCAACCAGTTCCGGTCGCCATTCCAAGGGCAGTTCGGAGATTGCCGCCGTGGGCTCGCCGTTGGTGATATCCACCGCCGGGAAGGTGATGAAACGATTGTCATAGACCGAAACATTGCTGCTGCCCTGGGCGATACTGATCCCCGTCCCTTCATAGTCGTAGAAGCGCATCATATTGCCGGAAATATCGGCGTTTTTATTCTTGATGCCGTCCAGCATGACGAAGGTATTTAGTGGGCGGTTCGTGGTCGCGGCACTGAACAAGCAATTATCGCGGACATAGATGTTCGTGCAGCTCAAAAAGCGCAGGGTGCTGCTGGGAATGTTGTTGGAAAAATCCGACCACAGGGTCTCCGATCCCATATACGAAGCTTCGCTCGCATTGGACACCACCAGATTATTCCTCGCGTTAATATGTGCACGGTAATGTGCGAACGTCCCGCCGCCCGCATTGACCACTATTCCGGTGCTGATGTTGCCAGAACAGAAGCCGGGCCCCCGGATAATCACCGCTCCACCCAAACTATTGATGGAACAAGCTGTTTCCACATCCGTCATTTTACCGCCCTGCCAGTCAAAGCCATAGCCGCCGGTCAGTATTATTCCGGTCGCGCCGACAAAATCACGGAGATCTATCCAGACATTTTGCAGCAGCGGGCGCACCAGCCCCTGACCACTGAATCCGGTCCTGAAATACGGGCCATTCCCCGTGGCGGAAAACGACACATCCTGCAGGATGAGCGAACGGGTGCCATTGTTGGTGCCATTTTGCTGGATGATATGAAGCCCGGTCGCCGTGTTTGATTGGCTGGCATCCAGCCCAAGATTGTTGAACCGGATCGGAACCTGGTTGGTGCAAGTAATCTTGAACACCCCGTTGGTGGTGGTCGCCTCAATGGCTGAAACTTGTGAGCCATCCCCGCATATTGCCAGCCTCTGCCAGTTGGCGCCGCTTTGGGACAGAACGATCTGCTGGGACAACTGATACCGCCCCCCTGGGAAATAAAGCGTGCCCTGACCGTAAGTGTTAAGGGCGGCCTTCAACTGCGCCGCCGCGTTCGTGATGGCCTTAGTGTCGTCGGTGACGCCGTCGCCCTTGGCACCGTAGCTGGTCACATTGATGATCGGGGCATACGCATTGGTGCTCCAGCGGAGATCTTCGTGTGTGCTGTGCGCCGCCGGGCTGTCGTAGAACGGACGCATCGCGCCGTGGACGATGTAGGTGTTGATGCCGTTATCAATGATGTTCGTCTGGATATTGCTGTTATTAATGATTTTGGTCAGGGACACATTGGTGTCGACGAATACGCTGGTGGCAAACGGCCCGAACTGGTTATAGGCGATGGTGACCTGGCTGTCTGTGCCCACCCGATCCTCCGCCAAGACGATGCCATACTGGTTGGTGCCGCCCACGAAAACATTATCTGAAATGATGGATTGGTGAAGCTCGTTCGCATAGATGTTCGTGTAAGGACCGGAGCCGCAACTGGAAAAAATGTTGTTGTTGATGCCGGCAAAACTTTTCTTGTCGATATCCAGCCCGATCTGACGCGCACTGATGTTGCAGTAGATCGGCCCCCCTCCGGAACTAGAAACCACCGCAGTTCCCACATTCATCCGAATCCCGATATTGACGTTGGTAATGGTCGTCCATGTTGAGGAATTCCCCTCGCCGCCTTCCCATGAATCAATCGCCACATCCGCGTCGCTGATAAAACAACTGGAGACATCGTAGCCGTAGTGGTTGGTAAGCATAATCCCGGCGGTCATTCCCGGAAGGTTTCCGGTGATCTTCATCGCGTCAAATATCGGCCGCACGACACCGGTTCCCTTAAAGCCATAAGTGAAATAGCAGTTGGTGTTGGCGCGGGTGATTACCACGTTCCGCAGCCAAGGCGTGGTGCGCAGCCAGACATTCGTGCCCGTCAATTTCGCAATCTCAATGGCCGCACCGGCATTCGCCACCCCCGCCCGGAATTGCAGGTCTTGGAGCTGCACCATGAAATTATACAGGCCTGTGCTGTCGTCCACATTCATTAATATAACCCCATTGGTGCTGTTTGCAGATAGGATCGACGCGTTGGTGCCATCACTTCCATTTCCCCTAATCGTAATCCCCTGATAGGCCCCGGCTGGATTTGCGGAAGCAAACGTAAGTTGATTCGTGATCTTGTAGGTGCCCGCCGGCAGATACAGACAGACCCCGGCCCCGGCCGTCAATTTGGTGGACAGATAGTCCAGCGCGTTCTGTAGTGCCGCCGTGTCATCGGCCACGCCGTTGCCGACTGCCCCGAAGTCCGCCTTCGCGTCCACCGTTCTGCCGGTTACGGCCAAGCCGGGGCGTGCCCCGAATACCGTTAAGGCGATAAGCAGCAGCACCAGCTTAACGCATGGCCTTTTGAACCAATGCCTGTCATCCAACCTAACTAATACGTCGAACCGTTGCTTTTCCGCGCACCAAGTCGGATGACCGGAGACGGACCTGCCCGTCAAATCAATGCGCACAAAAAGAAACGAGGAAGGGACTGGCATATGTTTTTTATTCTGGCCGACAATCTAACCATTCGGTGCGACGGAAATCGACACCTTACCATTGGCAATCTCACTACTTAAGGCAGGGTCAAACGGTAAAACACATTCGTCCGTGCCGGATCCATCGTGATGATCAGGTTCGTCACAGATTGCGAACCGGGGATGGTATGCCAGTCACTTGCGCTTGCCAAATCCACCGAGTTGGACTGGGCTGACCAGCCCACATACGCTCCCGGCCAGGTAAGGGTCAAGACGCCGCCGCTCACGCTCGGCGTGATGCTCGTGGGAGTGGGAGTTCCACTAACCGAAAGCGTCCCGGTGCTGGGCGTCCAAACCCAGTTCAAGCCCGGAACCAACGGCGGCAGGTTCGTGGCAGTAAAGTTGCCGTTATAGGTCGTCGCGCTAAACAATCTAAAACTTTCGCCGCCGACGAGGGTGCTGCTGAGGTTTGTCACAATCAGCGTGCCGCCGTAATTAAGCGTGGTGAGCCCCGTGACGACATCGTTGGTTCCGCTCGCTTTGTCAACCTCCATGAGGATGGTGCCGGCGTTCGTGAGGGTGTTGTTAATGGTCAAGGTGCCAATGGCGTTGGTGCCGGGAGACAGGGTGGCAGACGCTCCAACGGTGACCGGACTGGCGAAGGAACCGGTTCCGGCCAAGGTGCCGGTGTTAACTGTGGTGGTGGTGCTGTAGGTATTCGCCCCGTCCAGATACAAGCTGCCCGTGCCATTCTTGACAATGCCGCCCGTGCCAATAATCGGCGCGTCGATTATCGCGCTTCCCGAGCCACCGAACGTGAGCGTGTTTGCACCCAAGTCAAGGCTGTTGGGTGTGACACCGTTTAGTGCCACCTGAGTAAGATTGGTTGAATTGTTTATCCAAGCCTGCGAACCGGCCAGAACAACGGAGACCGGCCGGTTGTTGACGTTGCCAATCCTAAACGAATTCGTGACTGTATCACTGACGATAATGCCGCCGGCACCAATCGTGAGTGTGCGCAAGGCGGTGCTGTTGCCACCTAATAGCAACATTCCGGTATTATTGCTGCTGACCAGGCCTGCGATGCTTGTGTCCGCTCCCAGATTCAGTTGTCCGCCGGCAATCGTGACAATCCCCGTTCCCATTGCGGTGGCGCTGCTCGCCCTGACCGTGCCCAAGTTAATCGTCGTGCCGCCGCCGTAGGTGTTTGCGCCGGAGAGGGTCAAAATTCCCGTGCCAACCTTGGCCAATGCCAGATCTCCCGTCCCAGTTTTAATGACGCCGCTGAAAGTGCTGGCCTGGTTATTGTCGCCCACGGTCAAGGTCTGCGTGCCGGCTACACCGTTTGAAACCACCCCCGCACCGCTCAAGCCATTGATGATTTCACTGAAGCCGTTGAGGTCAAAAATGCCGGTGACCGATACATTTCCCTTGCCGATGCCGTTGGGAATAACGCCGGCTGCGCCGAGGGACAAGGTTCCATCACTGACGGTGGTGTCGCCGCCGTAGGAGTTCGCGCCGTAGAGCATCAAGGCGCCAACGGTGGTTTTAGTCAAGGCCCCGCTGCCGGCCAAAGCCGCGCTCAAGGTGCCGCTCTGGCCGGCGTAGGAGGAGCCGTTCAGTGTGCCGTTGGTGATGGTGCCGCCGGAAATCGTCACCACCCCGACCGTCTGGGTGGCGGCGCCCAGATTCAAAGTGCCGCCCGACATCGTGAGCGCGCCAACGAAGCTGTTCGCGGCGGAAAGGGTGAGCTGGCTGGAGCCGCTCTTGGTCAAGCCTCCCGCACTGGTTATCACCGAACCGGCGAGAACATAATCTTTCGCCGAATTATTGACGGTCACGCTGCCGGGGGTGCGGCCTGCGGTCAGGGTGACGGTTATCGGGCCGGTGCCGATACCGTTGTCATCGAAAGTCACCGGGGCGTTCTCCACATAATTGACCGCACTGCCACCGCCCAGCGGCTGCCAGTTTGCGGTCGTCGTGTCCCAGTTCCCAGAACCGACGGACCACTGCACGGGCGGTGAACCGGCGGTGAAAACGAGTTTCACCTGTTGCGCGCTCGCGTCATTTGTCAAGGTGGTTATGAAGCCAGATATGCTGGGCAGAGTGCCGGCAGAAATGCTGCCGGCACCGGCAGCTGATGCATACGAGAGGAGGACGATGGTGGCACCGCTCAGGCTCGCGCCCCCGGTGACGTTGACGGTCGCCGTTCCATTCAACGTCAGCGCACCGGCGTCGGCAATCACGGTCGCCGTGGGATCGTTGGCTCCGAGAGTAATATTTAGTGTGCTGGGGCCTGCAGAGGAACCCAGCGTGAGACTGCTCATGTTCAAGGTCTGGCCCGCACTGGCAATCGAGATCCCCAGAGTTGCGTTGTCGGACACGGCATAGCTGCCGGCACCAGTGCTGGCCGTGGAAGTTCTCAATGTGCCGGCGGAGACGGTGGTCGCGCCGCTATACGTGTTGGCGTTGGTTAGCGTCAAAGTGCCCGCATTGATTTTTGACAGGGCTCCGCCGGAGCCTTTAACTATGGTGTTCAAGGTCGTGGCTCCCGAACCCGCGACCGTCAGCGTGTTCGCGCCTAAGTCGAGACTGGTTGCAGCGGTGCTGGAATAGTTAAATGTCAACGGGTTCGCGGAATTGTTCGTCCAACCTTGCGAAGCACCAAGCGCGACGGATAGTGGCCTGTTGATTGATGTAATGCTGAGATTGACCGCGCCCGCGCCCGATGCAATGGTGATGCCGCCGCTGCCGTTCGTGAGAATCCTGTTAGCAGTGCCGCTAGATTGGATGGTTGTCGAGCCCGTGTTGTTGAAAGTAATGCCCGCGATGGTGGCGTCGGCACTCAACCGGGTAGTCGTGGTGCCGTTGGTTGCGGATACATTGAAGACGGCGAAATCCCCTGACCCCGGAGCCGTGCCCGTCGTGCCGCCCGAAGCGGCATTCGCCCAGTCTGGCCCGTTGGACCAAACATTGGTGTTCTGAGTCCCCAAGGTGTTCCAGTAATAAGTCGCGGCAAATGCCGAAGGCGAGCCGAGGAGAGCGGCAAAGGTGATGAGTTGAAGACTGGCGAGCCAGTAAGTGGCAAGGAATTTTGTGCTCATAGTTTTCGGTTGGTGTAGTTTGGTGGTTTGTCTATTAAATGTATTCACATCGGAATGATATTCCTGGTCGGTTAGTTTGAATGCTTCGGGACAAATATGATCGAAACGGGCCGTGCGCACTATAGCATGGATATGCTCTTTTTGCACTTGTTTAGCTTGCAGCAGGACTCGTGGCCCGGTCCATGTGGGAGAACCCAAAACCCGTCACGAAGTTCTTGGCGTTCTAAAAACCCCAGCCAATGCCCGCCCGGACCCCGGCCCAGTGGAAGCGCCATTGTCCGCCGCGCAGGAGGCAGGCCAGATGCAGGAGCACGCGGCCGGGGGGTGCTTTGGGTAAGATATAGCTTCATGGCCGGACTTCATTGCGCGCCATGGCGTCGCAATGATTAACCACGTCCTGTTCCCGCTGTTGTTTGAGCGCGAGGGAACGATAGTAAGAGAAGACTATTGCCACCAGGGCCCATACTGCCAAAGTCCGAATGGTTTCAAGGTTGGACATAATTAAGTCTCCGTTCTTAAACTGCCAGCACTTTCTTGGTCCACCGCCGGCTCACGCTCCAGACGCCGAGCACCCCGCCGAAGATCGCCAGCGCCACGTTCACCGGCTCCGGCACCGCCGTGATGTCCAGACTCCAGCCGTTCAGCGTCGCGTCGCCGCCGCCGGCCAGCGTGTCTGAAAAATACAGCGTCCAGGTGCTGTTCGGATTGATCCCATTAAAATCCGATAAGCTGCCTGCCGCGCTGTAGGTTCCGCTCAACGGGGAGCCGCTGGTCGTATTCTGAATGGAACCATTGGCGGCACCAACGTCTTGCAGCGTGATGTTCATCCCCGCCCCCGTCGCGCCGAATCCGTCCACCGCATAGCCCGGACGGTTCATCAGCGTCACGGTGGTTGCCCCGTTCACCAGATAGGCATAGAGTCCATTGTTGTAGCCGCCGCTGAGATTCAAGGTCACCGTGAAGCTCGAAAGCGATGAACCCAGGCCCGACAGGGCCATCGTGTTCGCAATCACGATGGCCGGATTCCCATCCACAATGCTGGGATTTGCCACGGCACCCATATAGGTGCCGCTGCCAACTCCGGTGCCCTGATAGTAAAGCGCCGCCCGTCCCGCCGTCAACGTCCCGAGCAGGACGAGTCCGATCAAGATTTGTTTTTTCATAAAGTATTTCTTCTGGTTTAGGTCTGGTTCGCTGGCTCACGGGTAGCTCAAACGATAGAATCCATCAGCCGGTGAGATCGTGTTTGTCCAACTGTAGGAACCATCACCGGTCGGCGACAGGGTCACCGGCGCGGCGTTCGTCCAATCCGCCGGACTTAATAGGGTGGCGCGCTGGACATGATAGCTGTAGCCGGGAATACCGTGAAAGCTGATCACCGCATGGCCGGAGCCATCCGTTCCCGGTGTGATTGCCGGGCCAGCCACGCTCGCAAAGTTGAGTGTCACCGTGCCGCTACCCGAAGCCGTGCCGTCCGTCACCGTGTAACTGAAGCTGTCACTGGCCGGAGCAAAGGACGGCGAATTGGTGTATTTAATCATCGTGCCGCCACCATTCTTAATGACCGTTCCCCCCGCACTCGTCGCGCTGACGCTCGTGATCGAGTAAGTGGGAGTTCCCTGCGAACTGACAAGCCCCGCGCTTTGGATTTCGGCCAACGTGATGATGCGGTCAACACCAGGCGCGTTCGTGTAGGTCAGGTTCGGCACCTTCACGCCGGTGACAGTCAGGGCCGTGCTGGTATTATTGACGGCCGCATTCAGGTTGGCATCGCCAGCATAGGCGTAATTAATGGTGTAGGCTGAGGGAGACGGAGGAATGGTCGCAGTTGGAAAACTCACGGAGAAGGCACCCACGCCGCCGGCAATGGTGGCGAGTTGCGTGTTGCCGTTGATCGTCACGCTGACCGTCTCGCCGTTAGCAGGATAGACCGATCCGGCGCTCACCGTGCCGCTCAAGGTCACATTGGCCGTGCCATAGAAGATGCTTTGGCTGGCGGTCAGGCCGGAGAATGCAGGCGTCGCCTTCACCACCACCAAATCAACATGGCCGGCGCTGCCTGTCGTAACGGTGATGGCCGCAGTATAACCTCCGGCTAGAGGGGTGCCCGTGATCGTGGGCGTGCCAAAAGCGCCGGTGTTGGCCAGGGTGCCGGTGCAATCCAGCAAGCGGTAGGTTCCCGCCGGCAGAGCCGCGCCCGTCACGCCAACGGTGATAGCGTTGGCGTTCAGGGTGAGGTTCCCCGCGACGCTGATCTTGCCGAGAGCGGAGGAACTGCCGTCGGCAGTGAAACCCGCCAAGGCACCGCCGTTGAATACCGTGTTGCCACCGATGGTGACAGTGGCGGTCAGGGCGTTGGACAAGGTGGCGGTGGCGGCAACGGTGGTGGCCGAGGCCGCGAGAGCGGAGCTGCTGCCCAAAACCAGCGTCCCAGCGTTGATGGCCGTGCTGCCGCTGTAGGTATTGTTATTGTTCAAGGTCAACGTGCCCGCATTGTTGATGAGGCCGCCCGTGCCAACAACCGGCGAACCCAAAGTCGTGCCGCCCGAACCCGCCAGCGTAAGCGTGTAAGCTCCCAAGTTGAGAGTGTTGTTAACGACGGTGTTGTTCACCACCTGAATGACGCCGGAACCGTTGTTCACCCAGGCTTGCGAAGCGCCCAAGCCAACGAACAGCGGCCGGTTCGAGCCGTTGCCCAAATCCAACTCTAAAGCCGTCGCCGCATTGCTGATGCCGGAAGCGCCAATGGTCAGAAGGGTCGCGGTGGCAGCCGCGTTGTTTATGATTGAGTTGGCTTGAGGAGCATTGATAACCAATCCTGAAACGGTGGTGTCCTTATCCACGTTAAATACGCCGGTGCCGTTGATGGTGACGACACCCGTGCCCATCGCGGTGGCGTGGCTGGCCCTTACCAGACCCGAATTGATGATCGTGCCGCCGCTGTAAGTCCCCGCGCCGGTCAAGACGAGTCTTGCGAAGCTGCCGCTGCCATTCATGGTAATCCCATAGCCGCTGCCGCCGTCGGAGATGCCGCCCAAAGAGAGGTTGTTGGCGGTAAGACCACTGCTACCGTAGCCGACATTGAAAGTCGGGCTGCCGGTAAGCGTCACCGCACCGAGCGTAATGGTTAGTGCGACACTGGTGAGCGCAGTGGTGTTGGTAACCAACAATGTCTGATTGCCGATACTCAAGTTGCCGTAGGTGTAGGACACGGAGGCACCGGCAGAACTGCGATCTGCCAGCAGGGTGGCCGTGCCGCTGCCGGTGATGGTGATGGGATTGGCCGTGAACACTGTGGTTACCGCCGTGCGGCCCGCCAGCGTGGCCCCCGCCGCGAGGGTTATGGTGCTGGCATGCGTCGCGCCCAAGGCCGCCGCCGCGCCGAGCTGAAGCGTGCCCGCAGACACATTCCAGTTGCCGGTATAGTCGGAAGCCTGACCCAGCAGGACCGCTCCCGGCCCGGCGATGGTAATCGTGGCCCCCGAACCGCCGGTGATATCATTGGCTGCGTTGCCGATTGTGAATACGTCGCTCGCACCGACGGTGGAGAGCGTGACGGCTGCACTGGCGGCCACGGTGTTCTGGCCGTTTTCTGTGTTGCTGCCATCGGAGCGCAGGGTGGCGCCGTTGTTTAGCGTGTTGGGCTGGTCTTTGGTGATGGTGCCCGTCAATTCCAGCGTGCCGCCATTGATGGTGGTGACATGCGTCGTGCCGGTGCTCAAGGCACCCGCATTGGAAAGGCGAACCTTGCCGCCGTTGATGGTTGTGGTGACGGTGGCGGAACCGGCGCGCGTGGCGGCGGTGGACAATGTCAAAGCGCCGTTGCCGGACTTGGTCAGATTAAAGTTTCCCGCCAGACCGCCGGAGAGTGTCGTGTTCCCCGTCCCACCAATGCTGGAATCTGAACTCAAGGTCACCACCCCGGTAAGACTCGCCGCCGTGCTGGAGTTGACCAGCGCGCCGCCGCTGCTGATGCCAGTGCCGCTGAGACTGACGGCTTCGGCACCGACGGTCTGGCCGTTGAGGTCCAGCACCGCGCCGCTGCTGAGAGTGGTGCCTCCCGCTGTCGTTCCCAAGGCCGTTGCGTTGCCGAGTTTCACCGTGCCCGCGCTGATGGTGGTGGCACCGGAATAGCTGTTCGCGCCGGAAAGGGTGAGTTGGCTTGTGCCGCTCTTGGCCAGGGTTGTCACGCCGTCAATTGCCGAGCCGGTGAGAACATAATCTTTCGCGGAATTATTGACGGTCACGCTGGCGGGTGTGTGTGCCGCAGTCAGAGTGACGGTGAGCGGGCCGCTGCCGGTGCCATTGTCATCGAAGGTCACGGGGCTGTTCTCCGCATAAGTTGTCGCACTGCCGCCGCCGACCGGCTGCCAGTTTGCCGTCGTCGTGTCCCAATTTCCAGAAGCAGCAGACCATTGCACGGCCACCGACAGGGCGGTGAACACCAGTTTCAATTGTTTAGCGCTCGTATCATTCACCACGCTGGTCGTGTAACCGATCATGCTGGGCAGGGAACCGGCGGTAAAGCTGCCGGAGCCGGCAAGTGAACTATACGAGAGCAGGACGACGGTGGCTCCGGTCAGGCTCGCGCCGCCGGTGACATTCACCACCACAGTGCCGTTCAAGGTGAGCGCGCCAGCATCGGTAATCACGGTCGCCGTGGGATCATTGGCACCGAGAGTAATATTTAGGGTGCTGGGGCCGGCGGAAGAACCCAGTGTGAGGCTGCTCATGTTCAAAGACTGGCCCGCGCTGGCAATCGAGACGCCCAAGGTCGCGTTGTCGGACACGGCATAGCTGCCCGCGCCGGTGCTGGCGGTGGTGGTGCTCAAGGTGCCGGCCGAGACGGTGGTTGCGCCGCTGTAACTGTTCGCGCCGGAAAGGGTGAGCGTGCCGGTGCCGGATTTGGTCAGGGTGCCGCCAGCGCTGGTCAACGCCGTCGCCAACGTGATGCTTTGGCCGGCGGTGTCAATGCTGACAGGCTGGCTGGCGGTCGTGGCGAAACGGCTGGAGGGATCCCAAGCCGCACTCGCGGAGCTGAATTGCAGCGTGCCGCCGCCAAAGGAAATCGTCCCGCTCGCGCCCAAGGGGCCGCTCGTCGTGCCGTTCTGGGCAATGCCGGCGTTCAAGATGCCTCCGTTGAGATTGGCGCCACCCGTGAAGGTGTTCGCGCCGGAAAGGGTGAGCGTGCCGCCGGTGGTTTTGCCCAGCGCGATGCCGCCGGCCAGGATGGCGCTGACCGTGCCGCTCTGACCGGCGTAGGAGCTGCCGTTCAGTGTGCCGTTCTGAATCGTGCCGCCCGCAATCGTCACCGCTCCGACGGTCTGGCTGCTTGCGTTCAAATCCAAAGTGCCGCCGTTGACCGTCGTGGTGCCGTCAACGGTAAAGGCGTTAACTGAATTTGCCAAAGTGAACGTCCCGCCGGTCACCGTGACATTGCCGGTAACGTGCTCCGTAGCCCCGCCAGTCAGCGTTCCGGAATAGGTGCTCAGCAGATTGATGTTGCCGATGGTGGAACTGGCGGCCAGGGTGGCCGTGCAAGAACCGTCCATCGTGAGAGTGCCCGCAATGCTCGTGACACCCGTCAGGGTCTTGGCCAAGGCGCCGGAGAGGGTCAAGTTCTGGTATGTATTACCTGATTTACAGGTTTGGCCACTGGCGGATCTGCTGTAAATAACCGTGTTGCCCGAGGCGCCAAAGTTCTGGGTGGTGATCGAGGAAAGGTTGCCAAAAGTGAGCGTGGCATTCGCTCCCTGGACGATGGAGCCGGCTCCGGAACCACTACCGGCGACGGTCAACGTGCCGTTATTCTGAACGGTGCCAAGGGTGATAGTAAGGGTGGTGCAGATTTCGGTGGTGCCATTTACCGTGACCGTGTAGCCAGCGTTGTTGATAATAGCAGTATCCCCGGCCACAGGGTGGCCAGTAGAAGGGCTCCAGGTCGTGTTGACGTTCCAGTTCCCGCTGGCGACTGCAGTATACGTTGTCGCTGCAAATACATTGGTCGCGCTCAAAAGCACGCCGGCAGCAGCCAGCAGCAAGACGAGGCGGTTCAGGCTGGCGAGCCAGCGGGTGGGAATGGATGTATAGGTTTTCACAAGCGCAAAGTTTGTTTTCAATTTTCTGGTTTGCTGAGAATCGAGCACACCTTGACAGAAACGGGGCCAATCGCGCTAGAGCATGGATATGCTCTTTTTTGCGATTTTTGCGGGGCGGCCTGCCAGAGGCAAAACCCGCAGCAGACGAACAATCATGTCGGTGAACGAATTGATTGGGGCGACTGAATTGAATCTCAACAAACCTTGACGCTTTCGAGGTGCAGCAGCTTGCCGAGCTTGTCAATTTTCTCCGCGATGTGGCCGACTCCCACCGCGCAATGATGCGCCGGGCCGTGCGCGTTCCAGTCATTCACAAATTGCCGCGCGCCGATGGCAAAACGGTAACGGCTGTTCGTGTTGCCGATTTCCAGGACCGGGCCGGGAACGGATTCGCCCTCGGCCACGAGCAGTTTCAATTTTCCAGCGGAGGTTTCGACCACGGAAAGCAGCGTCACCGGGCCGTGCTTCACGGACATCTCCACCGAGAGTCCCCGGCCGACTTTGCCATGATACACTTTGAGTGGCCGCACTTTCGTTTTGCCCTCGGCAATGGCGATGTGGCCCGGACCGTCGTGCCCCATCAGCACCACGTCGTCCGTGAAATCCATGGCGTAATATTCCGTGAACGAGCCGCCGGCGCCGAAGGTGTCCATGATCTTCATGGCCTGGGCGTTTTTCACCTCGTATTCGCCAGCGACGGGAATGCCGCGCGCGGTCAGCAGGGAATTGCCGAGAATGATCGAGCTGATGGCGTCCTCATTTTCCGCGTTGCCGGTGCCGTTGTAAAAATACGCGAGCGAGCCAAGATCGTGTTCCTTCACCAACCGGTCGAGCGCGACGGAAGTCCTCGCGGCGCGTTCCAGTTCGGCTTGCGAGCAATCGGATTGCACAGCGAAAACCTTTTTGAATTTCGCGACGCGCTCCTTGATTTGCTTCGCGTTCACTTCGCGGCGCAGCGCGGCGAGTTCATCCACCTCCACGATTTCCAAGTGACCGCCAAATGTGGCGCATTGCAGCGTCGTGTCGGAGTAAATGTCCAGCATCCCGCCATAGTAATGGCCCATCAAACCAAGACGATTGTGAAACATCACATGCGCCACACGCGCGGCTTCGATCCACGCATCCACTTCGTTCCAGCAAATCGGGTCGTCGTTCAACATCCCGGTGACTTGGTGGAAATCAATCCCGGCGCGGTTGAAGACGTTGGCGATTTCCGGCACGGGACACGCGGCGCAAAACGCCAGCCAGTCACCGGTCATCGCCGTGCGGTCGCCCATTTTGTTGAAGCTCGCGTAATCAATGGCCGCTGTCGGCGCGAGATTCAAAATGATCACTGGCACTTTCGCGCGCTGCACCACCGGCAGCACGGTCGAGGAAAGCGCATACGTCGTGACGTGAAGAAAGATCACGTCCACGTCCGCCTCGCGGAATTTGTGGCCGGCTTCCAGCGCCTTCACCGGATTGTCAATCAGGCCGAGGTTGACGACCTCGACGCCGGGACGCTCCAATTTTTTCTGGACGGTGCGGACATAGCCTTCGAGGCGCGGCTTGAGACCTTTGAACTGCGGCCAATAAGTGTCAAGGCCGATGCCAAAAAGTCCGACACGCAGATTCATTTTATTCATAGGATTATATCCTGCTCTTCAAATACCGAAGACGGGCCTGATTGGAGGCCGAAAATCTGGATGATCTCGGCTCTTCAAGCATATCAGTATTAGCATTGTATTTGCATCAAATCATCCACGGATGAAATGGAGGCAGTCTGACAAAAGATGACCACTTCGCGCTAGAGCATGGATATGCTCTTTCTTGCATTTCCCCCTGTAGTATTTTAGTTTTATTAAATCGCAAAATTTTGTCTCGAGATTTTTGCCATCCAAAAAATGCTCCGATATCCGTGCCAAATGCTTTTGTGGGCTGCGCTGCTAATCGGGCGGGGGGCGTGCCTGTCGGCGGCAGAACCCAGTGCCGCCGAGCAGTCCCGGCACCCAGACCCTTGGCTGGTGAAGACCTGGCAGGGCGAGGACGGCCTGCCTTCAACCGTCATCAACGCGATCGCGCAAACACCCGACGGTTTTCTCTGGCTGGGAACGCCCGTCGGCCTGGTGCGCTTTGATGGCGTGCGCGCCCTCGTCATCCACGATGAACAATCGCCCAAGTTCTACCAGCCTAGGATAACCGCCTTGCATGTGGATCGCGCTGGCCGGCTGTGGCTGGGCGAATATAACGGTGCCGTCGCCAGTCTGGATGCGGACGAACTGACGCATCATATCCCAGGTGTTAAAGGTGCGAACAGACCGGTTGTCTCCATTGAGGATGACGAGAGTGGGTGCTGCTGGATTGGCCAGGCGGGTGGCTGGTCACGCCTGGCCGCAGACGGCACCCTGATCAAGACGCAGTTAAATCCCGACGATCAGATTACATCGAAATTCAATTTCAAACGCGACCTGCAAGGCCAGCTTTGGGCCGTAGCCAACGGCACTCTTTTCTCCGTGGAAAACAACGAACTCAAACCGGTCTTCAGCTTGCCCAACGGCGAACTCAAGGCTGGTCTGGCAAGGGATGGCGGCTTGTGGCTGGTGCACCATGGGCAACTTAGCCGCTTCAAATTTGGTGGAACAGAAGAGATGATTGCCAGCCTGTCCTCACTCGGTGGCGCGGCCGAGATCACCGTCATCCACGAGGACCGCGCAGGGCACCTCTGGCTGGGCACCTCCGGACGGGGATTGTTTTGCTACGCGAACGGCCAGTTCACCAGAGTCTCCGGCACTCCGGATATAATTTCCGCGCTGGCAGAGGATCACGAGGGAAATCTCTGGGCGGGCTCCGTCGATGGTGGCCTCACCCGCATACGTCCCCGCGTCTTTCAAATACTCGATATGCGCGACGGCCTGGTTAAAAACGATGTCCACGCCCTCTGTGTGGATGGTGACCGCGTCTATGCTGCCGGCCAGCGCTGGTGTGCATCCTATACCAGCGGCAAGTTTGCCATCCTCACCAACCGGAATGGAACCCCAATTGACCTGACCGGTATTGTCCATAGTTTATGCCCCCTGTCTGATGGTAGCCTCTGGCTGGGCACGGAACGAGACGGTTTGTATCGCTGGCAGGACGGATGCTTAAATCGGATGGATTTGCCCAACCGGTTCATTAACGCGCTTTTGCCCGCGCGCGACGGCGGCATCTGGATTGGGCTTCAAAAATACGGTCTCGTGCGCTGGCAGGACGGGGCACTTACGAATTTCACCTCCGAGCAGGGTTTAGGCAGGCTTAAGGCCAGCGCATTGGCCGAGGATTATGCCGGCCACCTTTGGATAGGCTCCACCCGAGGCACGTTGTTTGCGTTTCAAAATGATACGCTAACCAACTACGAACCACAGGATGACTGGCCGTTGAAGACCATTCATTGCCTCTGGCCAAACGCCGATGGTTCCATTTGGGTCGGCACCGATGGTGGAGGGTTGCTGCTGTTAAACAGTGGAAAATTTTCCCGCCTCACCACGGAAAACGGCCTGCATAGCAACTTCATTTACGCAATGCAAATGGATGATCGCGGCCAAGTCTGGTTTGGATCAGCTCAGGGCTTGTTTCGAGTCGCCCGGGCTCAACTTGAGGCCTTCGGACACGGTGAGCGGCAGGAAGTGGAATCGTTTCCCTATGGCCGCACCGATGGGCTGGCCAGCATTGTGTTTAACCCCAGCCCCAACCCGCACTGGCAGACGAACAATGGCTGTCTTTGGTTCGCCACCCGGAGCGGTGTGGTGGCGTTCGATTCGCGATTGGTGCAAACCGATTTCGCGCCGCCACCGGTGCATCTGGAGGCTGTGCTCGTGGGTGGCAAGCCACTGCAAGCTTCGGGGCACAGCGCAAAGTCAGCCCGGATGGAATTGCCGCCGCGCTCCGAAAACATCGAGTTCTCCTTCACCGCGCCCAGCCTCACCGCACCCGAGCGGGTAAAAATACTTTATCAACTTGAAGGGTGGGATGCCACGTGGCAGGACGGCACCGCCACGCATCGAGCTGTCTATGGCCGGCTGCCAGCTGGAAATTACCGCTTCCACGTCATCGCGCGGGGTCAGGAGGGAGCCTGGAACCGCGAAGGCGCGGCGCTTTCCTTTACGGTGCTGCCAACCATCTGGCAGACACTTTGGTTCCGATGGATCGTCGGCTTTACCGTGGCCGCACTTCTCGGCACCGGCATCCGCTTCTTTTTTCTGCGCCGTTTGCGCCTTCGCATGGCAGAGGCGGAGCGTGAACAAGCGCTCTACCGTGAGCGCGAGCGTATCGCAGCCGATTTGCACGACGAGGTCGGCGCGAGCCTCACTCATATCGCGCAACTTAGCGAACTCGCACGCAGGGAGGACCCCGACGGATCCTTCGGCGCGCGTTTGGAGCAACTCACCCGCGCCTCGCGGAAAACCATTGAAATCTTGGATGAAATCGTCTGGACGATGAACATGCGGAACGACAGCCTGCAGCACCTGATCGGCTACTTGGGAGATTACGCCAGGGAATTTTTCTCGACCAGCAATATCCAGTTGCACACCGACCTGCCGGAAAATCTGCCCGAGGTGACACTGACTTCCCAAGTTCGCTATCAGGTGCTCCTGGTCGTGAAGGAATCGCTTAACAATGCCATGAAGCACTCTGGTGCCATGTCAGTCTCATTAAGCGTCACGGTAGAAAATGCCCAATTGAAAATCGTCGTGCGCGACGACGGCAAAGGCTTCACCCCCGGCACCGCTACCCCCGGAGTCGGCCTCGGCAATCTTAGCCGGCGCTTGCAATCCAGCGGTGGAACATTGCAATTTGCCAGCGCGCCCGGCCAAGGCACCATCGTCACCATTTCTTTGCCGCTGAACGACAGCCCTTCCCGCCTCATATCGCCATGAACAAGCCCATTACTGTTTCCCTGGTGGACGACAGCCAAGCCGTGCGTGAAAGCCTGACGGAGTTGATTAACTATTCCAAATCCGTCCATCTCATCAGCTCCCACGCCACCGCTGAAAACGCCTTGGAAGAAATTCCGCGCAACCCGCCGGATGTGGTGCTCATGGACATCCGCCTGCCCCAGATGTCCGGCATCGAATGCACGCGGCGGCTCAAGGCGATGTGTCCGAACCTGTGCATCTTGATGCTGACCACCTACAGCGACAACAATTCCATCTTCGACGCCCTGCGCTCAGGCGCGGGCGGCTACCTCCTCAAACGCGCCACGACCGAAGTGCTGGTCAAATCCATCGAGGAGGCATACCGGGGCGGGGCACCAATGTCATCGCAAATCGCCCAGCAGGTCGTGCGACATTTCCATACCACACAGCACTCCGAACCGCAGACCGAGACGCTTACCACCCGTGAACAGGAACTGCTCATGCTCCTGTCCAAGGGCCGACATTACAAAGAAATTGCTGACGCCATGGACATTTCGGTGGACACCGTGCGGAGCCACATCCGTCGCGTTTATGAGAAGCTCCATGTCCACTCGCGCTTCGAGGCTGTCATGAAACTGGCGAATAAGGGCAACTCTAGTTCGTCAGCCGACTGAAAGAAGGCTGCAACAGACTCGCCAAACCCGGAGCGAACCACAGCGACAAGCGACAATTTCTGGCGGCGCTTCACCGGCTTGGTTTTTCGACGAACCAGTTTTGACCTCAAACTTTCATTGCGCTGCGGCGCCGGGCAGCGAAAAGGTCACCCGGCGAAGTAAGGTTGCGCCCTCGGGAACAAGCGTCACATCCACAAGTTTGCCGTCGGCGGCAAACATTTTGCCTTGAAGCGCGACCGGAGGCTGCTCCCATGGATGATTGGCATCGCCATTCTTCAGTGGAATTAATTTGAAGTCGATGTCCTTGTCCACGCGATAGTTCCAACCACTATCATTCAGCGGCGTGAGATTGTATTCGCGAAAGCCGCTGTCCTTGCC
>JBAXIY010000031.1:0-23578 GCA_037138135.1 Verrucomicrobiia bacterium
ATCGCGCGGCGGAATACCTCTCCGAACGGCCCGACTGGGATGGCAAAACTCTCGTTGTCACCGGCACCAGCCAGGGCGGCATCCAGAGTTTCGTGACGGCGGCGCTCAACCCGAAAATCACGGCGCTCCTCACCTTGGTTCCGGCGGGCTGCGACAACACCGGCGATCTGGTGGGCCGCCAACCGGGCTGGCCGGGCTGGCTGAACGGAGTTAGCGTAGGGGACAAGGAAAAAGTCCGCCAGACCTCACGCTACTTTGATGCGGTAAATTTCGCCGCGCGCGTGCAATGCCCGTCCCTCGTCGGCCTGGGTTTGATTGACACAACGTCGCCCGCGTCCGGTGTCTTTGCCGCCTTCAACCAGCTTCGTGGTCCCAAGGAGATCGTCGTGATGTCACACGCGGAACATAAAAATCGGAACGGATCACAAGCCCTTTATAGCAAACGTTTCGATCCCTGGAACAAGGCCTTGGTGAAGGGCAAACCGGTTCCGCCCGAATAACTACAATCTATGCACGCTCCTCTATCTTCCGTAACCACGTCCGCAGCCGACGACGTAAAATACAACCGGCTCTTCCTGTGGTCCGCCTGCCTGGTGGCTGCGCTCGGCGGCCTGCTGTTTGGTTACGATTGGGTCGTCATCAGCGGTGCGGATATTTTTTACGAAAAATATTTCAACCTGACCTCCGCCAGCGACATTGGCTGGGCCAAGGGTTGCGCCTTGATGGGGTGTCTGGTGGGTTCGCTGGTGGCCGGCATTTTAAGCGACAAATTTGGCCGCAAGCGCTTGTTGATTTTGGCGGCATTACTCTTCGTGGTGTCGTCGCTGGCGACGGGATTGGCCAACACGTTTTCCATGTTCGTGGCATGGCGCATCGTTGGCGGCGTGGCCATCGGCATCGCGTCCAATCTTTCTCCGATGTATATCGCAGAAATCGCGCCCGCCGCCATCCGGGGCAAATTGGTTTCGCTGAACCAGCTCAACATAGTCATCGGCATCGTGCTCGCGCAGGTCGTCAACTGGCTGGTGGCGCAACCCGTTCCGGCTGGCGCAACGACGGCGGAGATTCTGGCTTCATGGAACGGCCAGCAAGGTTGGCGCTGGATGTTTTGTCTGACCGCCTTGCCCGCGTCGCTGTTTTTGATCGGAATGTTTTTCGTGCCCGAAAGTCCCCGCTGGCTCGTCAAGAACGGCGACCGTGACAAGGCTCTGGGTGTGCTGACCCGCCTTGGCGGGCAGAAATTTGCAACCCAAGCCGTGGCCGACATCGAGTCCACCCTGGTAAACGAGATTCATAAGGTCAACTACCGTGACCTATTTCAGCCGGGCGTGCGGCGCATCGTGATCTTCGGCGTGTTGCTATCCTTCATCGTGCAATGGTGCGGCATCAACGTGATTTTCTATTACACAAAAGACGTTTTTGCCGCCGCCGGTTACAACGTCTCGGCCATTCTGCTGAACATCATCATCGTCGGCATGGTGAATCTGATTTTCACTTTCGTTGCCCTCCAAACGGTGGACCGGCTTGGGCGGCGGCCGTTGACGCTGGCGGGCTGGGCTGGGCTGGTCGTCATCTTTCTGCTGATGGGCTGGTGTTTTCACGCGCACGTCACCGGCCTGCCGGTGGTGTTGCTGGTCGTCGCGGCTATCGGTTGGTATGCCGCTACCATCGCGCCGATGTGCTGGGTGGTGCTCGCGGAAATATTTCCGAACCGGATTCGCGGCGCGGCGATGGCCACGGCGGTGTTTGCGCTTTGGTTCGGCAATTTCACGCTGACCTACGCTTTTCCGACCATGCTCGCCAAGCTCGGCGCGGCGGGCACGTTCTGGATTTTTTCCGTCATCTGCGCCGTTGGTTTCATGTTCATGAAAGCCAAGCTGCCGGAAACCAAGGGCAAGACGCTCGAAGAAATTGAACGTGAACTGGTGGACTAACAACAGGACAAATTTGCTCACTATATGCTTTCTTTCCCGAATCAACTCAATCGCATCCGTGATGGCGTTCTTGCTCAAGAGGCAACGCTGCAAAAGGTCGCGGCGCATTACGCCGACGCCATCCAGAACGACGGCCTCATCCATGTCTATGCCAATGGCCATTCTCGAATCTCCGTCGAAGAAATGGTCGTGCGGATGGGCGCGCTGACGGGGTTTCATCCACTGCTATCGAATGCACTGTCCAACTTCACCGATGTCGTGGGCGCGGACAGTCTGAGGTTGAATCAGGCGATTGAGAAAGTGGAAGGTCTAGGCGCGGTGCTGCTCGATGAGGTCGAGATTGGCGAATATGATGTTTTCATCGCCATCAGCGCCACTGGCCAGACGCAGGCGGCGGTGGATTTCGCGCTCGAAGTTTCCAAACGTTATCCGAAACATCCGCTGGTTTGCATCGCCTCACTCGAACAGGCCAGTCAGGCCGCGCCCAAGCACAGTTGCGGCAAGACGCTCTGGCATATCGCGAAGGAACACGCGCGCGGCTATTTCCTCAATAACTGCATGCCGATGGGCGACCTCTCCACGACCGTCGAAGGCCAGACGGGAAAATATGTTGTGTGTCCGCTCAGTTCCATCGGTTCGCTGACGCTGGTGCAATCGCTGAACGAACTCACGTTGCGCGAACTGGATCGGCGCGGCTACAAGCACATTGTTCTGCAAAACATGCACCTTGGTGGCTACGGCGTGAACTATGACGAATGGCTCGCCGACCAGCGTCGCCGCTACAGCAAGGCGCTGCACAATCCAAATGCGGTCAAGCCGAAGAAATAGTTTTCGTAAATCATGACGCCTCGCACTTATCTCATCACCGCCTCCACCGGCATCGGTGCGGAAACCGCGCGCCAGCTTGCGCGGCTCGGCCATCGCCTGTTCATCGTGAGCCGGACGGAGGAGAACGTGCGGACGCTGGTCGCGGAATTACAAAAGCTCGGCGCGGAGACCGGCTGGCACGCGGGTGATCTGGCAAATCCCAAAGTTGGTCCGGCCGCAGTCGCCAAGTGCGTGAAGAAGTTTGGCCGGCTGGATGGCCTTTATAATGTCGCGGGTATCAGTGCGCGGAAATTTGGCGATGGCCCATTGCACGTATGCACCGAGGAAGGCTGGCACGCCGTCATGGAAATCAACGTCGCTTCGCAATACCGCATGTGCCGCGAAGCGCTCCGCGTGATGCTCAAGCAAAAGCCACACCCAGAGAACGGCCAGCGCGGCGTCATCCTCAACATGGCGAGCATCCTTGGCCTTCATCCCGAGCCAAAGCACTTTTCCGCCATCGGTTACGCGGCGGGCAAGGGCGCGATCATCTCGATGACGCGCACGGCTGCGGCTTACTACGCAAAGAACAAAATCCGCATGAATGTGATTGCTCCAGCGCTGGTGCGGACGCCAATGAGTGCCCGCGCTTCGGATGATCGCGTGATTCTTAAATTCATCGCGCAGAAGCAACCACTCGAAGGTGGCGTCATTCCAGTGGAGGATGCGGCGGCGGCGAGTGTGTTTTTGCTGAGCGACGCTTCACGCTCCATCACTGGGGAAGTGCTGGAAGTGGACGCCGGCTGGAATCTTTGTTGAATAGATAATGAATATTTACTCCAAACAACTGCCGCCGTCGAAACACTACGACGTCATTGTCGTCGGCTCTGGCTCAGCGGGCGCGACGGCCACGATTGCCTCTGCCCGTGCCGGTGCGAAGACGCTAGTGCTCGAACGTCTGCCGTTCCTCGGTGGCACCAGCACGGCGGTGCTCGACACGTTTTACGGCTTTTACACCCCCGGCTCGAAGTCCAAGAAAGTTGTCGGCGGCATCAGCGACGACGTGATGGAGCGTTTGCGTCAGCATGCTTCGTGGCTGGAGCGTCCCAACACCCACGGCGCGGGCACTGGCGTTACCTATCATCCAGAATATCTCAAAGTGGTTTGGGAAGACCTCGTGCGCGAGTCAGGCGCGGAAGTGTTGCTCAACGCGTGGGTGCAAGATGTCGAGGCGAGGGACAAATCGCTGCGCTCACTCGTCGTCGCGACCAAGCTCGGCCTGCGCACGTTCACAGCGGATGTTTTCATTGACGCTTCCGGCGACGCCGACCTCTGCCACTTCGCCGGATTTGATTACGAACTCGCGGGCGCAATTGATCCCGCGCAGACGCTCACCACCACATTCAAGTTGTGCAACGTGGACGTCGCTCGCCGCAAGGCGATCAGCAAAAAGGAATTTCACGCGCTCATGGCCGCCGCCGCCGAGTCCGGCCAATACGCGTTGCCGCGCAAGGAAGGCAGCGACCACATCACGCCGGTGGGTCATATGACGGCTACCATAATGACGCGGCTGACGTCGTATTTCAAAAAGGGAGACACCATCGTGAACGCCACCGATCCGGAACTGCTGTCGCAGGCGGAAATGGAAGGCCGCAAGCAGGCCATCGAATACATCCGCTTCCTGCGCGACAAAGTTCCTGGCTACGAGAAGGCGCAACTTTCGACGTTCGGTATGCAGATCGGCGTGCGTGAAACGCGCCGCGTTTATGGTGAGTATCGTCTGACGAAAGACGAAGTGCTTTCGGCAAAACAATTCGATGACCAAATCGGCCTGTGTGGTGCGCCCATCGAAGATCACCACGGCGGCGCGGACACGGCTTGGGCGTATTTGCCCGATGGACAATGCGTGGGAATTCCGTGGGGCACACTCATTCCCAACGGCTCGCAGAACCTGCTCATGGCGGGCCGTTGTTTTTCCTCCACGCACGACGCGCACGCGAGCGTTCGTTCGATGGCGCAGTGCATGGCTATGGGGCAGGCGGTCGGCACAGCCGCAGCCATGATGGTGAAGGAAAAGAAAGCGCCGCAGGAAATCCCAGTGAAACAATTGCAGGCCGCACTCCGCCAGAGCGGCGCGATTCTCGAGACGCCATGAGCGAGCAACCCTACTATCTCGGCATTGATTGGGGCGGCACGCGCATCAAGCTCGGCGCGGTGACCGGCGACGCGACGTTTCTCGCGCAGGACATTTTTGAGTCACCCAAGAATTCGGATATTGACGGCGTCGTCAGCGGATTGCTCGACAAGGCAGAGGTATTCATCCAGCAGATCGGACACAAACCGAGTGGCATCGGACTGGGCCTCACCGGGCCGGTGAATCCGGAACTGGGTGTGATGCTCCTGCCCGGCAAGGTGAAGGGCCTGGAAAAATATCCAATCGTGCCGCGCTTCGCCGAGCGGTTCAAACTGCCCGTGCGCGCGGAGAACGACGGTACGCTTTCCATCTACGCCGAAAAATACGCAGGCAAAGCCAAGGACGTGGATTGGGCCGTGACCGTCACCATCGGCACGGGCGTGGGTTCAGGCGTGATGCTCGATGGTCGAATCTTGAGTGACCCGCGCTTCATGTTCGGTGGGCAATTGGGACACATCGTCTTGAACACTGCCGATGACCGTCTCTGTCTCACCGGCGCACGCGGCACGGGCGAGATGTGCTGTTCCGCGACGGCGCTGGCGATTGGCGTGCGCAGCGGGATTCAGCGGGGCATACCCTCCACGCTCAGCGAGCGTTACTTCGCCGATGCCCATTCGATTGATTTTCGGACCATCATCGAGGACGGCGTGGCCAAAGGTGACCGGCTCTGCTGCGACGAACTGCGCCGGTGGACGCGTTATGTCGGCTGGCTGCTGGTGAATGCGGTTCACGCCTATTCGCCCGAGATCATTATCTTGAGCGGCGGTGCGGTATTGGCTGCGAAGTATTTTCTCAACGATCTGCAACAGCATGTCAACCAGCACATCTTCCGCTATCCGCCAGGCGCGGGTGTGCCGATTGTGATTTCAGAAATTGCCGAACACGCCGGCGTGTTGGGGGCGGCGATGATGATGAAAGTTCACCTGCAAAAATGATATGAAAGAATGGTCTCAACTCACGTCGGATGAAGTTGCGGCGCTAGATCGTGCGCTGCCGGTCATCCTTCCGCTCGGCCTCGTCGAAGCGCACGGACCGCACCTCGCCACTTCGGTGGATATGGACACGGCGGCGTATTTCGCGCGGCGCATCGCTGAGAACACCGGCGCGATTCTGCTGCCATTGATGCCCTACGGTTTCGCCGACGAGATGGCGGAATATGTCGGCACGCTGGGCCTGCGCGCGGACACGATGGCGTCGGTTATCACGGATCTCTCCAGTCACCTCTGCGCACACGGTTTCAAGCGCCAGATTTTCCTAAGTGGCCACGGCGCGAATAAGTTGCCGACGGAGCTGGCGATCTATCGCGTGTGGGAAAAGCATCCCGACCTGCAAGTTGTATATTGGAATTACTGGACGGAAGCGGGCTTTACCAAGATTGCCCACGCCGACAAAGGCGAAACGGAAATTGCGCTGGCGGTCGGCACGAAGTCGCACCTGGAACGGGCGAAAGATTACAAGGTCAGCAAGCCGTGGTATCGCTTACGCTCACGGCACGCGCTCAATCCGCACTCCGGCGGCATCAATGGCGAGCCGACGAAAGCGGATTTGCAGGAAGGCGAACGCGTGCGTGATGAGATCGTCCGCATCCTGACCGAGAAGGTGAAGGCCATTGTAGAAACCAAGTAGTCCATGAGCATCCAACAACACATCGCTGACCGACGGATTCTCTCTGCCGCTGTGATTGATTCGCCCAGCCACGCCGTGCCGCTGGCCAACGCGCTGCTCGCGGGTGGTCTTGACGTCATGGAAGTCACCTTCCGCAACGCACACGCTGCCGAGTGCATCCGCCGCATCCGCGCCGAAGTGCCGCAAATGTGCGTGGGTGCGGGCACGCTGCTCACGCCCGCACAAATGGATGAAGCGCGGAGTGCCGGCGCGCAATTCGGCGTCTCACCCGGGTTTAATCCGACGGTGGTGCGCGCGGCTGTGGAGCGCAGATTTCTGTTCATCCCCGGCGTGCTCACGCCCGGCGAGATGGAGCAGTCGCTGGAACTGGGCTGTCCGTGGGTGAAATTCTTTCCGGCGGTGGCCGCCGGCGGGGTGGATTTTATCAAGGCTGTGGCGGCGCCATACGCGCACACCGAGTTGCGGCTGATTCCACTCGGTGGAGTCACCGAACAAACCCTGGCCGACTATCTGGAGCTGCCGCTGGTGGTGGCGGTCGGCGGTTCATGGCTGACGGACCGCAAACTGGCCGCTGGCGGACGCTGGAACGACATCACTGAACTCACCCGCCGAGCGATGACCAAAGTGCCGTAGCTTAACAAAATCTCAACAACTTAACTCGAACCAATTTGAATATGGCAAATCCATTCAGTCCCGTTGCTCTCACCACCAAGCCTGACTTTGCCCGCTGCCTGGAACGCATTGAGGCGTGGTTTCAGCAGTCGGTTTTAGATCGTCCGCCGGTGCGATTTTACAAGCATAACGCGCAGTTCGAGTCGGGTGAACCACTGGATCTGAAGCGCTGGGCTTCTCTGGAGGAACGCTGGCTGGACACGGATTATCAGATCGAGAATTTCGAGCAGTCGCTGGCAGGCAAAACCTTTTACGCGGAAACCTTCCCAGTTTTCATGCCGAATCTAGGTCCGAATGTCTATTCAGCTTTCTATGCCGGGCGGCTGAAATATGACGAGGTGACGTCGTGGTTTGAGCCGGTGTTGACGAATCTGGATGATTTGTCTGTGTTGCAGGCCGATCCATTTGCAAATCATTATTTCAAGAAGATTGAGGAGATGACCCGCACCGCGCTGGCCCGGTGTGGCAGCCGCTACTGGGTTGGCTACACCGATCTGCATCCGAGTCTGGATTGTATCACGGCCTGGCGCGGCATTGATGATCTCTGCCTCGACATGGCGGATGAGCCGGAGAAGCTCGCGCCGCTGATGGAACTTTCCGTGCGCGATTTTCACCGCATCTTCAACCACTTTGACAAAATGCTGAAGGCCGCGGGCCAGCCGTGTGTCACCTGGATGAATATTCCTTGCTGCGGCAAGTTCCACATTCCGAGCTGCGACACGTCCACCATGATTTCGCCGGCGCACTTCAGGCAGTTCGCCCTGCCGCAGTTTCAAACCGAAATGCTGGGCATGGATCGCGCCGTTTTTCATGTTGATGGCAAAGGCGTGGCGCGGCATCTAGACGTGATTCTGGAGCAGCCGGGTGTCCAAGCGATTCAATGGGTGCAGGGCATGGGTGCAGACTGGCCTATCCTGCAATGGCTGCCGCTGCTCCAGCGCGTCCTGGCGGCGGGCAAATCTGTGCTGGTGGATGTGCCGCTGGAGGAATTGGATGAATTCATGAAACAGATGCCGCGCGAAGGTGTGTTTCTCTGTCTGGGCGTGAAGGAGGGGACAGAAATGGAAACTCTTAAACACGTTGAGCGGTGGGGAAAATAGTCACGCCGACACAAAACGAACATGAAGAAAATAATCTCTGCTTTTCTCCTCGGCATTTTAGCCACCAACTTGGTGGTGGCAGTTCCGTTTGCCAACTGGACGAAGACGGAGCTGACGCTGAACAATGGCGTGATTCAGCGGGTTATTAAGCTACCATCGCGGACTGGCAATTTTCTGACGACAACCTACCAGCCGGTGAAAGGGGTGTTCCCGTATTTTGAGACGGCGAACGCCGACTTTCAGTTTGAGGTCAACGGCACGCCATATTCCGGCAAAAGTGATTGGAGCTTGGTGGATGTGAAAACGATCGGCGATGCACACGGCGGCGATGGTGCGGCGGTGGTGTTGCTGAGTGGAGATAAAAAAATTGAAGCCACCTTAAAATTTTTGCTTTATCCCGACCAGCCAGTGGTTCGCAAAAATCTGGTGATAAAAAATCTCACCGACGCGCAGCTGGCCCTGGAATCGGTGGATGTGGAGCGGTTCACGGTCGCCAAGTATTATGCGACGACTTTCAGCTGGATTTGCAGCGACTACGGGCGGCGGCGTTCTATCGGGCCGTTTGACGGTGGGATGCAGGATGCGCTGGTCATTGTCCACAACCCGGACTGGGAGGCCGGCATCGTGATTGGCAACGAAGCGGCGGGCGTGATGAAACACACTTCCGTGTTTTGGGACGCCCACCACCCGATGATTTGCAGCGGCCTGACACACACAAACGCGCGCTTCCCGTTTCGCAAATGGCTTCAGCCCGGCGAGTCATTCGCAACTCCGCAGGTCTTTACCATGGTTTACAATGGGCACAAAGATCCTGATGAAATGCTGAATACGGCTGTTCCTGATTTTGTCCGCAAACATATGGGCATTCGGCTTTCCGAACTGAAAGAGAAACCCACCTTTGTTTACAACACTTGGAATCCATTCAAGAAAGACATCAACGAACAGCTCATCAAGGAGCTGGCCACAGCCGCAGCGGCGGCGGGTATGAAGGAGTTTGTGATTGATGACGGCTGGCAGGACAGCTACGGCGACTGGGGGATTGATAAGAAGAAATTTCCCAATGGCTTGAAGCCGGTTTTCGATTACATCAAATCACTCGGGATGAAACCCGGCTTGTGGGTCAGCGTTGGCTCGGCTGCCCCGGACAGCCGGGTTTTTCAGCAGCATCCCGAATGGTTCGTAAAAGATATCAATGGGAAACTGACTTCCATCCATGGCGAGGCGGAAAAATTCACAGCCTGCTTCAGCACAGGTTGGCAGGACTACATCAAAGGCGTCTTGACCAATCTAGTGGCGGAAAACGGTCTGGAATATCTAAAGCTCGATTTTGCCGTGGTGACCAGCCCTTACGTTTTCGATTCCACGAAATCGGGCTGTTACGCCACGAATCATCCCGGGCATAAGGATCATGCCGAAGCGCTCTATGCCAACTACGAACCCTTGTGGAAATTGTTTGATGAACTGCATCAGTTGAACCCAAACCTGTTCATTGATTGCACCTTCGAGACGATGGGAGGGTTGCAGTTGATTGATTATGCCATGCTGAAACACGCGGAAGGCGACTGGCTGTCGAATTTTAACGAGCCCGATGAACGAGGCGACCTTCGGGTTCGGAACATGGCGTGGTGGCGTTCGCCCGCCGTGCCTGCCACCGCCTTGGTGATTGGCAATCCCGCCATGGACGACCAGGGTTGGGAAAACCATGTCAAGTCTCTGGCGGGTGCGCTGCCCATCATGCTGGGTGATCCCCGGAAAATTTCACCGGCTGATCGTAAGAAATACCGAGAATACTCCGTCTGGTTGCAATCTATGGCAGCCAAGTATGACATCATGAGCTTCCGACAGGATCTGCCCGGCTTTGGCGAACCGAAGGAAGGCAGTTGGGATGGGTTCCAACGCATCAACACCGAAACGAAACAGGGCGGCATCATCGGCGTATTTCGTCAGGGCGCGCTTGAAACCAAACGAACTGTTTTTATTCATTACCTCGATCCGGCGAAAACCTATGAAGTGAAAGGGTTGGACGGAAAAGTGGTTTTCACGGGAACCGGCGGCGAACTGGCCACCAAAGGTTTTGAAATTCAAATCGAGCGGTCGTATGCGGGACGACTGTTTGAAGTATCAACTCGCTAATCATGCATCAATCCATGACGAATATTTTCGGCTCGTTATGGTGCCTTTGTGTCGTGTTGGGTTGCCTCATGGGTATCGGTGGAATGGGCATGGCCAAGGGTGATCTTGTGGTGGTGAAACCGCAACCGACTGAGGATCTGCTCGCCAATCCGGGCATGGGTTGGGAGACGTTCAATCGCACCAGCCAACAGGACAAAAACCTGCCGGGCTGGATTCCTTCCACGGTTAATTATGCCCGCTGGGGATGGGGAAGCTGTTCAGCGGCATGATCACATCCAACCCATTCACGCTTCTGGATTCCGCGGCAACCACTTACCCAAAACGTTTCTATCGCTTAAGCAATCCCTGATTCCGATTATGATCACTTTCAATTCCTGAATGACCTTATCAATCCGCAAAAATATACACATATGAATTTTAATGCCTTATTCATGAACGGATCACCCCGCTTCATGAAACTCCTTGTCGCAGCACTCACACTCGTCGCCGCTTATAATGGAACAACATCGGCTGCCGCGATTTCACCAAAAGACCCCTTGGATTTTTATGGGATCACATGGAGTGGGGATAACCAATCAAACCTGCGGTTCGCCAAGCAGATGGGATACGACTTCATCATGTATAAACGCGGGATGGAGACCAACGAACTGGCCTCGGATCTGGGTTTCTATCTGGAAACCCCGCAAAGCGATGCCTTTCCGGTCCCGCGAAACCTCAACCCCGCCAAGACCTACTCGGCGAAGGACCGGGAGCTGTATGAAAAATACTTTGCCAAAAAAAGCGACCAGCCATTCCCGACGAACATGGCCACGGGCTGGTTTTCCTCGGCAACCGTTTTTTGCGTCGAGCCAGATCATCAGAAACAGGAGGTGAATGATTACCTTGTAAGCCGGATCATACAACACGCTAAAAGTCTGGAGCGGAAGGATCGGTATTTCCTCTTTGCCGGCTACGCTTGGGATGTGCCGAATTTAACCGGCGATTTTTGGGACAAGAAGCAGAAGCAAGGCGGTCAGGAGGGCGGCGGCAAGCAGATCACCCTGGCTTTTTGGACGGGTTCGGACAGTGCTTACAAGCCGGAGGGGGCGGCCTTTCAATATCCCACCTACACCGATGGCAAGGCGGCGTTTTATCGGCAACTTTTCAGCCAGACGCGAGCCCAATTTTCTGAGGCAAAATTTATCATCGAGCCGTATAACATTTGGGAGAATTGGCTGGCGCTGGTCAAGGATCGCCCGGACGCAAGAGAGTTCATGCCAGATCTTATCTTGGAGGAGGGCGGCGGAAGTAAATGGGCAACGGGGACGGAATTTGCAACGGATGAGCGGATCTTCAACTCCGGTTTGGTGGCCGGCCATGGTATGATGGGATCCTCGACGCCAAACTGTTTTGGTGAAAAGGAAAATCGCGAGATTGCCGGGAATGCAGCGGTCAATGGTTCATATTTTTGCTGGTATGGGAGATTCGGCGGCACGGGCAACATGCCCGGTTTCAATAATATTCGCGAAGTGCCCGCCCGCCTGCAACTGATCCGACGTGTCCCCGCTTGGGAAAACCGCAACGGCATCCCACTCGAAAAACGGTCGTGGGATGGCAAGGTTTATTCCAGTCCCGCCAGCCATATCAGCGAGAGCGTCATCTGGTCCACGCATCCGAAAACCGGCAAAATCTTCGTGGTATGGCTCCAGCCGGAGGGCGCGGTGAAACTCCCAGCAGGGCAGAAATTTGAATCCATTCAGCGAACGGACAACATGTTTATCGAATCCGGCACCGGGCTTGATGATATCGCCGTGCAGGGGAATGAAGTGCGTGTCAAAAACAACGACGGCATCGGCAAGGGATACATCATAAGCATCACCCAAGAATAAGAATCATCACCAAGCAATTATCCTCAATAAACGCCATGAGCAAGATACAACTCGGAGTTTTGAATATGCGAAACATTCTAATTTTTTCAGTGCTGGCGACGTGTGCCAATCTCTTGATGGGGCAGGAGCCAGCTCCAACCCGCCTGCCCGGACACAGTTTTGCCCCGTGGCAGAATCTGGAGCACACCAAGGCTGCCATTGACGCAGCTGCCGCCAAGCTGAAGCGGGGCGAAAAATTGACCGATGCTGACCGCGTCCGTGTCGTGTTTTATGGGCAGTCTTTGTGTGTGAATGACAACATTTGGGTGACGCAGATCGTCCCGCAACAGATGACGGCTGCTTATGGGGATGTTTTTTCCTTTATCTACAAGGCTCGCGGCGGCTGGACTTCGGGCACGCTCGTGGCGATGTATCCGCAGGACATTGAACCGACCGATGCCGATCTGGTAATCATTCATGATTATGCTTATCCCGAAACTGAATCCTATGCCGACCTTCTATTTGCGGGATGCCACGATAAAGCCGCTTTGGAAAAATGGGGGCGGCGATTGACCGAATTGGACAAAACTAAAAAGCACCTCACGGCTGAAACATTCATGAATAATTTGGGCAAACCAGGAATCCGCAATATGGTCAACCAGCGTGGCAATCGTATCGAAGTGTTGCTGCTAAGTGACCACTGCATAGACACGGCCAAAAAAGGTCCCAACCACGACACCGTCGCAGACCAATATGCCGATGTTCTCTACCCCGCCTGGGCAAAAAATAACGATATGGGATACCTCGACTTGCGGGTCAGTTGGAAAGAAGCCCTGATTCAGAGATTCGGCAATCTCTCAATGACGAGCCGTGACTACTTTCTTCGCGATGGCGAGCACCTGCGCAACAATGGCGAGCATCTGTGGGCGCATTGTGTCCTAGCTTATTTCGGGATTGCCTATGACTATGAATCTCATGCTGCGCTGGGTAATTATCATCTTCTAAAAACCATACCGATTTCCGGCCCTGATTGGTGGGATTGTCTGACGGTGGATAATGCGGCGCAACGACTTTACGTTACGCACAGCACAAAAGTGGACGTGATTGATCTGGCACAAAATACTGTCGTTGGAGAAATCACCAACACGGACGGGGCTCACATTCTGGTGCCGGCACCGGGGTTGGGCTTCGGTCTGGTCACTTGTGGCCGGGAAAACCGGGCGGCCATGGTGGATTTAAAAACGTTGAAAATTCTTTCCAAGGTTCCTACCGGATCCGGTCCGGATTTGGCCCTTTTTGAGCCAGAGCAAAAGGAGTTTTATACGTTCAATTCCCGCAATCAGTCCGCTACGGTGATTGATGCGAAGTCCGCCAAGGTTGTGACCACCATTGCGCTGGGCGGCAAACCGGAATTCGCCGCCGCCGACCATGAGGTGGGTTTGATTTTCAACAACATTGAAGACAAAAACGAAGTGGCCGTCATTGATGTGAAAACTCACTCTGTTGTCAATCACTGGCCGATTGCCCCGGGCGAAGAGGCCAGCGGCATGGCATTTGATGGAAAAAACCATCGCTTGTTTCTGGGTTGCGGCAATGGATTGCTGCTCATGATGGACAGCACCAGCGGCAAGGTTCTTTCGAACGTGCCGATTGGCAAAGGGGTGGATGGAGTTGAATTTGATCCGCTGACCGGACTTGTCTTTGCTTCCTGCGGCGGCGATGGAACGACCACCATCGCAAAGGCAGAGGGCGACGTGCTAAAAGTCGTGCAGGTTCTCAAAACGGAGATAAGTGCCCGGACCATGGCGCTGGATCCAGTGACGCACCGGATTTATTTGTCCGCCGGTGCCGATAAAGGCAGCTTCAAGGTTTTGGTTTTTGGGCCGGAGTAACCAAAAAATTTATGAAATACATCTACCACATGCTGGCTGGCCTGATGGTGATATCGCTCAACGCCGCAACGCTTGATGAGTTGTGGCAAAATCCCGCCGTGGAACAGCGCATTGCGGACGGCATCCGCATGAACCGGATGGATGAAGTCGTCTTGAAATTCATCGGGGCCGACGGATTGCCGCTAACCAACGTGACCGTCAAGGTCGAGCAGACCCGTCACGATTTTCTGTTCGGCGTAAACTCCTTCATGCTGGGTGGTTTTCCGACCCCGGAGGAAAACCTCAAGTATGAGCAGGCTTACACGACCATCTTCAATTACACGACCGTGCCGTTCTACTGGTCCGACCTAGAACCGGAGCCGGGCAAGCTGCGATTTGCCAAAGACAGCCCGGTGATTTACCGCCGCCCGCCGCCGGACGCTGTGGTCGAGTTTTGCCAGAAACATGAGATTGAGATGAAAGGGCACCCACTGGTGTGGGCTCAATGGTATCCCAAGTGGCGCCCCGACGATCCGCTGGAAGTCATGGTTCGCGTCGAGCAACGCATCTCCGAAATTGCCGCCCGTTATGGCGACTCAATCAAGCGGTGGGAAGTCGTCAACGAGCCTTGTGAGCGCCGCACCTGGGAGGTCAGATGGTGCAACCTGCCGGAAGATTATGTGTTCCTTTCCCTAGGCATCGCAGCGAAGCTGCTGCCTGCCGGTGATCGGATGATGTTGAATGAAGCGACCACTTTTTCCTGGGTGGAGTTCTACGGCACGGAAAGCCGGTATTATCGCCTCATCCGGGAAATGCTCGGGCGCGGCGCGCGGGTGGACGAAATCGGATTCCAGTTTCATATCACGAAAGAAAAAGTCTGGCATGAAATTCTGAACGGCCAGGATTCCATCCCCGCCAGCGAAGAGCGGCTCGACGAAAGATTGCCACGGGTTGAAAACGGTTATTACTTCACTCCGGCCAACATCTTCAAAGTGCTGGACCAATACAGCAGTTTTGGGCGGCCTCTTGCTATCACTGAAATTACCATTCCCACGCTGCCAAACACGCCCGAGGGCGAACGCGATCAGGCAACCGTGGCGCGCAATTTCTACCGGCTTTGGTTCAGCCATCCGAATGTCAATGCCATCACCTGGTGGAACCTCGTGGATGGAACGGCTGCCAAAGGCGATGATAAATGGAACGCTGGGCTTGTGCATCGGGACTTCTCGCCCAAGCTGGCCTACCAAGCTCTGGATCAGCTAATCAACCATGATTGGAAAACCAAATTCCAGACCAACAGCACCGTGAACGGTGAAGTAGCGTTCCGAGGTTTTCTCGGCGACTATACCATTATCGCGCAAGTCGAAGGCAAAACGGTGAAGCAGACTCTTCATTTGAAGAAAGGTGCGGCATCCAACGAATGGAGCATTAAGTTTTGAGACTCAGGCTTACCGCTTGTAATCGTCCGCGTAGCGCTTGATATCGTCCTGCTGCCAGTTGCCGAAGGCGACTTCAAGCACACGCACTGGCTGACCGCCTGTGCATGAAAGCCGATGCTTCTCGTTGGCGGGGATCCAGATTTCGTCACCAGCCTTGTAAGCACGTTCTTCCTCGCCGACGTGAACCACCGCGCCATCATCAATGACGATCCACAATTCCGCGCGGCCCGTGTGCGATTGCAGGCTTAGTCGCTGGCCGGGCAGCACGGTCATCAAACTCACGGTGCAATCGCGGTTGAAGGCAAATTGTTTGAACGAGCCCCACGGACGCTTGACGAATCCAATGGCGGGTTTCTCGGTTGGAATGGGTTTGGTGACGTAGTTCATAAAGTGTTTCGTTCGATCATCGTTGGCTGGCCGTTGCGCTCGACGACCACGCAGCGAAAGTTTGTTTTAGCAATCGTGCTGTAATCGTGACCCGCCTTTGCCGGATAAACGCCGATGTAAGTCAGCGGCGTCAAGCCCACGTTCATCGTGCGATGCGCGACGTGACCGGGCACATACACCACGCCGTTCGGACGCAGCGGCACGATGCGACTCTCGCCTGTCGCCTCGTCTTCGAGCAACATCACACCTTCGCCGGTGAGGCCAAAATAAAACTCCGCCGCCGGACGCCATGAGTGCAGATGCCCCTTGGTCATGAAATACTCGTCGCCGATTTTCCCCGGCATGAGCATCCCGACGCCGTAGTGCAAATCGCCTTCGCCGCCTGCGGGCTCAACCGCGCCAACCGAATAGAGCAAAGGATTGCCCGCCGTGAGCGCAGCTTCGTAAGCCGTCGCATTGGCAAAGCAGCCGCACAGGTCGCTCAAGTGGCGTTTTACCATGGTCGCACCGGGCATTTCGCCGGTGACGGGATTGTAATGCGTGAGAATATTTTCGAGGTTCAACATAAAAATTTGAAGACTTAGGTTAAGCGCGGCAGCATTCTGACCTGCGGTGGCAGAGTGGGAGCGACGCCACCGCAGATGACATTTGCTGGTTTGTCACAATCCAACATCCGCTCCCTCACGGATAAAAACCGGCAGCGTCTCCAGTGGCGCGGCACATTTCTTGAGCCACTGTCCGCCCGCAAAAATCCTGCCCGTCTTGTATTCCCTCCAGGTTCCAGCGGGCAAATAAATATCACGGCTCGTTGCGCCTTTGTTCAATATCGGCGCGACGACCACATCGTTGCCCAGCATGAATTGATCAGTGATGGCGATTGCGTTGGTGTCTGCCGGCACGTTATACCAGAGCGGCCGGAGAATCGGTTCACCTTCGCGCATCGATGCTTTGGCGAGGCGCAGGATGTAAGGTGTGAACTTGGCGTGCAGTTCGCTCGCGTCGCGGCAAAGCCGGACCGTTTCCTCATCGAAATGCCACGGGCCGTAGGAGAATTGCATCAACGGCATTAAGGCCGACGCCTGCGCCCAGCGGATCATGAGTTCCTTGTCAATCTTGTCGCTGTCGTATTGGTTGCCGCCCACCATGTCAGGCATCAAGAAATGAAAGCCGCGCAGGGAGACATTGATGGCTTCCGGAATGACCGATGCGAAGCCATTCTCATTTCCCCAAATGGATTGTTTGTCAATGAGCCGCTGCACCACGCCCAAGGGCTGGCAATAGGCGCCCACGCGGGCTTCCTGCAATTTGAAGTGCGCGGTGGCTTCGCGGTTGTAGATGTCTTGGTATTGAACCGGCGAAATCGGTTCGTGCGCGACCAGATCACGCGGCTCAAAATGCGTGTCACCGCCGTCGAACTTGAAGCCGTCAAATCCGTAGTTGCTCATCAAGTCGTTCAAGCGGGCGCGATATTTTTTCCCGACTTTCGGGTTTGTGAAATCCCACGTCGTCCCGGTGCCGTTCCACCAACGGCACAGGCCGGGGCGTCCGCTGGAATTCTGGACGAACAACTCCTGGTTGCGGGCATCGCGGAACGTTTCCGAATCCAGATTCACAAACGGATGCACCCACAACGTCACGCGATAGCCGAGCTGGTGCAGTTCGCGAACCATGGCTTTGGGATCGGGAAATCTCGCCTTGTCTAAATTCATGTCGCCGTAGAGCGCCTCCCATTTGTCGTCAATCTCGATGACGCCCGCCGGCAGTTTGTTGGCGCGAATCGCCCGCGCATACGCCAGAACTTTCTCCTGTGAAATGTCAGACTTGAATTCCACCCAGGTCGTATAGATCACGTCGCGGAAATAATTGTCCGGCGGCATCGTCCTGGTGTAGCCGATGGAACGGACGATGCGCCGCACGACATCCGCGCCGTTGTCGGCCAGAACGATGTCATGCACCAGCGAGTTGGCGTCGGGCATCTCGACTGCCAGCACGCCTTGATTGGCTTGGGGTAAATTGATCGAGTAGCGAAACTCCTGCGGGGTGCGCACCCACACGGCGACTCCCTTGGTGGAAAACCAGAGAGGTGTGCCTTGTGAAAGGCCTTGCTCGTAAAACAGTTTGTTTGTGATGCGCGCGTCATTCAGCGGAAATGTCTGCGAATCGCGCCAGCCTTGAAAGCCGCCGCCATACCAAAGTCCCGCCGCCGCCAAATTATATCGGAAACCCGGAGCAATGCCCGCGCCGCCCAGTGCCGAAGTGGTGATGCGAATCGCATCCGCACACGGCTCGATTTCCACCACCGCCCAATGCGATTTGCTGGCCGTCAGATAACTCAAGGTCAGCTTCGTGGCCGTTCGCAAATAGTTCGTGAGCGTCGTCAGCGCTATCTGGCCGGGCACATCATTAGTCGGCGTGGTCAATACGACCTCGCCCGCCCGCTCCAGTTGCAGCGCGAACCGCTGGCGATCCACGGCCAGGCGATAGTTCGGCGTGGAGAGGATCAGTTCCGCATCCGATTCCTTCACGTCGAAAGCCACAGGCACTCCAGCGGATGGCAAAGGTGCGGCGTTTGACGGGCACATAGCAGCAAGCCAGAGCAGACAAGGCAAATATCGTTTCATATTCAAAGAGGGGAAGTCAGTTTACGCATGGGAGTTGTTGGTTGGTTTCAAAGCTTAAGTGCGGACAAACGCCTTCATCGTGGCCCACTCTTTGCCGACCGACGGGCCTTGGGGACGGATCGTGTATTCACCGACCGCCGCCGGTACAATAAACGTCTCGGCATAGTGCACGACGAAAGGGGCAAACGCGCCGCTGGGACTTTCAACGATGGCCTCCTCGCCTTCGACGAGATTCAACACATTCACGCCACCGTTCGTATTGTGCGGAACGGTCTTGGTGAACCAGTGGCGACGCGTCTCGATGAATTCGCGTTCGTGCAGGCTGGTGCGTTCCTCGCGCCAGCCGTCGCCAGTCGCGACCGGTTCAAAACAATTCACCAGATTTTTCTTTGTCCATTCAGTCGTGCGCTCCCATTGAATATTCGCGAGGCCGTGCTTGAGGTGAATCGGACGCGGCTTGCCATCTAGGCCCAGGCGTCCCCAGTCCCACATCTTAAAGGTGAAAATGTAAGGGGTGGCACTGATCTCCAGCACCATGCTTTCCGCGCCACTGCAATGCACCGTGCCAGCGGGAATCAAATAGTGATCATGCTTCTTCGCCGGAAATTGATTCGAGTATTTCTCCGCCGGAAAAGGTGCTTTGCCTGACTGTGCCGTTTCGAGATCGCACGCCATTGCCGCCGCGTCCACGCCGTCAAGCAAGCCGAGATAGACGCTCGCACCCGGCCCGGCATCGAGCATATAGTAGCTTTCGTCCTGCGTGTAGTGCATTCCGAAATTTTGCTGGATGTATTCCGTCAACGGATGCACCTGAAACGACAAGTTGCCACCGCCCATCGTGTCGAGGAAGTCAAAGCGGATCGGGAACTCATCGCCGAACCGTGCGTGGACTTTGTCGCCCAACAAAGCGCACGGAAGGTCGAACACCAGGTCAATCGAGGGAAGCTCAAATCGTGTTTTGCCAAAGCCGAGCAACAAACTGTTCTCTTCCGGCACGCAATCGAAACACCAGCCGTAATTCTTGGCGCTGCGGTCGAGGTCGCAGAACTCTTTCATCCATTGACCTCCCCACGGCGCTGGATCGAAGAACGGCACGACGCGAAACGGCTGCTTCACGGCCTGCCGCAATCCGCGCCGGACAGCGTCGCCATCGGCGAGCTTTGGCTCCTGCGGATTGTTGGTGTCGAGGACGTAATCCCATTGCGCGATGAGCGGACGTTTCCAGCGGTCGGCCACGCGCCAGTCCACGAAGAACGCACGCTTGTATTGCAGGCTCGCGGCGAGGGTGCGGTTCTCTACGCCGAGATTGCTGATTTCATTACGGCGAAAGCGCAATTGTGCCTCCCAGCGTGCGAGGTCGGCATAGACGAGGATGTCGCCGCCGGCCACAAGTCGCGCGCCGCAACCAATGACGAGCACTAACCCATTTTCCACCGCCGCCACGCTTTGGCTTAATTGCGCTACGTGCGTCTGGTCAAAAAACTCCGGCAGCTTGAGGCCGGACAGAAATCCGAACACGGGATCGTTGCCGCCGAGAAACGGCGCAACGAGGGCGTCAATCTTGGCCGGCGGCAGCAACGCCTCGCGCACGTCCACGACCAGCGCGGGCTTGAGGCGCGACTTCAATTCGGTCAGCACCTGCGTTTCATCCACGCCGGTGTAGCACTCGACGACGAGGATGAGTTTGTTTTGGTTTCGTTTGGCAATGGCCTGTTGCAGCCGGACCGCAATCGCGTCCCAGCCCTGCACACAGCAATTTTCGCCGCCGGGCACGGCGACATACGGAAATTTATCGTAGTTCGGCTTTCTCATTTGAGATTGGGAAATTGTTCCTGCAACAGCCATTCGCCGGCGACCAGCGCGGCGTGGTCACCGAGCTGGGACGCGACGACTTGCACCTTGCCCCACGGCGTGTGGGCGTGGCGGGCGACGTGTGCGCGGACAGCGGGCAAAATCACATCCGCACTGGCCATGATCCCGCCGCCGATGATGACCATCTCCGGGTCGTAGGCGTGAATCAGATTTACCGCGAGCGTGGCCCAGACTTGAATGCTGTGGTCGCGCAGCGCCACGGCGCAGGCGTCGCCGGCGGCGGCGTGTTTGAAAACGGCGGCAAAATCCAGCACTGGTTCGGGTGCCAGCGCGCTCGTGGCGAAATCGGAACGCGACTTCGCCAGCTCGGCGAGAAACGCGGTGGAGGCTTCAGCTTCCGCGCAACCGACGTTGCCGCAACTGCACGCACGGCCGCCGTAGCGCACGGTAAAGTGTCCGCCCAGCACGCCGGCCTGGCCGTGTTTGCCGCGCAGCACACGGCCTTCAATGATGGCGCATACGCCGAGGCCTGTGCCGAGCGTCATCATCACAAGATTGTCCACGCCGCGCCCCGCACCCGCCCGCCATTCGCCAATCAACGCCATGCGGGCGTCGTTCTCGATGGCGAGCGGAAGGCCGAGTTCGCATTGTGCCCATGCGCGGAGGTCGAGCGCCATCGCGTCGGCAAATTTCCGATACTCGGCGAGCACACGACCGGTGGCGGTGTCAATTAAGCTTGGAAATGCAATGCTGATGCCGGCACAGTCGCGCGGGGTGAGTTTCAACTCACTGAGCAAACGCAAGCACGCGGCTTTGAGCACGGGCAGTTGCGGCGCAAGACCGGCTTTAGAATTGGCCGGCTCGACGGTTAGCGCCAGCAAGACGCCAGCGCGCATGACTCCGATTTTCATGCGCGTGCCGCCGAGATCGCAGGCAAGGATGGTCATAAGCGGGTTACGGGATTGCATTTTTGCCGCTCCACAACTTTTCGATCTGTTCGAGCGTGCGCCCCTTGGTCTCGGGAATCAACGCGAGGACGAAGAAGAATGCGAACAGGCTGACGCCGCCGTAAATCCAGAAGGTCAGAGCCGGCCCGATAGAAGAGTTGTCATTCATCATGGGGAAAGTCTGCGCGACGATGTAGCAGGAAACCCAGACAGTGAACGCCGCGATGGACATGGCGCGACCACGCACCTTGTTCGGGAAAATTTCGGAGCAGAACAGCCAGCCGATCGGGCCAAGTGCCATCGAAAATGCAGCGATGAACCCGATCACGCACAGGAGCAGCGGCAAGCCGCTCGTATTGGTGTGAAACATCCAGCCGACCAGTCCGAGCGCGATGGTCTGCACCGCCGTGCCGATGAGCAGGAGCGGCCGCCGACCAGCCTTGTCCACGAAACCGATGGCGACGAAAGTGAAAAGCAGATTGATGAGGCCGACCCAGACGGACGCATTGAATGCCGTGGCCGTGCTGCCGCCGGCGGCGGCGAAAATCTTGGTGGAGTAATACATGATGGCGTTGATGCCGCAGAACTGCGAGCAGGCCATCAGCACCACGGCGATGAGCAGTGGCTTACGGAACGGGCCGGAGAACAATTCAGAGAAGCGGCCTTCCTCGTGGCTCGTGGCTTCGCGGATGGCGGCCATCTCCGAGGCGGCGTGTTCCGCGCCGTCCACTTTGGTGAGGATGTCACGCGCTTCGTTTTCGCGGCCTTTTTGCGCGAGCCAGCGCGGGCTTTCCGGGACGGCAAATAATAATGCTATGAAGGCTATTGCGGGAACGACTTCCATGCCGAGCATCCAGCGCCATCCGTAAGCGGTGTTCCAAACTTCATTGCCCATGCCTTGGATGAGTTTGTTAATGAAGAGCGTCACGAAAATGCCCACAACGATGCCGAGCTGGAAGAGGGTGCCGAGGCGGCCGCGCCATTTCTCCGGCGCGATTTCGGCAATGTAAACCGGGCAGATCATCGAGGACGCGCCGATGCCGAGTCCGCTGATAATGCGGGCGACGAGGAATTGGTTGAAGGTGTTCGGCATGGCGGAGAGTAGGCCCGATACGGCGTAAAGCAGTGCGCAGAGGAATAGCATTTTCTTGCGCCCAAAGCGGTCGCTCAAGAAGCCCGCGAACATCGCGCCGGGGATGCAGCCGAGGATCGCGCTCGCGCCGGCGAGTCCTTCTTGCGTGGGATTGAGGCTCATGTGCACCTTCAGATATGAGTTTGCGCCGTTGATGACGGCTGTGTCGTAGCCGAAGAGGAAGCCGCCGATGGCCGTGACGCCCGTGGCAAAAAGCACGAAGCGAATGTTAGAGTTGTGCAATTGGCTCATTTTCGAATGGGGTTCATTCTTGTCGGAGATTAAGCGTGAGCCGAAAGCGGTCGCAGCGGTAATGCACGACGGCGAATTCCATCGGCCGGCGTCCCGTGTCCAAGACGACGCGTTCTCTTCGCAGCAGCGGCGCGCCAGCTTTCACATCAAGCAAACGTGCCAACCGGCGATCGGCGGCGACGGCGGTCAATTGCTCCTGCGATTGATCGGCAATGGTGCCGCAATGTTCCTTGATCAATTCATAGAGCGGCCTTTGAAAATCGGCCGCCGGCGCCAGCTTGAGTCGGGGGTGAAAATACGAACGGAAATGCACTTCTGGCTGTCCCTCCCAGCCACGCACACGGTCCAAACACAATATTTTAGTGGCCGCCTTTAGCTGTAACTCGCGGGCAACTTCTTCCGGCGCCGGCAGCAATTGAACCCTGGTTGAATAGGTTTCGACCTTGATGCCGTTCGCCTCCATTTCGCGGGTGAAACTGTGCCATGCGCCGACGCCCGACTGCACCTTTGGCTCGGTCACGCGCGTGCCGATGCCCGCCTTGCGCTCCAACCGGCCTTCCGCCACCAGCCGGCCGATGGCCGCGCGCAGCGTGTTCCGGCTGATGCCGAGCGAGCGGGACAAGGAAACTTCATCCGGCAATAAACCCGAATCGCAATGCTCCGGCTCCCGGATCATTTCCCGCAATGCCTGCTCGGCCTGGGCGTGCAGCGGCAGGGGACTCTTGTGGTCCAACCGTACAACCCTGTTAATTTTTTTGATTGTGTTTTTCAACGGATGTTCTAATGTTCAAACAAACTATATCA
>JBAXIY010000032.1:0-23424 GCA_037138135.1 Verrucomicrobiia bacterium
TCCACGGACTTGCTCAACGTGACGCGGCCGATGACGGTTCCCAGTTTCAAATTCTCACTCCCGGTTCATGTTCATCCACGATGCCGGTGACGAGCCAGCGCACGGGGCTTTTATCCACGCCCACCGCTTTGCGCGCGGCCTTGCCGTCCGACGAAATCACCACTTGCTGATGCATCCCCGCACCGTGCGAATCAATCGCAATCACCGGAGCGCCTTCCGGCTGTCCGTTGCCGCCGATCGGCTGGCAGATCACGAGGCGCCACGCATCAAAACTCGGATGTTTCCGGGTCGCAACAATGTTGCCTTCGACGCGTGCGAGTAACATGGCTTAATAAATCCGCAAATTATCCACCATCACGCAGCGGCGGACGCGCGTGAACGTGCGGGGATTCGTGATGCCTTCGCCTGTGGGCGTGGCGATCGAGAAACTCAAATAACCTTCGCCGCCGAGACCGAGGCCGGCCGGCGACGGGCCGTTCTTGACGAACAACGTCGTGTCCAGCGCGCGCGCCATGGCGGAAATATTTTCCACATCATGCGAGTGGATGATGGCCGTGTGCTTGTAATTGTGTTCCGACTGCAGCGACAGCGCGATGCCTTCCTCGACGCTCTTCACACGAACGATCGGAATCATCGGCATCATCTGTTCTTCCTGCACGAACGGGTGCATCGCATCGGTTTCGCCGAAGAGCAACTGCGTGCCGGACGGGATATTGATGCCGGCGGCTTGGGCCAGAACCGAGGTGTCCTTGCCGATGAAATCTTTATTGGTGTGAGCGTGCGCGCAACCGCCGCCTTGACCGGGCGTGATGGTGAACGCTGCTTTGGTCAACTTTTCCAACTGTGCAGAATTCAATTTCACCGCGCCGTTCTCGGCCATCTTCTGCATCAACTTGTCCGCTACGTGGTCGAGGACGAATACTTGTTTCTCGCCGATGCACAAAAGGTTGTTGTCAAACGCCGCGCCGGAAATGATCGCCTTCGCTGCGCGCGTCGGGCAGCAGGTATCATCAACGAAGACCGGCGGATTACCAGGGCCGGCGCAGATGGCGCGTTTGCCGGTTTGCATCGCGGCCTTCACGACCATCGGTCCGCCAGTGACGAGCAATAGACGGGTGTTGTCGTTTTTGCAAAGGGCGTTGAACGAATCCAGCGACGGTTTCTCGATGATGCACGCGATGTTCTCAATGCCTGTCTCGCGATAAATGGCTTCATTATAAGCGCGCACGGCGATGGCCGCGCATTTCGCCGCGCTTGGATGCGCGTTGAACACGACGGAATTTCCGGCGGCGCAGATGTTGACGATGTTGCCGCTGAGCGTGGGAATCGAGTGCGTGCTGGGCGTGATCGCACCGACGACACCAAAGGGCGTATATTCTTCGAGCGTGATACCGTGATCGCCGCTGCGCGCGTCGGGGCGGAGCCAGTCCACACCGGGCACCAGCTTAATCAAGCCCAGCTTGGCGATCTTGTGATCGAGGCGGCCGATCTTGGTTTCTTCAAATTCAATTTTGCCCCATTGCTCGGCATTCTTCTCGGCCATCGCCTTGACGATTTCCTCAATCTTGCGGCGGGCAGCAATGCCTTTTTCCTTCAGCTGCAAAAACGCTTCCTGCGCGGCTTCGCAAGCTTCTTCCGCCGTTGCGAACACGCCGAACTTGCCGCGCAACGCGGGCGCGGAGGTGGCTTTCTTGGTGCCGCAGCCGCAGGATTCCGACTTCCGCGCGGGGGCTGACGGAGCCGGGGACGGCTTCGCAGTTGTGGTCGCGCCGTTGTTGCCTAAACGGCCCAACACTTCCGCCACCACGTCACGGATCAAATTTTCATTCACGGCACTCATAGTTCAATCAACGGATTTTTGCGCTGAAGATTTCTTTGCCAAACACATCCACGCTGTCCACCAAGCCGATGACGACGGCGTCAATCGGACATTCCTTCATGCCGGGAGCGAGACGGGCGCTGCTGCCTTGGCAGAACAACACCATTTCGCCTTCGCCGGCACCGAGGGCGTCAACGGCCACAATAGTGTTGGCGCCCGGACGAAATTTCGTCGGGTCTTTTTCGTCAACGAGTTGCGGGCGGAGCAACAAGAGTTTGCGACCCGACATATTCGGATCTTTCTTGGTGGCCACCACCTGGCCTTCGACTTTGGCGAGGAACATAGTTTTATGGTAGGGCAAAGCTGCGGCTTTGCCCAAATTGGAAGGCGGCGCGGCAGCGCCGCCCTACCGGAATTATTTCTTTTTCGGCAACACCGCTTCCACATCGCTGTGTGGGCGGGCGATGACGTGCACGCTGACCAATTCGCCTTTGATGGCTTTGATGGCCTGCGCCCCGGCATCGGTCGCGGCTTTGACGGCGGCGACGTCGCCGACGACGCACGCGGTCACGAGCGCGTTGCCGACCTGGGTCATGGGGCCCACGAGTTCAACGTTGGCGGCTTTGAGCATCGCGTCCGTGCCTTCAACGAGGGCAACGAGTCCGCGGGTTTCGATCATTCCAATGGCTTGTGGCATAATTTTATTTGTTTGATGGTTGAGAGTTGTTCGTAAATTTATTTGTTCGCTTCCAAAAAGCGTTTCGCTTCGCGAGCCACGACGAGTTCTTCATTCGTGGGAATCACAAAAATTTTCACGGCGGAATCCGCAGTGCTGATCACGGCTTCGGTGGCGCGGGTAGAATTATTTTTCTCCGCGTCCAGTTTGATGCCGAGATTTTCCAGATTCGCGCAAATGGCGGCGCGCAATTCTGCGCGGTTCTCGCCGGTGCCGGCGGTGAAGACGATGGCGTCCGCACCGTTCAATTGTAGGAAATAGCTACCGATCCAGTGGCGCGCGCTGGCGACAAAAACATCCAAGGCAAGTTTCGCATTCGCATTACCTTTGCTGGCGGCTTCGCCGATGTCGCGCACGTCATTCGAAACACCGCTGACGCCGAGCAAGCCGCCTTGTTTACCTAGTTGCTTCTGCGCTTCTTCCACGCTGATGCCGAGCGTTTTCACCGCGTAAGGCAACGCTTCCGCATCGAGATCGCCCACGCGATTGTTCTGCGGCAAACCGGATTGTGGGCTCATGCCCATGCTCGTGCCGATGGACGCGCCATTCAAAATACCGGTCACGCTGGAACTGCCGCCGAGATGGCACGAAATCACGCGGAGCGGTGCGCCGGTGATTTTCGTCGCGCCATTCGTGACGTAAAGCTGGCGCGCGCGTTCGGCCACATCCGGACGACAGAGCAATTCTGCCGAGCGTTCGCCAATGAATTTGTGGCTCGCACCGTGAAATCCCCAGCGACGCACGCCGATGTCCAGCCACGCTTGCGGCACCGCATAGCGCTGCGACGCTTCGGGCGCGAATTGATGAAACGCCGTCTCAAACAAACCGATGAGCGGCACGCCGGGCATGCGCTGGGCGAAGAGTTTGATGCCAGTGATGTAGGGCGGATTGTGCGCGGGCGCGAGACCGTTGTAATCGGCCATGGCTTGCAACACGCGCTCATCCAGCCGCACGCAGCCGGTGACGTTTTTGGCGATGACGGTCTTGAAACCGACAGCGCTCAATTCGCTTTCGCTGGCGATGGCGTTGGCCTTCTTCAGCTCGGCGAGGCAATCCTCAATCGCTTTTGGATAATCGGTCACGCGCTCAAATCCGCCTTTATGCAAAAGGCGTTCGGCGTTGTTCGAGAAATCAAACAACCGCCACTTGAGCGACGTGCTACCGATATTGGCGACGAGAATCTTCATTCAATTAAAAATGCAAAATTAAAAATTAAAAATGCGGCAGCGCGTGAGCTTCAGGCATTTTGAATTTTTCATTTTTAATTTTGAATTTATTCGAGCCACTTGCCGAGTCCGCTCAAATCTTGATGCGGGCGGGGGATCACCTGGACGGCGACCACAGAGCCGACTTGCGCAGCGGCGGCGGCACCGGAATCGGTGGCGGCTTTGACGGCGGCGACATCACCACGGAAAAACACGGTGACATAACCACTGCCGACTTTTTCCCAGCCAGTGATCGTGACGTTCGCGGACTTGAGCGCGGCGTCAGCGGCTTCCACGGCGGCGCAGAAACCTTTGCATTCAATCATTCCAACAGCTTGCTTTGACATATTTTTAAAAAGTTAAAAGTGGTGGTTGATTATTTCTTCACGCCGTTGCCGATGAAGGCGGCGAGCAGTTCTTCGTGCGGGCGCGCGATGATGTGAGAGCCGACGAGTTCGCCGACTTTGGCAGCGGCTTTCGCACCGGCGTCCACGGCGGCTTTGATGCTGCCGATGTCGCCCTGCGCGATGACCGTGATGAGTCCGCCACCTATGGCGACGGTTTTGACCAACGAGACGTTGGCGGCCTTGACCATGGCGTCGCTGGCTTCCACGCTGCCGACGTAGCCCTTGGTTTCAATCATTCCTATTGCTTCGTTCATATTTTATTTTGGTTGATGGTTGAGAGTTGCGAGAAATTTTTCGGATATTATTTAATCAATTCGACCGGCGTGTGCGGTTCCAGATTGCACGCGTTGCCTTCGTCGGTGTCAATGTGAACTTCCAATTTGAAACTCGAATCCACGCGCACCAACATTTGGTCGAGCGTGATGGCGCAGGGGCCGCCAATTTTCAATTTCATGTGGTCGCCCGCTTTGACACCGTAAAATTCTGCGTCCTTCGGGTGCATGTGAACGTGGCGCTTGGCGCGGATGACGCCCACGGGCATTTCGAAAAATCCCGCCGGGCCCATCAGCATGCAACCGGGCGTGTCCTTGATGTCGCCAGAACTGCGCAACGGAATTTCGAAGCCGAGCGCGATGGCGTCGGTGTAGGCGAGTTCGATCTGATTCAAATTCCGGCACGGGCCGAGAATGCGGAGATTGGAGATGACGCGGCTGCGCGGTCCAATGAGCGTCACCGTTTCCTTCGCGGCGAACTGGCCATCCATGTATAGCCACTTGTGAACGGAGAGCTTCGCGCCTTTGCCAAAAAGAGTCTCCACCGCTTCCGGCGTGAGATGACAGTGACGCGCGCTCACGTTGACGACGAGCGGGCTTTGTCCGCTGGCAATACGCGGCAAAGGCTTGCCGAGCTTGGCGTAAACCGCCTGACGAACCATGTGTTCGACGACGGCGCGATGAGGTGCAGGTGCTGCAACAGCCATAAGATTTGACTGACTTTGACAAATTTATGATTTAAGTCAACATTTATCTTGCAAATAATTCCAAATTCTACCAAAGTCGTGCAAGCATGACCGCAGAAGAGCGTAAACACCGCATTGAAGCCTACCTTCAGCGGGTGGAATTCGCGTCGTTGGAAGAACTCTCCCAACACGTGGAGGCCTCGGTTTCGACGGTTCGGCGCGATTTATCGGTCTTGGAAGCGTCGGGAAATCTGCGTCGCACCCATGGCGGTGCGCGGATTGTGAGCCCGAAAACGGATGAATTTGCCTTTGCCGCGCGTGATGCACATCAACTTTCGGAAAAAGAATTGATCGGCAAGGCCTGTGCGGAACTGATTGGCTCGCATCAAAGCGTGATTTTGGACGCGGGCACGACGGTCTATCACGTCGCGCGGCATCTGGAGGAAAAAGCACCGCAGATCGTGACGAACTCGCTGCCGGTCGCAAACCTTTACGCCTCGGCGAACAAAGTGGAAGTGATTTTGGCCGGTGGCGTGATTTATCCGCGCCTCGGCGTGTTGGTCGGCCCGATGACGGTGGAAGCGTTTTCCAAAATGCGCGCGGACGTCGCCATCATGAGCGCCGGCGGCATCACGCTCGAAGGCATCACCAATTCTCACGCGCTGTTGATTGATATCCAGCGCGCGATGTTGAAGGCCGCACAGAAAGTGATTTTCTGCCTCGACCATACCAAGTTTGGCCGCCAGTCCGTTTCGCCGCTGTGCGGATTGGATATGGTGGACACGATTGTCACGGATAGTCAGGCGCCGGCAGAACTGGTAGCGGCCTTGCGCGAGCGCGGTGTAGAAGTGATTCTGGCTCCGGCAGCACCGGTGAATGGTGCGGAAAAAATTTAGACACGAATTGCACGAATTGCACGAATTGACACGAACTAAAACGAATTTGTGAAAATTGGTGAAATTCGTGTCTTAAGAAATTTGAATTAACATGAACTTAGCAGACAAAGTCAGGTTGGCCGGTGTCGTCGGCGCGGGCGGCGGTGGATTCCCCACGCACGTCAAGCTCGGCGCGAAGGCGGAAGTCGTCATCGCCAACGGCGCGGAATGCGAACCGCTCCTCCATAAAGACGCCGTCACGATGGAAGAGAACGCCGCTGACATGGTGCGCGGTATGCAACTCGCCGTCGAAGCCGTGGGTGCTAAAGAAGGTGTCATCGGCGTTAAGGCGAAGAAGAAATACGCGGTCGCCGCCGTGCAGGAAGCGAGCAAAGGCACGAACATCCGCGTCCAATTGCTCGGTGATTATTATCCCGCTGGCGACGAATACGATTTGGTTTACAACGTCACGGGCAAATTGATTCCGCCCGGCGGCATTCCCATCGCTGTCGGCGCGATCGTCAACAACGTCGAGACGTTTGTGAACATCGCCCGCGCGCACGACGGCAAGCCGCTCACGCACAAAATGCTCACCATCGCGGGCGCGGTGAATTCGCCGTGCACCTTGCGCGTGCCCATCGGCACGACATTCCGCGAATGTATCGAACACGCGGGCGGCCTCTCGACGAATGATCCCGTGCTGTGCCTCGGCGGTTTGATGATGGGCACCACGTCCGACGATCTCGACACGCCTGTGACGAAGACCTCCACTGGCGTCATTATTTTGCCGCGTGATCATCACACGATCGAACGCAAGCTAAAGCCGGCCAAGCAACAAGCCGCCATCGGCAAATCCGCCTGCGATCAATGCCGCTATTGCACGGAATTTTGCCCGCGCTTCCTGCTCGGTTACGCTGTTGAACCGCATCAAGTCATGCGCACGCTGGCCTTCACCGGCACGGGCGAAGATTATTTCAATCAATGGGCGGCGATGTGCTGCTCTTGCGGTTTGTGCACGCTGTATTCGTGCCCGGAAGAATTATTCCCGAAGGAAGCGTGCGACGACGCCAAGTCCATGATGCGTGCCAAGCAGATGAAATGGACCGGCCCGATGAATCCGAAAGTCCACGCCATGGCCGATGGCCGCCGCGTGCCCATCAAGACGCTCGCGAAGAAATTGCACGTGCTCGATTACGATCTGCCCGCGCCGTATTTGCGTCAGGAAATTTCGCCGAGCCGACTCATCCTGCCGCTCAAGCAAAGCGCCGGCACACCGGCCATCGCGAAAGTGAAAGCCGGCGACCGCGTGAGCGCTGGTCAAGTGATTGGCGAACCCGCGCCGAATGCGCTCGGCGCGATTTTGCACGCGCCGATGAACGGCACCGTGCGTGAAGTGACGGATAAACAAATCATTTTGGAGAACTAAATTTATGGCCGAGAAATCTGTTGGATTGATTGAATTGTCGAGCATCGCCGCTGGCTTCCAAGTCGCGGACACCATGCTCAAGGCGGGCAACGTGCGGCTGATTTTGTCGCGCTCGATTTGCTCCGGCAAATACATGGTGCTGATCGGCGGCGACGCTGCGGCCGTGACCGCCGCGGTTGAAGCCGGATGCGATGTCGCGGGTGGCTGCCTGATCGATAGCTTCGTGATCGCCAGCCTGCATCCGGATGTTTTCGTCGCGCTCGGTCGCACGCAAGTGGCGGAGCCGAACGGCGCGCTGGGCATAATCGAATCCTTCAACGTCGCCACGCTCATTCAAGCGGCCGATGCCGTGGCCAAGACCTCTGCTGTGCAATTGCTGGAAGTCCGGCTCGCGATGGCGATGGGCGGCAAGGCCTTTTGCTCGATGACCGGCGATGTCTCTTCCGTGCAAGCGGGTGTGGCTGCGGGTCGTGCGGTTCTCGCGGAAGCAGGCGTGCTGGTGAACAGCGTTGTGATTTCCCGTCCGCATCCGGATGTGTATCGCGAAGTGGTTTGATTTATTTTGCCGCCGCTGTGTGCCGCGATTGCCGTTTTGGCAATGACCGGTCACGGTCGCGGATGGCTGACCAGTTTTCTGCTGGTAGAAATTCTTTCAGGAAATTTGGCGCATCGCGGCGACCAGTGCGCTGGCAATCTTGCCAGAAAGTTTCGGCAACCAGTTTGGCGTCGAGTCCGAGTTCGCGCGTGAGAAATTCAAACAGCAGTTCCGTCAGCCGCGCCAGTGCAATGCTGTCCGTGCGTTGGATCTTGGCGAACAGCCAGTCGCTGAAGCGGAGAAAATTGCTGAATGGCGACGCGCCCTTGCTCCAAATCAGCGGCGTGACGGCGATGAAATTGCCGCTGTTTCCGACCAGATCCCAGTAGCGCGCGAAGCGACGCAGCCGTTGCATCGTGGCGAAATCGAGCAGCTTGTTTTGCAAAATTTCGTAGGGCGGGTGCGCGTTGTAAACCATCTGCCATTCGATGTCGTGCCGGATGATGGGCGTGCCGCGCAGGCGTTTCAGGATGCCCACCTGGATTTCCTGCGGGCCGAGCACGATGAGCTTGTCGAAACCTGCCGCAAAACTTTCCAGCGTTTCGCCCGGCAGGCCGACAATCAAATCCGCGTGGATGTGGACGCTCGTCTCGTTCCGCAGATAATTAAAATTGTCCGCAAGCCGTTCGTAATTCTGGCGACGGCTGATGAGCGAGCCGACTTCGGGGTTGAACGTCTGGATGCCGACCTCGAATTGCAGCGAGCCGGGCGGAAACTTTGCGATGACCGCGCGCAGCTCGGCGGGCAGACGATCGGGAATCATCTCGAAATGAAAAAACATCCCCGGCTGATAGCGCGCGAGGAAAAATTCCAGCAGTGCTTTGCTCGTGAGAATATTTAGGTTGAACGTGCGGTCCACGAACTTGAATTGTTTCAGTCCGCGATCCATCAGCCGTTGCATCGCCGCGAGAAATTTATCCAGCGGAACCTGGCGCACGGGGATGTCGAGTGACGACAGACAGAACTCGCACGTGAACGGACAGCCGCGCGACGCCTCGACATACACGATGCGATGCGCGAGGTCGGCTTCGGTGTAAAAATCGTAGGGCAGGGCGAGGCGCGAAAATTCCGGCAACTCGGCAGCGATGATTTTCGGCGGCGTTTCGCCATTCAGAAGTTGTCGGGACACCGCGGCGAATTTCAAATCCGCTTCGCCGGTGATGACGTGATCGGCGAGTTCTACGATTTTCTGGCCTTCAGTTTCGTAGCTGACTTCGGGTCCGCCGAGAATGATTTTAATTTCCGGCCGCACGCGCCTGATGGCGGTGATGACTTCGGTGGTTTCCGTGACGTTCCAGATGTAAACGCCGAAGCCGATGATCTTTGGCGCGCGAGCGAGCAGGGCCTCTGCGATGTCCAGCGGGCGCAGATTGATGTCGAACTCCGCGATGACGGCACGCGGTTGTAACTCGCCTAAATTGGCATAGAGATAGCGTAAGCCGAACGCGGTGTGGATAAACTTCGCGTTGAGCGTGGTGAGGACGATGTCCGGCATCGCAACCACGTTAGCAGCCGGCGGCGTGCGCGCCAAAGCGGAAATTAAATGGCGATGGAGGTTGACCTAGCTGCTGCTATGGCCGAACCTGCTAGCATAATAGATATGAATCCAGCCGGAACCCTCCACGCTCGCACCAAAGCCTATGCCCGAGATTATGCGCTGAAGAGCTGGTGGTGCATTCTTTCCACTACATTTTTTCTGGTCTCCGCCACAGCGGGAACCTTGCCCGGATTGCCGCTCACGCTGCGTATTTTCTCCAGTATTTTGACCGGATTGCTCGTGCTGCGCTTGTTTGTCATTTATCACGACCAGCAACACCACGCGATTTTACCCAAGTCCAAGCTGGCGGAATTTTTCATGCAGATTTTTGGCATCTGGGCTTTGAGTCCCAGTAGCATCTGGCGCAGTTCTCACGACCATCATCACGCGCACAACTCCAAGCTGCGCGGCTCCAACATCGGTTCCTATCCCATCATGACCAAGGAGCAGTATCAACTGTCGTCGCGCGGTCTCCGGTTTCAATACCTTTTCATGCGCCATCCGCTGACCATCGCGTTCGGTTACCTTTTTGTTTTTCTCTATGGCATGGTCATCAACCCGTTCTTGAACGCGCCGCGCAAGCACTTCGACTGTCTGCTCGCATTGCTGCTCCACGTGGCGATGGGCGTGGCGTTGGTGTGGCATTTCGGTTGGCTGGCCATGGGTTTAACGCTCGTGTTTCCGCGCGTGCTGGCTTGTGCCATTGGGAGTTACCTATTTTACGCACAACACAATTTTCCCGGCGTTTCTTTCAAGGACAAGGCCGGCTGGACGTATGAAAAAGCCGCGCTTGAATCCTCCAGCTACCTCAAAACCAATCCAATCATGGCTTGGTTCAGCGCCAATATCGGCTACCACCACATCCATCATCTAAATCACCGCATTCCGTTTTACCGGCTACCCGAAGTTTTGAAAGCCATTCCCGAACTGCAAAAGCCCAAGGTCACCACGCTCAAGCCGCTCGACATTATTCGCTGCCTGCGCTTGAAAGTTTGGTGCGTGGAAACCCAGCGCATGGTCGGCGTGCGCGGACTTTAAGCGGGCGGTTCGTAGAAAACTTCAGCAGCGAAAATCACTCCGGCGCAGCTTTTCCAGCAAGCTCGCGTCCGCCGCTGGAAATTCAAAATCAGCCAGTTGCGTCTGATCAATCCACTTTACCGCCGCGCAATCCAAAGGCTGCGGTTCGCCAGACAGCAGTTGGCAGATGAAAAATTTCAGGTGAACCGATTTTTCCGAGTAATCGTGGCGCACTTCCTCAAATAATTCGCCGACGGCAATCTTCACACCCAACTCCTCGCGGATTTCGCGGACGAGGCATTGCTCAAAGGTTTCGTCCGCCTCGCGTTTGCCTCCGGGAAATTCCCACAATCCGCCGAGGTGCGCCTGCGCGTGGCGCTGCGTGATAAGCAGCTTGCCGTCGCGGAAAATCAAAGCAGCAGAAACTTCGATTCGCTTGAAGTTCATTCGTAATCCTATTCTTAATCGTAATCTTAATCTGTTCCGTTTGGGATTAAGATGAGGATTACGATTAAGATTATGAACTAGCGCCCCACGCTCTTGTAAATCCAGCCCAACTTTTCCATTTCCGCCGGGTCGAAGAGATTGCGGCCGTCGAATAGGATGGGATGCGTCAGGCCTTTTTTGGCGCGCGCCAGATCAAGCTGCTTAAACTCGTCCCATTCCGTCGCCACCACGAGCGCATCGCAGCCATCGGCCACCGCATTCATGTCGTCCACATAAGTCACGTTCGGCAGCAGCGCCTTAGCCTTGTCCATGCCTTTCGGATCATGCACACGCAGCGACGCGCCGTCCTTGAGCAGACGCTGGCAAAGATCAATTGCTGGCGAAGAACGGACGTCGTCGGTGTTCTGCTTGAACGCCAGACCGAGCACGCCGATTTTTTTATCCTTCAACACCCAAAGTGTGTCGGTGATTTTTTTGATAAAACGTTCCATCTGGTCGGCATTGATGCGCTGAACTTCCTTGAGCAGTTTGAATTCGTAGCCGACCTGTTCGGAAATCTTAATGAACGCGCTCAAGTCCTTCGGAAAACAACTGCCGCCGAAACCAATGCCGGCGTTGAGGAACCGGCGGCCAATGCGTTCGTCCAAACCGATGCCGTGCGCGACTTCCTGCACGTTCGCACCTGCGGCTTCGCAAATAGTGGCAATGGCGTTGATGTAGGAAATTTTCAGCGCGAGAAAGGAATTTGCCGCGTGCTTGATGAGTTCCGCCGAATTGATGTCCGTGACGATGATTGGCGCTTTGAACGGCGTATAAATTTCTGTCATCGCTGCGACCGGCCGCTGTGAACGCACGCCAATGACCACGCGGTCCGGTTGCATCAAATCACCAACGGCAAATCCTTCGCGTAGGAATTCAGGATTGCTAACCACATCGAACTCCACCTTCGCCGCGCAATAGCGCTTGATCGTCTCGGCCACTTTTTCGCCCGTCTTCACGGGCACCGTGCTTTTGTCCACGACAATTTTGTAGCTCGTCATCGCTGCCGCGATGTCGCGGGCGACGCGTTCGATGTAGCTCAAATCCACGGAACCATCCGGCTGCGGTGGCGTCGGCACGGCGATAAAAATGACGTCAGAATTTTGAACACCCTCCGCTGTGCTCGCGGTGAATTTCAGATGGCCGGAAGCAACATTTTTTTTGACCAATTCTTCCAAGCCGGGTTCGTAAATCGGAATGCCGCCCGCTTGCAGCATTTTGACTTTGCTGGCGTCATTATCAACGCAGATGACGTGGTGGCCGACTTCCGCAAAGCAAGTTCCCGTGACGAGGCCGACGTAGCCGGTGCCGATGATGGAAAGTTTCATATCAGGACTTGGCGGCTGGTTTGGTGGCGGCTTGCATTTTTGCGAGCCGTTGGGCGGCTTCCGAGGCCAGCGAACCCGCCAGCTGCGTCCGCGCCACTTCTTGATAATAACCCATGGCTTCGGTCGCTTTGCCCTGCGCTTCCAAAACGCTGCCCAGCGAAAATTTGGCTGGCAAGGCTTCGGTTGAATTCGGATAGCTTGTCGTCACCATGCGATACGCCGTGGCCGCGTCGGCCAATTTGTTTTGTGCCTCAAGACTTGCTGCCACTCCAAGTTGAGCCGCCGCCGCCAGCGAACTACCGTGGTTCGCGTCGAGAAATTTTTGGAACTGCGCTTGCGCATCCGCGTAGCGTCCGGCATCAAACAACACCGCCGCCGCCTGTAACTGCGCGCGTTCCGCCGCGATGGTGCCGGCATACTGGCTGGCCAGCTTCAAAAAAGCTTCCGACACCTGCTGCACCGTCGGATTTGGCGCCATGCTTAGTTGCAGTTGCGTGTAAGCCTGCCCAGCGTTGATGGCCTTTTGCTCCTTTTGGGTATCAACGTAATACCAGAAGAACAGGACTACCACTACCGCCACCGCTGTGGCGATGAGGCGCTGGCGATTGGCTTCAAGCCACGGCCAAAATTTAATGAGGAATTCTGCGGAGGCATCTTGTGTTTGCATAAATGAAAGGGAAGTTTTTCCCCGTCGTCACCGAAAGGCAAGCCGAAACCATTCGTTTTTCAGGCCGACCAAACTTTTCCCGCCGCCACCTGGCATTTCACCATCACATTACGCGTGTCCACGATGAGCGGCGACCAGTCGGCGAGTTGCTGATAATTCACGGCGGCGTGCGCGGTGGAAATCAAGACAGCATCGAACGATGAAATTATTTTCCGGTTCCAACGCACGGATTTAGTGCCCGTCCATTGCGGGTGTTCACGCGTCTTGCGGATGACGGGAACGTGCGGGTCGTGGTAAAAAACGTTTGCGTCACGCGCTTTCAGCAGATTCATCAAAACGTAGCTGGGCGATTCGCGGTCGTCGTCCACATTCGCCTTGTAAGCGAGACCGAGAATCAAAACTTTCGCGCCGCGTAAAACTTTTTTCTGCACGGCCAAGGCTTGGACGGTGCGGGCAATGATTTTTTGCGGCATCGCGCGGTTGATTTCGCCGGCGAGTTCCACGAAGCGCGTTTCCTGGCCGACCTGCCGCGCGCGCCACGCGAGATAAAACGGGTCAATCGGAATGCAATGACCGCCAAGGCCCGGCCCCGGATAAAACGGCATGAAACCAAATGGCTTCGTCTTCGCGGCGGCGATGACGTCCCAAATGTCAATGTCCATCGCGGCGTAAACGCCCTTGAGTTCGTTAACGAGTGCGATGTTGACGCCGCGAAAAACATTTTCGAGCAGCTTCGCCGCCTCGGCGGTGCGGCAATTCGCCACGGGAACCAAGGTGCGAATTGCGCGGGCATAAACTTTCTGCGCGGCCGCCAGACATGCGGGCGTGTAGCCGCCGATGACTTTGGGAATGTCCGCCACCCGGCTCTGCGGATTGCCGGGATCTTCGCGTTCTGGAGAAAAGGCGAGGTAAAAATCTTTCCCCGCTCGCAAGCCCGAGCCGCGTTCCAGCACGGCGCGCAGTTCGTTTTCGGTCGTGCCGGGATAAGTCGTGGATTCGAGCACGACGAGCTGGCCGCGTTGCAGGTGCGGGGCAATGGCTTTGCCAGTATTAAGGACAAAGGACAAATCCGGTGCGCGATTTTTTTTGAGCGGCGTGGGGACGCAAATTAAAACGGCGGCTACGTTTTTTATTTTTGCGAAATCAGTCGTGGCGGAAAATTTTCCGGCGCGAACGAAATGTTTAATTTCGCCGGCGGGGATATGGCCGATGTAGCTGCGCCCGGCATTAAGTGCGGAAACTTTTTTAGCGTCGATATCCAAGCCCAGCACGCGCACACCGCTGCGCGCGAATTGCAGACACAGCGGTAGACCGACGTAACCGAGTCCGATGATGGCGATATTCATGCCGTTCGCGCCAGCTTGCACCAGGGTGACGCGTGGCAAAAGTGTTTTGTTGCGAAACGACACCCCGCAGCAATCCAACCAAGGAACCAGCCCGCCTTGCAGCGAAGCATCAGAAATCGCACGGCAACGACCGCGCGCGGCCCTATTTCTTGAAGGTTCGGATATGGGCGACAGACGCCTTGATGTCGTCGTCGGAAAGTTCGGACGGTTTCATCAATGTTTTCTCGTCTTTCTTCATGCCTTCCTTGATGGACTTGAAGGCCTGATCGTCAGTGAAGGCCGACTGCACGGCGGCGTCGGTATAATCGCGCGCGCCGAGTTTTGTGCCCATCTTGGTGGCGCCTTTGCCATCATCGCCGTGGCATTTGGCACAGTTATCGGCATAGACCGCCGCGCCGTCAGCGGCCAGAGCGGTGGTGGTAAGGGCGAGCGCGAACGCCGCCGGGAGTGTGAGGAGGGCTAGTTTTTTCATAAGTGTGATTTAATTATCGTGCTGTTGGAAAATATATTCTAATCATCTGTTGGCAAATATCTGACATGGATTGTTGGTTGTAAATCTAGGTTTGTTGGGCAAATCCCCTTGGCCATAGCGATATTCATTGTTTGAAAGAATTTATCCTGCCGCCCTGCTATTGCCCCCTATTCGTGGTATGTGTAATTTATTAGAATGAAAATATACCGGCGGCTTGCGTTGTCTTTTTTGGCGTTGGCGCTCGCGTTTTTAACTGGTTGCGCCACAAATCGTCCTTTGGTGAGCACTTGGAGAAATCCGCAGTTCACGCTTTCGCCGACGAATACCATCGCTTTGACCATTCGTCCGAACCAAAATCTGGAAGATGCGGAGTCGGAGCGTATGGTGACGGTGGCGTTGGAGCGTTCCGGTTTTGCGCTCGTGCCCGCCCTGAAAGCTGATTATTTCCTGACGTATGTATTCAGCGAAAACACCGAGGAACATGTTTGGAAGGAACTTCAACCGGTAGATCCAATGATGACGATGATGCCCGGCATGTCGCTTACACCGCAGACCACCAGTCAGATTATTGCTCGGCCGATTATACCGCAGCCTTCGGTGCCCGTATTCAGGACGCAAGAATATCGCACCAAGGACATTCGGTTGTTTCTCTATCCGAATCCAAAAAATGTTGCCAGCGGTCTGCAACTGGCCTGGCTGGGCACCATTGCGGTTGGGAAAAGTGCCTCGCCCGAACGCGAATTTGCCATGCTCAAAACGCTGCTAATTTACTTGGGGAAAGATTTCAACGGTCGAGTTGAGCTGGTTCATTAAACATAGACAGTGACAAAATATTTGTGGCTTTTGAAATAATAATCTAACCCGTCTGCCAGATATTTGAAGTAGATTGCGTTTCCCAAATCGCTACTTGACCGGTTGTCACCACCGTTTGAAGCTTCCGGCGATGAATTTTAACATCAGAAACTTCGGTCGTTTGCTTTGCTGTCTCGGATTGTTTCTCTCCCGCCACAGTTGGGCCGGCACGGAAGGCGATATCACCGCCGCGCAGTTCCACGCCGTTGTCCAACATGGCGAGCTGATTCCGGAAACCAAAAATAAATTTCGCGCCGACGCGGAAAAGCCAGCGGACATTTCGATGTTCAGCCTCACCAACGCAGTTTTTTGGACGGCGGACATGGATATTGATTCCGATGGCCGCGAGACGGTGGTCTGCAATAAGCAACGCGACCCGGATTTCCAAAATGAATTGAGCTGCGATACGGACATTGCCGCTGATGAGACGCCATTTTTCGTCATTCCCATGGGCAAACCGGCCGGCGCCAAAAAGCGCGGCATCGAAATCGGTCAGGTCGCCGCTATCATTTACCGCAATCAGGTAGTCTATGCCGTGTTCCTTGACGAATGCGGCATCAAGGGCGTGATTGGCGAAGCCTCGGTGGCTACGGCCAAGCTGCTTGGAATCGATTCTGATCCCAAGACCGGCGGCACTGACGAGGCGGTGACTTACCTCGTCTTCACCGGCAAAAGCAGTCGCATCACCGATCCGAAAGATTTTGCCAACCACGCCAAGGCAATTGCGATTGGCGTCAAGCGGGCTAAGGAATTGCTGGCGCAATACCCTCAGGTGAAATAACGGTCGCTGGCACCCGCCCAGATTCTGTTGCGCGCAAAAGCAAACCGCCGGAACTAAATTTCGCTCCGGCGGTTTTTGTGCGCCTTAATGCAAGGCGAATCAAAATGCCGCTTGGCAATTATTTGGTTTCGGCTGGCGGTAATACCGGTGAAATTGCCGCGCTCAAGTTGCTAAAACTCGCCTGCAGTTGCTTGATGGAATCGCGCAACGGCACCGCGTCAACTTTGGTTTTGGCGACCACGTCCTTGATGGTGGCCAGTCCGCCGGTCGTCAAATCCGTGCCCAGATACGTTTCGATGTCTTTTAAATCCGTCGTGAACGGTTTGAAGGAATTTTTCAAGTTATCGTAACTGGCAGTTACTTCGTTAAGTTTGCTGGCCACTACCGCTTTGCGTTCGGCGCTACGGGTGCGCAACGTCTCATTTTGGATTGTGGCCGTCTGATTCGTCCAGTCGTTGAAATAGGCATCCGCCTTCGAGTGCAACGCCACCACGGTGGTATCCAGACTAAGCATGGATTTGTTCAGGCTAGCGGATGCCGCGACAAACACATCGTATTGCTTGCGTAAATCGCCCTGCGCTTTAAAGGTCAGGTTGTTCATTGCCCCCAGCACATCGTAAAGGCTAGTGGAAGTCTGTGCCACCGCGTTGGCGGAGGACTGTAATGCTGTCGCCGTTGCCGAGCCCTTCTCATAGCTCTTGGAAACACAGCCAGCCAGCACCGTTACCGCAGTCAGTGCTGCAAGATTCATGGCGAACAATTTGATTTTGAATATCTTCATAAGATGTTTGTTGCTGTTTGAGATTCAGATGAAAGTTCTTACGATATTGAGTGTAACGTCCGGAGCAGCAACATCAAGATTTTCTCCTGCATGGCTAGGGTGATTTGGTAGTTCCGCTATTGAAAGTTGAAGTTGCTTCTGAAATAGTTGCATCTGAATTGTTCTTCGTGGGCCTGTAGCTCAATGGTTAGAGCAGAGGACTCATAATCCTTTGGTTCTCGGTTCAAGTCCGAGCAGGCCCACCAATCCAATCCGCGAAAAATCACTTGGACTTTACCAGTTTCATCCTGGCTGAAATAAAAAACCCACGGCGTGAACCGTGGGTTTGGTGAGAGATAGCTTTTAGCCTTGGGGCCGGATTTTTTTCCAGAGCCAGCCAAGTGGGTCGTAGTATTCATCCGCCACGCGTTCCTTCAGCGGAATAATCGCGTTATCCGTGATGGTGATGTGTTCAGGGCAAACCTTCGTGCAGCACTTGGTGATGTTGCAATAACCAATGCCTTGCGCCTGTTTGAGTTCGGGCAGGCGGTTCTCGGTGTCGAGCGGGTGCATCTCCAGCGCGGCGGTGTAAACCAGAAAGCGCGGGCCGATAAACTCCTCGTGCTTGTGATGGTCGCGCAACACGTGGCAGACGTCCTGGCAGAGAAAACATTCGATGCACTTGCGGAATTCCTGCACGCGATCCACGTCTTCCTGCTGCATGCGCCAGGTGCCATCTTCGCAGTCGGGCTTGCGCGGATTGAATTTCTTGATCTTGGTTTTGACGCGGAAATTCCACGAAACATCGGTGGCCAAATCGCGGATGCTCGGAAACGCGCGCATCGGCTCTACGGTGATCGGCTTGGTGATGTCGAGCGTATCCATGCGCGTCATGCACATGAGCTTTGGCATGCCGTTGATTTCGGCAGAGCAGGAACCGCATTTGCCCGCCTTGCAATTCCAGCGGCAGGCGAGGTCATTCGCTTGCGTGGCTTGGATCTTGTGGATGACGTCGAGGACCACGAGACCTTCGGTGATCTCGGTCTTGTATTCGACGAACTTGCCGCCGGTCGCGTCGCCGCGCCAGATTTTGAAAGTAACTTCTTTATTCATTTCATCTCCTCGATGACTTGTTTGAGATCTTCACGCATTGCGGGAATCGGTTCGCGACGCAACTTCATGGTGCCGTCCGCCGCCTTGGAAATAACGTTGTTGTATTTCTGCGCTTCGGGATCTTTGTTCGGGAAATCCTCGCGGAAATGGCCGCCGCGGCTTTCTTTACGATCCAGCGAGCACAGCGTGATGGCTTCGGAAACCGTGAGCAGATGCTTAAGATCGATCGCCGTGTGCCAGCCGGGGTTGTATTCCAAGTGGCCCTGCACGGCGACTTTCGCGGCGCGCGCTTTGAGCTTCTGGATGCCGTCGAGGGCGAATTCCATTTCGTTCTGCAAACGCACGATGCCGACATTCGCCTGCATCATGTTCTGCAAGTCGTATTGCACCTGATACGGCCCTTCGCTGCCGCCGCCTGCGGGACGCTCAAACGGTTCAATGGCTTGCTTGTAGGCCGCTTCGATCTGCGCATCGTTGATTTTGCCGGCAGAGTTTTCCTTCGCGTATTTCGCGGCATATTCGCCAGCGCGTTTACCAAAGACGATCAGGTCGGAGAGGGAATTGCCACCTAGACGATTTGCGCCGTGCAAACCGGCGGCGCATTCGCCAGCGGCGAACAAGCCGGGAACATTCGTCGCCTGTGTCTCGCCGTTCACGCGGATGCCGCCCATCGCGTAATGCGTGGTCGGGCCAACTTCCATCGGCTCCTTGGTGATGTCGAGATTCGCAAGCTGCATGAACTGATGATACATCGAAGGCAGCTTGCGTTTGATGTGCTCTGCCGAATTCGGAATTTTTTCTTTGATCCAAGAAATGTCCAGGAACACGCCCCCGTGCGGGCTACCGCGGCCGGCTTTTACTTCGCGATTGATGCAGCGCGCAACGTGATCGCGCGTGAGCAATTCCGGCGGACGTTTCGCGGTTTTGTCGTTCTGGGTGTAGCGCCAGCCTTCTTCGGGATCGGTCGAAGTCTGTGAGCGATAATTTTCCGGCACGTCGTCATACATGAAGCGTTTGCCGTCTTTGTTGCGCAACACGCCACCTTCGCCGCGCACACTCTCCGTGACCAAAATACCTTTCACGCTCGGCGGCCAGATCATGCCGGTGGGATGGAACTGGATGAATTCCATGTCGAGCAATTCAGCGCCCGCGTGATACGCGAGAGAAACGCCATCGCCGGTGCCTTCCCAGGAATTGCTGGTCACTGCATACGCACGTCCCAGGCCGCCGGTGCAAACCACGACCGCTTTGGATTTGAAAATACGGAAACGTCCGCGCTCGCGGTCGTAACCAAAAGCGCCCACTACGCGGTCGCCGTCCTTCAGCAGCGACACGATGGTGTATTCCATGTGAACGCTGATGCCCTGATGGATGCCGTGATCTTGCAACGTGCGAATCAGTTCCAACCCCGTGCGGTCGCCGACGTGCGCCAAGCGCGGATAACGATGGCCGCCGAAATTGCGTTGCGAGATTTTTCCTTCCTTCGTGCGATCAAACACCGCACCCCAAGCTTCGAGTTCGTGAACGCGTTGTGGCGCTTCTTTGGCGTGGAGTTCAGCCATGCGCCAGTTGTTGACGTATTGGCCGCCGCGCATGGTGTCGGCGAAGTGGACTTTCCAGCTATCGCGGTCGTCCACATTGCCCATCGCTGCGGCCATGCCGCCTTCGGCCATAACCGTGTGGGCTTTGCCGAGCAGTGATTTGCAGATCAGTCCAACTTTAACACCGGCTGCCGATGCTTCGATCGCCGCGCGCAAACCAGCGCCGCCCGCACCGATGACGAGGACGTCGTATTCGTGAGTTTCGTAATTAGTAGCCACAAAAGTAATTCGGTTCGGAGTTTAGAGTTTGAAGAAGACGAAGTCGTTGATATGACCCGTTGCGCAGAGGCGGATGTAAACATCGGTGAAACCAACCCAGAACAAGCTGATCCAAGCCCACATCATGTGTTTCCGGTTGAGGCAGCTGACGCAGTTGTAAGCCTTGCCGCAGGTTGGTGCTTTGGATTTGGAATCTAGAAAGCCGCCAATCAGATGCCGCAGGGAATGGCAGCCAAAGGTATAGAGGCCGAGGAAAACGGCGTTCAGCGTCATGATGATCGTGCCCACGCCAATACCGAAATGTTCTTTGCCTGCCGCATCGGTGAACCACATGCCCAACCAGGCATCATAGGCGAGGATCACGATAAACACGGCCGCCACGTAAAACATGTAGCGGTGAACATTTTGGATGATCAGCGGAAAATAGCGTTCGCCCAAGTAAGATTTGCGGGGTTCGCCCACGGCGCAGTTGATCGGGTCAGCCCAAAAGGATTTGTAGTAAGCGCCGCGATAATAATAGCAGGTGAAACGGAAACCAGCCGGCGCCCACAGAATCAGGAAAGCCGGGGAGAACGGTGCCCAACTCGGCCACCACGAAGGCAGTTTGCCGATGGCGTGCGGCGAGATGCCCCAAAATTCAGGCGAGTAGAACGGCGAGAGATAATTTGCTCCATTACCGCCATACCAGTAACTCGGGATGCCGGTCTTCATGTCGCTCACACCTTGGAACGCGGCCCAGGTGGAGTAGATAATAAAAGCGGAAAATCCGAGAAAAACCACGAGCGGTTGAAGCCACCACGCATCGGGACGGGTCGTGGCGCCGAACGGGCGTTGCTTGGGCAGTGTGTCAGCGTAATCCATATCAGGGAAAATAGTAGTTGGGATTCTCCAAACGTCAACGCGCCAACGGGGTCACTTCGGAGGAATAAGCAGCGCTTCGACTCAACTTGCTGCGTTCTTATCTCGCTTTTTTCGATGCCGTCCACTCATTTAGACCACGCTCATCGGTCGCAGCTGGCGAAACGCCCAAGAGTTCCAGCGCCTCGCCAATGAGATAAAGTGAGCCGGTGATCACGACAATAGGCTCGTCTTTGCAGGCTTTTAAAGCTTCCGATAAATTGGTTTTCACGGAAACCACTGCTTTGGGGTTCGCCGACCGAAAGGCTTCTGCTAGGGCATTTGGATCTGTAGTGCGATCACTGGCGACCGGCACTGTGGATATTTTGTCCGCTAGCGGGGCAAGAAGGTTGCAAATGCCTGACCAATTTTTGTCCCCTAGCGCGCCAAAGATGATCAGTGGACGCACTGCGGGGAAGTCCTGTTTCAGTGCCGCGCACAGCGCTGTAGCACCCGCGAGGTTGTGGGCGCCATCTAACAGGATTTTCTGGCCATTCGGTTTTTGTATCAACTGTAACCGCCCCGCCCAGTTCACGTTCGCCAGTCCGACGCGGATGGCTTCTGCGTTGACGGTGATTACATCGTTCAAAACCGCCACTGTCGCCAACGCCAGCGCGGCGTTTAGCTTTTGATGGTCGCCTAGCATCGATGAAGTAATCGTTCCGGCGACCTGTGATTCGATTTTATTTTTGGCCACCAGCGTCAGCGGCGCATTTTTTTCATGCGCGGTTTTCTGGATGATTTCCAAGGCCTCGGCCTCGTCTGTTGTCGTCACGACCGGCACGCCCGGTTTGATGATGCCGGCTTTTTCCGCCGCAATTTTTGCCAGCGTATTACCCAGCCATGGTTCGTGATCAAAGGCGATATTCGTGATGACGCTTGCCAGAGGTGTGACGATGTTGGTTGCGTCAAGGCGTCCGCCGAGGCCGGTTTCCCAAATGACGAGATCACATTTCTGCTCCGCGAAATATTTTAGCGCCATCACGGTGGCGAATTCAAACAGCGTGACTTGATTGTTTTCATTGGCGGCGCGGATTGCTTCCACCAATCGCACGATTTCACTCTCCGGAATCAACTGCCGATTCACCTGGATGCGCTCCCGAAATGAGACCAGATGCGGCGAAGTGAACAGCCCGACCCGCAAGCCCATCGCGCGATAAATGCTTTCCAGCATGGCGCACGTGGAGCCTTTGCCGTTCGTGCCGGCGACGTGGATGAAGCGGAGTTGCTCCTGCGGGTTGCCGAGAAGCGCCGCCATCCGTAGCGGAGTTTCCAACCCGAAGTTCGCGCCGAATATTTGCAGGCCGTAGAGAAATTCGAGCGCCGTCGCGTAGTCCGAAATTTCTGCCTTCTTCATTCTGCCTTCAACCTTGCCGTCACAGCGGCTTGTGATGAATGTGCTCGTGCGCGGCGGCAATGAAACCTTTGAACAGCGGATGCGGCTGGTGCGGCTTGCTCATAAATTCCGGATGGAACTGGCTCGCGATATAAAACGGATGATTGGTGAGTTCAATGAGTTCCACCAGTTTGCCGTCGGGCGACGTGCCGCTGAAAACAAACCCGGCTTTCTCAAATTTTTCGCGATACGCGTTATTGAATTCATAGCGGTGGCGATGACGTTCCTGAATGACAAAGGAGCCGTAAAGGGCTGCCGCCTTCGTGCCGAGCGTGAGTTGGCATGGCATCGCGCCGAGGCGCATGGTGCCGCCCTTTTTCGTAACCTTGCGTTGCGCGTCAAGGAGGGCGATGACGGGATGCGGCGTGTCGGGATTAAATTCCGTGGAATGCGCCTTGTCGAGTTTGAGCACATTGCGGGCGTATTCAATCGTGGCAATCTGCATGCCGAGACACAGCCCGAAATAAGGAACTTTATTTTCGCGAGCGTATTGCGCGGCGATGATTTTGCCTTCCGTGCCGCGTTCACCAAACCCGCCGGGAACGAGGATGCCGCCCAGACCTTTCAGAATTTTCGCCGGGCCGTCTTTCTCGATGGTTTCCGCGTCAATCTGCACAATTTCCACGCCGCAATCATTCGCGATACCGCCGTGGATAATCGCTTCGTAAACGGATTTGTAAGCGTCCTGCAGTTCAATGTATTTGCCGACCACGCCCACGCGGACGCGATGCTGCGGCGCGATAAGTTTGCGAATAATCTCCTGCCAATACGCCATGTTTGGCGCGGGCGTGGTGAGGTGTAATAGTCGACAGACCAAATCATCCATGCGCTCGCGTTGCAACATCAGCGGCATTTCGTAAATGCTATGGTCCACGTCTTTGGCCTCGATGACGGCCTCGACGGGCACGTTGCAGAACATGGAAATCTTCTG
>JBAXIY010000033.1:0-22889 GCA_037138135.1 Verrucomicrobiia bacterium
ATGTGGCCTTCCCAAGGCTGAGACGAGGGTTCGATTCCCTTCACCCGCTCCATCTGTTGATTATAAAGTAGTTACAGCGAATTTAAGCCGGTTTTTTGCCTTACTACACACACTTTTACACACAAATCCACCTATTTCAGAGATGTTTTCCCAGTTCGGCATCCTCAAGTTTGGTGGGTCGAATCCTATTAAATCAAAGCCGCCGACCTGCTGAATAATCGGCCTCGTTTCAGCCACCCTCAGCTTTTTTCGGGGCTGAAGGTCATCGCCAAGGTGGTTTGCTTTGTTTTATTGCGGATTTGATGTGGTGGGGGCGGTATGTGCCGGAAGGTCGGTTGTGCTTGAGGCTGAGGGTCGGGCGGGAACGGGTCAGACCACCCGTGCAAGTCACTTCCTGCGCTTCAGGTCGTCGGAGTCTCTGATTAATTTCCACAACGGGACCCCCAACCCCTGCGCGATTGAATGCGGCCAGACCAAATGCTTCGTTGAACATTTTGTTAGCTTGTGCGAAATCAATATCCAGCATCGTTGCAGGTTTGGATTTTTTCCTGGCTTCCCTGATTTGGCCACCCGAAAGGTCAAACAGGAGTGGCCCCAGTTCTTTCCATGTGCCAGCTTTCGCTTCAACTTTCCATTCCAAGCTGGTCAATAAATCCCGAATCGCCAGAAGTTGTTTTTTACTGCTGGGTTCAACGCCGGCGGCAAGCTTCTGATTGATGTGTGTCACTGGACCGACAGGAATGCTTTCAAGTTTCCTGACTAGCCCATCAAAAAATGCGAGCAGGCCGAGCTTGGGATAACGCCGATCAAGATGGCGCATGACTCCGTCGAGGTGTTCGAAATCCACTTTCGTGATTTTATTGCCCGCCCCAGATGCGCGACTGCTGTAGCCAACCGGTTGAGTTCATCGACGGTAGGCCAGCAATCAAGTGAAGATGCACCAGCGTAGGGGGTGGCAATAAGTTTCTGGAGTCGCTCAATACAATCTCCAAGCCGCGCCACCAATTCTTTGCGCGGTGCCGGCAAATCGCTTTCGGGCTGCTTGGGCTTACGGCTGGACACAGACCGAAGATGCACTGCTTACAGCCCTTGGAAAAGTTTGAAATTCTGACGCGCGTCCGAATTTGCCGGCAAAACAATCGCTTTTGACACCTATGTGCTCTACCGCATAATACACGTATATGTGCTGAATCGCATATTGACACTTTATCGGGAATAACGCATAGTGTCGTCATGAAGACACTGGCCCGTGATGCCCGTCAACTCGGCAACCTGATTCGTAACGCCCGCAAGCAGCAGGCGATGAGTCAGAAGGCCCTAGGCGACCGCGCTGGTCTGCGGCAGGAGACCATTTCGTTGTTGGAGAGCGGCAATCCGGCGGCAAGGGTGGAGACCGTGCTTTCGGTCCTGGCCGCCCTCAATCTCGAACTCCAAGTCGTTCCCCGCTCCAAAGGCGGATACCTTGCTAACTGATGCCACGCCCGCGCCAACATATTCCGTTGCAGGTTTTGTTAAACAACCGTCCAGTCGGCAGGTTGGAGAAGGAATCCTCTGGTGCGATTCATTTCCGCTATGCCGAGAGTTGGTTGGCGAAGGGGGATGCTATTCCCGTGTCCCTGTCGTTGCCATTGCGCGAAGATGCCTATCGCGGTGAGCAGGTCAGCGCCTTTTTTGATAATTTGCTGCCAGACTCCGATGTGTTACGACGACGGATTGCGGAAAAGGTGGGCGCACGCGGCACGGACGCCTACAGCCTCCTTTCTGTAATTGGTCGGGATTGCGTCGGAGCGTTGCAATTCATTGCTGCTGGGGAAGAGCCGCAAAAGAAGAAATCTGACGTAGCAGGCAAAGCAGTCAGTGACCGTGAAATCGAGCAACTGCTGGCCAACTTGGCGCGGGCTCCGCTCGGCTTGGATCGTGAGCAAGACTTTCGCATTTCGGTCGCGGGCGCACAGGAGAAAACGGCGCTGCTACGGTTCAAGGGGAAATGGCTGAAGCCCGAAGGCACGACACCAACCACGCATATCCTGAAACCACAGATTGGCGCGCTGCCCAATGGCCTGGATTTGTCCAACAGCGTCGAGAATGAATTTTACTGTCTCCGGCTTATGGCCGCGTTTGGTCTGCCCGTAGCCGCTGCGGAGATGAAGACGTTTGGCAACACGAAGACGCTAGTGGTCGAACGCTTTGATCGCCGGTGGGTTGGTAAAAAACAATTGCTACGCCTGCCGCAGGAAGATTGCTGCCAAGCGCTGGGCTGTCCGCCGAGTCGCAAATATCAGAACGAAGGCGGTCCTGGCATCGTGGACATCTTGAAATTGTTGAAAGCTGCTGATGCTCCCGCCGAAGACCAGCAACTGTTCCTGAAATCACAGATCATCTTCTGGTTGATTGGGGCAACGGATGGTCATGCCAAGAACGCAAGCATCTTTTTGGGACCAGAAGGGCGCTTCCAACTGACGCCGTTCTACGATGTGTTGTCGGCGCAACCGAGTTTGGACAGTCGCCAGATTGAGCGTAAGCAGATGGAGCTGGCAATGTCGGTGGGAGACAGCCGGCACTACCGCGTTGATGAGATTAGTGGGCGTCACTTTATTCAGACGGCGATGCGAGCAGGTCTGTCGCGCCGTTTTGCAGAAGAGACGCTCGATGCGGTGGCTGCAATGACCGAGACCGCCTTTGATTTGGTAGAGGCAAAACTCCCTGCCGGATTTCCCAGGAAGATTCACACCTCGATCAAAGCAGGAGCATGGCAGCGGTTGAAACAGATGGGCGCGGATTGACCATAAATTATTCGCTCGATTCAGATCGGAAGTGGGCCTAGATTGGAGTCAGCGGCGGGTTAAAAGACGGAATGAATTTTTAGTGACAATTAGTGACACGGTTTCTGCCTTTTGGTGCCGATTTACGCTCAAGTGTCAAAAACATAGACAGCGTTAAGTTGCTGATATGAGCGTAGATGGGCATAATCGGGCAAAAGAATTAACGATTCGATTCCCTTCACCCGCTCCAATTCTTTGGAAGGCTTAAAAATAAGGGCTTTCTGCAGATTTTGAGATTTCAAGGCTTGAAAGTAAGAGTGACCGCTTCTAATTCTCTCCCAATTTCAATCATCAGGAGTCACGGTTTTTTACGGTGTAGATTCTTGAATGTCTGATTTGGGTTTAATTTTGAAATAGCCATAGTGGTCAACCTACCGCTGTAACAATCTTGCCGCCTCGCGCTTGCGGATTCATCCTGAATCCCCTATTCATCAGGCGTAACGGATAAACGATGTGTAAACTTCGGACGGGATGTCCAGCAGACTGAAATCCTTGGAGGAAACGAATAGCAGGCTTTGCTTGCCCTTGCCCAACAGCGCGTTTTCCGAATTGAAAATCTGATGTTCCAGCGTGCAGAACTTGCGGTTGTAGTCGGCAATGCGGATTTTCACCGTGATGGTCTCAAATTCGCGCGCCTCGCGGATGAACTTGTGTTCGAAGGTCCGGGTCAGGATGTAGAACGTCGTCGTTTTCAGATCAAAGTTCGGCATGGTGGCGTTGAAAAATAATTCGCGGGTCTTGCCCACGAACATCGGATACATGCCGAAATAGACGTTGCCCACGGAATTGGTATCGGCATACGTGGCGAGCATGGAATAGACAAACCACTTGCCCTCAAAGTGGCCGGCGAGCGCGTGTGTGTCCGCCGGTGCTTTCACATCCGAACCCGTCACCGCCGTCGTGGCCCGCGCCATCGCGCGGAGAGCGGGAATTTCGGCGGCGGCCTCGATGACTTCCTCGGCCTTTTCGGTAACAACGCGCAGGAGATCGGTGTTGAACACCAGCCAGAGGCCATATACCAGCGGCAGTAGCGAACCTAGAAAAAGGAGCGCGGTCTGGCTGTTGAGGTAGCCGAAGGCGAAAATCACAATGGACATGCTGGCCATGGAGAACATCCGGATTTGCGGGAGCGGCTGCTGCGAGTTGGGGACAAAGCAGCGGGCAATCGCCAGTGCCGCATAGCCGACAAAGAACGAAGCGTAGGCGACCATGAAATATTCCAACTCCAGTTTGGCCCAAATCCCGACCAGAGTAACAACGCCGATCAACATGAAGCTTGGAATGGGTGAACCAATGATTTGCTTCGGCACGAGCGAAATGAGCATGTTCTGGCTCTTTTCCACATTGCTTCCCAAAAACCATTTGAGCGCGATGTAGCCGCTGTCCAAGGTGGTCAACACGCAGATGGCCAGAAATGAAAAATAGGCCAGCGGCATCCAGCCGGCCGTCGGTTCGGTATTGATGAAATAGCGGGTGACCAGGTCGTGGGCATACTTGAAGCCGTCCAGCGCAACATTAGCGGACAGCGGTGCGCCCTCCTTATTCATCACCCACAACGCCAGACAGCCATGAAACACCAGCAGCAGGAAGAAAATGCCGCCGCCAAAAAAATAACTGAGGCGGATAGAGGTGTTTTCCCGGTGAATCTGGATGGCGCGCTGCCAATGTTGGAGATCCAACCACGGTCCCACCAGCAAACCCACCGTCAGCGGTATCGCATAGCCATAGATGCTTGGCCCGGTCCACTCTTTGGGAAACGGTGCCGACCAGATGACACTGGCCGGCAGCAATGGTTGCAAGCCAGACAGAATCACGGCCACGCAACCGAGCAAAAGCAAACCCAGCAGGGCGTGGCTGTGCTTGATTTTCTGGATGCCGAATTCTTCGCCGAACAAACAGCCAGCCGCGAGGATGACAAAAACAATCAGACACAAGTAGATTACGAAGAGCCCGCCCGACGCGAGTTGCAGCGGAACGAACAGATAACGCACCAGCGCAAACACCGTGAGCGTGAGCGCCAAGATTTGGTAGAGATAGAAAATCAGCCGGAATGGCTTGGCGAACTTGTCAAAGAAGATTGCCAGTGATTCCTGTCCGCCGGCATGGTTGCGAGCCACGATCTGGGTGAGAAACCCAAACAGCATTAGGCCCAAGGCATTCGGAATGGCGAACAGCAGCAAACCTTGCAGGCCAAACATGAAAGCCATCTGCACGCTAAAAAAAAGGCCCAGCCCCCACATCCAAGCCAGCGCCACGGAGTTGCCCCACAGCAATGCATTAAACCAGCGAAATTTCATAATGGCAGGAGAAAAGGAATGATTTCCGAGCATTTATACATACATCAAGTTTTGTCAGGTATCAAAGCTGTCCGGTCACGTGAGGCCAAGTTCCCAGTCTGAGCGGGTCAGCCTGCTATTGCAATGTCATTATCGTATCCAGCCGGCAGATGCAGTAATTCACCCGATTTATTTCCCATGAGGAATATCGCAAGCATGCTGCCACGCATGAATGATGTGGCTGATGATTGCTTCGACGCCGACGCCGTGTTTCACCTGTGCAAAAACAAACGGACCGTTGCCGCGCACTTTCACCGTATCGCGCTCCATTACTTTTAAATCGGCCCCCACCCCGGCGGCGAGATCGGTCTTGTTGATGACCAGCAAATCGGATTGCGTAATCCCGGGACCACCTTTGCGCGGAATCTTGTCGCCGCCGCAGACGTCAATGACCTGAATTGTGAAATCCGCCAGCTCGCGGCTGAAGCATGCGGCCAGATTATCGCCGCCGGATTCGATGAATAAAATCTGCGGCTTGAACTTCGCGTGCAGTTCTTCCAGCGCAAGGAGATTGGCGGAAATATCTTCGCGAATGGCCGAGTGCGGACAGCCGCCGGTCTCCACCGCCCGAATGCGTTCCGCTGGCAACGCCTCGTGCTTCGTCAGAAACTCACCGTCTTCCTTGGTGAAAATGTCATTCGTCACGGCGGCGATATTCATTGTCGTGCGCAGGCGCTTGCAGAGTTGCAGCATCAACGCCGTCTTGCCGCTGCCGACGGGCCCGCCTACGCCGACAGTGAAGGCCCGCTGCTTGAAATCGCGATCAAGGGGCAATTCGCGTTCATGAAAATGCCCGGGATGATCCGCGTGATCATGCGCGTGACCATTGCCACCGTGCGAATGCTTGTGAAGTCGGAGATTATTAATCATTTCCTCGGTATTATTTTTTCTGGCTGGTCGTGTAAGCCCGCCAACCGCCGAATGATGTAATCTCTTTTTGGCCTTCGCACAAGATAGGTTCGCCGAGCACCCCCAAAACTTCGGAACCATCGGCGAGCTTCGCTTTGCCGATGCTCAAGCCGGGCGGCTCTTTCATGAGAATAGACGCCAGCCCTGCAGGCGGCACAGCCCAGACTTCCACGGCGACTGACACGCCGCCGGTTTTGACGCGGATCATCGCAGGATGGCGATCATTGATCGTCCAGAGGCGATAGGCTGGTTCAGTGACGGTTTCACGAACGAACGTGGCGCCGACGGCGAGCAGGTTCGGATTCAATTCCAACCCGCGCATCAACGTGCCGTTGACGGCGAGCAAAACAGATTCATTGGAGAGGCTCATGCTTGGTTTCAGTTGGCGGGAGAAATTTAACGGGCTTTTCGTAGATGGCGAGCACGATGCATTCATTCAGGATAAATACTATATCGCGTTAATATGGCATTCAGCTTTGGAAGAGTCGGGAATAGAGCCGGTCTTGCGCTCCCTGCCAGACATCCAAGAGCGGCGCGGTTTGAGCAAGATCATCAGGTGTCAGTTTCTCACAGCTTTTCAAAACCACCTCGACTTTGGTCGCCAGCCGATGCTGCAAAATCTGCGCCTCCATCGGCCCCGTAATGTTCAGGCGCACCGCCCCCGCCAACAAGCTTCGCAAGTGGTTAAAGAAAAACATCCGTCCGGTCGCAATCCGGGAAATATTTAACTGACGCAGGCTCGCCCCGAAAACGGGCGCGAAGTGAGCAAAAGCCCATTTACGCTCCCGTTTTAGCTGACTGCTTTCAGCTTTAAATATTTTTTCCACGGCCGCCAGAAACGCGCGGCCTTGCGCCCGACTCGCCCGATTTGTGACGTGGTTACTGGTGAACACGTCACATAGCGCATCCACTTCGTCGACCTTTGCCGGCGCATCAAACGCCGCCAGCACAAACGGCAAACTGGCATGACCAAGCTGATCGAGATTGGCTTCGACGAAGGAAAGCAATTCGGCGCGATTGCGCACTTCGCCATGCTGCCATGCAGCTTCAAGCCCTGAAGAATGGGCAAATCCTCCGGTGGGAAAGGCGGAATCTACGAGTTGCCAGATGGTGAATTCAGAAATCAGCGAAGATTCCGCGACGACACTATTTGCCATCTTAAATTTCCGGCCAGTGCCGGAGCGGGCATTCTTCTCTTTCTTCATTCCTCCAAGCCTAGAACAATTGGTAGCGCTGCGCCAGCGGGAGCACTTTCGCCGGCTCGCACGCCAGCAACTCACCATCAGCCCGCACCTCATACGTTTCCGGATCAACCGTGATCTTCGGCATCGCGTTGTTCCACTTCAAATCTATCTTGCCGACTTTGCGGCAGCCTTTGACAGCTTCAACCCGCTTCGTCAAACCATAGGCTTTGCCAACATTCTTCTGCTTCGCCAGTTTGCTGACGAAGGCAATCGAGGTCATCCCCGTCGCGCGACCGAATGCACCGAACATCGGACGCATGAACACCGGTTGCGGTGTGGGAATGCTCGCGTTCGGATCACCCATCTGCGCCCACGCGATGACGCCACCTTTAACGACCATCCCGGGTTTTGCCCCAAACATCGACGGTTTCCACAGCACGAGATCGGCGAGCTTGCCGACTTCGATCGAACCGATGATGTGCGCCATGCCGTGCGCCAGCGCCGGGTTGATGGTGTATTTCGAGATATAGCGCTTGATGCGAACGTTGTCGTTGTCACCCTTCTCTTCGGCGAGCCGCCCGCGCTGCTGTTTCATCTTGTCCGCCGTCTGCCAGGACCGCGTGATGACTTCCCCGATGCGACCCATCGCCTGCGAATCCGAACTCATCATGCTGATCGCGCCCATGTCGTGCAGAATATCTTCCGCCGCGATGGTCTCGCCCCGGATACGACTCTCGGCGAACGCCACGTCCTCGGGCAGGTTCGGGTCGAGATGATGGCAAACCATGAGCATGTCGAGATGCTCGTCAATCGTGTTGACCGTGTAAGGCTTCGTCGGGTTCGTGGAACTCGGCAGCACGTTCGGCTCGCCGCAGATGCGGATAATGTCCGGCGCATGGCCGCCGCCCGCACCTTCGCTGTGATAGGTGTGGATTGTGCGGCCCTTAAACGCGGCAATCGTGCCTTCGACGAAGGTTGATTCGTTCAATGTGTCCGTGTGAATCGTCACTTGAATGTCGTGTTTGTCCGCCATGCTCAAGCAGCAATCAATCGCGGCGGGCGTCGTGCCCCAGTCTTCGTGGAGCTTCAGACCGATCGCACCGGCGGCAATTTGCTCGGGCAAACCCGCAGGCATCGCGGTGTTGCCTTTGCCGGTGAAGCCAAAATTGAGCGGAAGCGAATCCACCGCCTGTAACATCGCCTTGAAATAAAACGGCGCAGGCGTGCAGGTCGTGGCGCAGGTGCCGACCGCCGGGCCGGTGCCGCCGCCGACCATCGTGGTGAGGCCAGCCGCGATGGCTTCGTGCGCCTGTTGCGGGCAGATGAAATGAATGTGCGTGTCAAGTCCGCCCGCTGTGACAATGAGGCCTTCGCCCGCGATGACTTCCGTGGTGACGCCGACGATCATGCCTTTGGTCACGCCCGCCATCACGTCGGGATTGCCCGCCTTGCCGATGCCGGAGATGAGGCCGTCCTTGATGCCGATGTCGGCTTTGTAGATTCCGGTGTAATCCACGACCAGTGCGTTGGTGATGACACAATCCAGCGCGTCCTTCGCGCCGATGCCGGCGGCCTGGCCCATGCCTTCGCGGATGACTTTGCCGCCGCCGAATTTGCATTCGTCGCCATAGACGGTGAAATCCTTTTCGACTTCAAGGATAAGCGAGGTGTCGCCAAGCCGAACTTTGTCGCCGGTGGTCGGGCCGAACATGTCGACGTAGTGCGAGCGTTTCATTTTGTGGGACATAATAAAAAATTTTTGCCACAGAGACTCAGAGGCACAGAGAAAAACTGTGAACCTCTGCGTCTCGGTGACTCTGTGGCCAATTCATGTTGAAGCAAAACCTTTCGCCTTCACTCGCTTCAGCGCGGCTTTCTTTCCAGCGGCGGAAATTTTTCCGCTCGCGATATTGTTGCCGCCGCGAATGACTTTCTTACCAGCAATCTCGACAAGCTTCACCGTCTTGGTTTCGCCGGGTTCAAAGCGCACCGCCGTTCCCGCCGGAATGTCGAGGCGCTTGCCGTAAGCTGCACCGCGATCAAACTGCAGCGACGCGTTTGTCTCGATGAAATGGTAATGACTGCCGACTTGGACCGGGCGGTCACCGAGATTCGTGACGGCAACTTCCAGCGTGGCGCGACCGACATTGAGTTCGATTTCGCCATTTTTGATTTCCGTGGCGCCGGGAATCGGCTCCTTTGCAACCGGCTTGAAGATGGAGAGTTTCGGCACGGGCAGGAAACTTCCGTGGAGCGCGAGTTTCAAATCACCATCCTCGCTGGCAATGGGATGATGCACCGTCACCAACTTCGAGCCATCGGGAAAAGTTCCCTCGACTTGGACGTCGTAAATCATTTCCGGCACACCGGGCATGACTTGGTTCCGTCCCAGCAACTGGCGTCCGAGATTCATCAACTCCGCCACGCTCTTGCCATCGCGGATAAGTTCCAACAACACGGTGGCGATGAGCGCAACCGATTCCGGATGATTCAGTCGCACGCCGCGAGCGAGGCGTTTCTGCGCGAGAAAGCCCGCCTGATGCAGGGTTAGTTTGTCGAGTTCACGGGGAGACAAGTGCATAATAATTTACCATTTACGCTGCCAAGGATCGTCACCGAGCAACGGCGCGACAAATTTAAGATGATGATGCAACGCGCGTCCAACTTCTTCGACGCTTTCACCGGCGATGCGCAGCAAGGCGCCGCCCGGAATCGCGCTTGCGCTGGCAACCAGCGGGTCACGGCGACCAACCGGACGCGTGGAAATTTCCTGCGTCAACTTCTCAGCAAATTCTTTCAGGGATAAGCCCATCACCAACATCGTAGCGAAACAATTGAAACGTCCAGTCTGATGCGATGAAGCCGTGAAACCATTGGCAGGATTGAGTAAAATGGCGTCTAGAAACACCCGTTGGCCGGCGATGAAAACTTCGTTGCGACTTTGAAAGCGGTCAAACGCCCAACGCTCACCGCGCGCCGCCCGACCGGAGGTGAACCAATCCACCAGCACCAACCCCGCGCCAGCCTCGAGCTGAAACGTCTGGCGCTGAACATAGCTTGAACAGGTGAAGGGCTGCACCGGATCAGGCGCGAAGACGAGCAACGCGTTTTCGCCAACGGTCGCCTGCGTGCTATGACTGCACGCGCGCTGCCGGGGGTTTCGGTAAATTTTGGTTGAGGCCTGCGTGCCCAGAAAACAGCGGGCGTGGTTGCCAATATTTAATTCCAAACGTGTTTCATCACCGGCCACGAAGCCGCCACCGAAGCTACTGGTGTAGGCCCACACGCTTTGGCCACGCGAAACGGGAGTGAGCAGTTTTAGCGGCGTGCTGGCAAACGCCGAGGTGACCGCGCTTTCGCCGGCAACCGATTCGACCTCCAGCACCGCACAACTTTTTTCGGCGTAATTGATTTTTGCCGTCGCGACCACAATTCAAACGGTCAGATGTTTTTTCACGATGTCGTCGTTGAGATGCGCAATCGGCCCCTCGGCCACGACCGCGCCGCGATCCATGATGTAAAAACTATCGCCCACCGCCAGACAGAAATCGAGGTATTGTTCGACGAGCAGGATGCTGATCTTGCCCTCTTTTTTAATCTTGATGAGCGTGTCGCCGATCAGGTCGATGATGTTCGGCTGGATGCCTTCGGTGGGCTCGTCGAGAATGAGAATCTTCGGATCCGTCAGCAACGCGCGGGCAATGGCGAGCTGTTGCTGCTGGCCGCCGCTCAGAACGCCGCCTTTGCGGGAAAGGAATTCCTTGAGGATGGGAAACAATTCCAAGACCCGATCCACTTGATCTGATTTGGTGCCATGGACGACGAGGCTGATCTTCAGATTTTCCCAGACCGTCAGGTGCGGAAAGATATCGCGGCCCTGCGGCACAAAGCCGATGCCTTCACGCGCGCGCGCATCGGGCGCGAGCCCGGTCAGCTCGGTGCCCATCAATTGCACAGAGCCGGATTCAGGTTTAACGAGGCCGACGATGGATTTGAGCGTAGTGGTTTTGCCGACGCCATTGCGGCCCATGAGGCAAACGAGGCTTTTCTCCGGCACAGTGAGATTCACGCCGCGCAAAATCCGCGAGCCATCGTAACTGACGTTGATGTTGGAAAGCTTCAGCATGGCGGCTTAATGTTTCTTTTTGCGACCGAGATAAACTTCTTTGACGCGCTCGTCGTTTTGCACGTCATCCACGGTGCCCTCACACAGCACATGGCCTTGATGCAGCACGGTGACTTTGCGCGCGATCTGGCGCACGAATGTCATGTCGTGTTCGATGACGATGATGCTGTGCTTGCCTTCGAGGCTCAGCAACAACTCGCCGGTCTTATGGGTTTCCTCATCGGTCATACCGGCGGCGGGCTCGTCCACCAGCAACAGCTTGGGGTCTTGCGCGAGCAACATGCCAATCTCCAACCATTGCTTTTGGCCGTGTGAAAGAGAGCCGGCGAGGTCGTCAGCTTTCTTCGTAAGACCGATGGTTTTTAAAACCACCTCAATGCGATCGCGCTGCTCGGAAGTGGTCCGCGCAAAGAGCGCGTTGAAAACGCCGCGCGGTCCTTTGAGCGACAGCAGCAGGTTTTCAAAAACGGTGTGATGAATATAAACCGATGGCGTCTGGAATTTACGGCCGATGCCGAGGCGGTTGATTTCCGGCACGTTCATCCTGGTCAAATCCGTGTTGCTATCCTTGCCAAACTCCACCTTGCCGGTGTCCGGCCGGGTGCGACCGGTGATGATGTCCATCATCGTGCTTTTGCCCGCGCCGTTCGGGCCGATGATGGTGCGCAACTCGCCCTCGTCCATGTAAAAGTTCAGGTCGTTGATCGCCTTGAACCCGTCGAAGGTTTTATTGACGCCTTCAAGCAGCAAAACAAAATTTTTAATCGCCGTGGTCATTCAGGTTTGACGGGTTGAATCGTTGCAGAGGCCGCGGTCGCCGGCGGTTCCGCTGGCGGCTTAGAGGGGAAACGCTTTTGATAAAGCGCTCGCAATTGGGCCGGCAGACCGACGATGCCTTTGGGCATATAAACGGTGACAAAGATGAACATGCCGCCGAGAAATATTAGCCACAGGTCCGGGTAAGCGCGCGTCGCCCAGCTTTTCATGGCGTTGACGGCAAAGGCGCCGATGATCGGCCCGATGAGAGTGCCGCGGCCGCCGACGGAAACCCAAACGACCGCTTCGAGCGATTTGTCTGGCGCCATTTCGCCCGGATTGATGATTCCAACCTGCGGAACATACAGCGCGCCGGCCACCGAGGCGATGAGCGCGGCAAAAATGAAAATGAAGAGTTTGAAATTCGCAGTTGAATAGCCGGAAAACATCACGCGGTTTTCACTGTCGCGGATGGCGCGCTGCACTTTGCCGAGCTTGGTAAAAGTGAGCCATTTGCACAGCAGATAGACCACCACCAACGCGATGCCGGAAGCAATGAATAATCCCCGCTGCGTGGATGCGTCGCGGATGTCGTGGCCGAGGATGAATTTGAAATCGGTGAAACCATTGTTTCCCCCAAGCAGCAGACTGTTGCGGAAAAACAAGAGACAGGCCGCGTAGGTCAAAGCCTGCGTCAGGATGGAGAAATAGACCCCCCGAATGCGCGAGCGAAATGCGAGGTAGCCAAACAATCCCGCCAAGGATCCCGGCAACAGTAACACCATTACCATCGCAAACGGAAAACTGGAGAACGGTTCCCAGAACGCGGGCAGCTTCGTCCAGCCGAGGAAGACGAGAAAATCGGGTATCGGTTGATGATACTGGCCGAGATCTCCGATCATCCGCATCAGATACATGCCCATCATGTAGCCGCCGAGCGTGAAGAAAAGCGCCTGGCCAAGGCTCAGCAAACCCGTGTAGCCCCAGAGCAAATCCACGCTGATGGCAAGCATCGCATAGCAGAGATATTTGCCATAGACGGTGATCGTGAAATTGCTCACGTGCAACCAGCTGCTCTCGGCGGTGTAGGCATTAAGGCTGGCAAATATCCCGATGAACAGCAGCGCCACCGCCAGCACCGTCCAGATTTCAAGGTTCTTAAATTTACGTTGCATGAAATTTCAATCCAAGCTGCGGCTGCGAATGGAAAACAATCCACCCGGTTTCCATTGAAGAAAGAGGATGATGCAAATGAGCACGACAATTTTGCCCGTGACCGGCGAGCCGGTGACCTGCTGCAAAATCTGATCGCTGGTGCCGATGCCGGCCGAGGCATACACCGTGCCCACGATGCTGCCGACGCCGCCGACCACGACCGTCATGAAGCTGTCCACGATGTAGCTCTGGCCGAGACTCGGGCCGACATTCCCAATCTGCGAAAGAAACGCGCCCGCCAGCCCGGCCAGCCCGGAGCCGAACGCAAAGGTCATCATGTTCACGCGGGTCGTGCGGACGCCCATGCACGAGGCCATGTCGCGATTCTGCATCACGGCGCGGATGAGCAGGCCGAGCGGCGTTTTGGTGAGCAACATCCATGTGCCAATAACAATCACGATCGCGAAGCCGATGACAAAGACGCGGTTGTAGCCGAGCGAAACGTCATTGATATCAAAGTGCCCGAGCAACCAGCGTGGCGAATTCACCTGCACATTGTTTGCGCCAAACACCATGCGGAACAACTGTTGCATCACGAGTGAAACGCCCCACGTTGCCAGCAGCGATTCCAGCGGCCGGCGGTAGAGAAAGCGGATAACGGTGCGTTCCAAAACCAGGCCGGCGAGTGCGGCCATAATGAAACTCAGCGGCAACACAAAGAGAAAATAGCTTTCGTAAAACCAGCCGGTGGCGTTCATGCCGGGAATGCTCAAACCGAATCCCAGCGGATGTCCGAAGAAGCTGAACGGAAGATTGACCGAGAAGGAGAAGCCGGTGCCAAAAATATTCTGCACCACATAACTCGTGTAAGCGCCAATGGCAATCATTTCGCCATGCGCCATGTTGATGATACCCATCAAGCCAAACGTGATCGCCAAACCCAGCGTGACGATGAGCAAAATGGAACCAAGGCTCATCCCGCGAAAGATCGTGCCGAAGAAATTGACGACCGTAATGTGTTCACCAATTCGCGTTGCGGCAATTTTTGCCGCCTTGACGACCTCAGGGTCGGTGCCCTTCTTCTCCGCCAGGGCATTGACCATGTCGAGACTGCCGATGGTCTTCAGATTTGCGAGCTCTTGGAGTGCGGCGATTTGAATTTTCGGGTCGGCGTCAGCCAATTGCAGCATGGCGATGGCCTCTTTGATATTTTTTTTGACGGCGGCATCGGTTTCCTTGATCTGCCGCGCCTTCAGCACCTCGATATTTTTTGGCTTCTGCGAATTGCCGAGTTTCAGCACCGCGGTCGACCTGGCGCCCGGGTCAGGATCAGAAAGCGCGAGCGTATCCATCGCCTTGTTGATCAGCGAACGCAGCGCCGCCGTGGTATCCGCGGTCGTCAAATCGGTGGCAGCCAGATGGAGTTCCTGATTTTTATCATCGGTAAGAAATTTGCCAGTATCAATGCGGATAGCGCGGGCCTTGCCGTCAGCATCCGTCTGGTCTTCGAGTAAAATAGCGAGCTTGGCGCCATTACCAGCGTCATAAATAAAAACCCCGTCGCGCGTCCAGGCAATCAACACATCGTGCACCACCTTGGAACCGGTTTCAGAAATTTCGAGGAGCAGCTGGGACTGCGCGGCGCCTTCCGATTGGATGGCCTGACACAGTTTGGCGCGGATGGCGGTCTCGTCCTGCGCGTGAGCGCTAAAGAGCGCTAGAGCCGCAAATAAGGAAGGTAGGAGTAATTTTAAGCGTCTTATCATTTTGAAAAAAGGGCGGAGGTTTTTGGCCTCCGCCCTTGTATTGGGCGTCAATGCTGGTTGGAACTTGCGGCTGAATGGACGCAGCCGTTAAGAGCCAGCATGAATTTTATTTCGCAGACAACTTTTCGTCCAAGCCTTTCAGCATGAAGGGTTCGCCGTAAACCTGCGGGAAGGTTTCCAGAATCTTGAACTGGCCGTTGGCCTTGGTTTCACCAATGAAGACATCCTTGGTGGTGTGGTGGTTAACCTGCATAGTGGTGCTGCCGCCTGGTCCGGCAAATTTCACCGTGCCGGATTCCAGCACTTCACGCACCTTGTCCACATCGAACGTGCCGGCTTTTTCCACCGCCTGCTTCCAGAGATAAACGCCGTTGTAGGAGAGCACCATCGGGCTGTCCATCGCGCGTTTTTCCTTCACGACGCCGGGATAGGTCTGGGTCTTAAGCCATTTGTCCCAGCTCTTGAGGAAAGTTTTGTTGGCTGGGGTGTTGATGGACATGAAATAGGTCCAGCAGCCGAGTTCGCCAACCAAGTCTTTCGTGGGCAACGCGCGCAATTCATCTTCCGCCAAGCTGAACGAAACGACCGGGCAATCCGCCGCGCTCAAACCGGCGGCCGCGATTTCCTTGAAGAGCGGCACGTTGGAGTCGCCGTTCACAAGGTTGATCACGCAAGCGTCACCGCTGGCGGCGAACTGCTTGATGTCGGCCACGATCTGTTGGAAGTCGGTATGGCTGAACGGAACGTATTTGCCGGCGGAAATGACCTTACCGGAATCATCCTTGCGGAAACCGCCGCCGATGTTCTCCACGGGAATACCTTTCAATAGAAGATATTTGTAGAGAATCAAGCAGGTGGTCTGCGGATAGACGTAGTCGGTGCCGAGCAGGTAGAACTTCTTCTTGCCCATCTTCAACAGGTAATCCACGGCGGGCGTGGCCTGCTGGTTCACGGCTTCGGCGGTGTAGAAAATGTTTTTGGATAATTCTTCACCTTCGTATTGCACGGGATAGAACAACATGCCGTTGTCCTTTTCAAACACGGGCAACACCGACTTGCGGCTCACAGAAGTCCAGCAGCCGAACGTGACGGCCACCTTGTCTTCTTCAAGCAACTGCTTCGCTTTTTCCGCGAACAACGGCCAGTTGGACGCACCGTCCACAACGACGGGCGTGATCTTGTAGGACTTGTCGCCGACCTTGACGCCGCCGGCGGCGTTGATTTCGTCAAACGTGTAGAGCAACACGTCACGCAGGGAGGTTTCGCTGATGGCCATGGTGCCGGACAACGAGTGGAGGACGCCGATTTTTACGGTGTCTTCCGCCGAGGCGCGGAAGGTCATGGACAGCCCGACCGCGAGCGCCATGCATTTCAATAGATGCTTTTTCATATCGGAGATAATTTAAGTTTTTAGTTAAGTAATTAAGTTGGTTTTAGAACATATAAGTAGCACCGCAACCGATGATGATTCGCGATACGTCGCCGTTCAGCCCACCTCCGTAGCTCGTATAGTCATAACGGATTTCTGGCTGGATTTTGATGTTCGGAACCGGCGTCAGGTTGAGGGTGCCCGTCAAGCTGCCCAAATTACCGCCATCAGCAGTCGAGCCGGTAGGGGTGAGACCCGCGCCAGGACGAACTGCCGGTCCAAGCACGCCAGTCGATTGGGAAACGAAGTCGGCACGAAGCGCAACGCCCACCTTTGAAGTGAAGTTATACCAACCCCAGCCGCCGACCGACCACAAGTCAACACTGCTGGTGGAGGCGCCAAAGTGGAAATAATCAACTTCGTAACCGGTGCCCAGCTCCTTGGTGAATTGGTAGCCGCCGATGCTTTCAATACCCGAGGTGCTCGTGTCGCCGGGTTGGGAGTCATAATATCCAACCAAGTTGCACCACAACTTGTCGGTCGGCTTGAAATTGAGCGAGCCGCTGAATGCTTTGCCTTGATTATTATCAGTCGGACCTTGGTAAAGACCGTTGTCAATGCGCAGGGTTAAACCAATCTTGTCGGTGAAATTGTAAGTGCCTTGAATACCAGCCGAAGGGCCGTTGCCGGTATACCACCATTGGTTGCCTTGAGAGAAGTTGGGGTTGGCCGCGCCGCCGTCGCCAGATTCCCAGTTCAACAGCGAAATCATCTCGCCCATCTTGATGTCGAGACCGGTGCCGATGGGCACGTTCACTTCTACATAAGCCTCACGCAAATCGTTGAAGCTCGTGTTGCTGCCAGCTCCGGCAGTTCCGTTCGCACCCGTAGAGTTGAGATCGGGCGCGTCGTCGCCAAACATGAGCGAGGCGCGGTAAGTGGCGTCCCATTTGTCCGTCGCCACGGGGGCGCCGGCAATTGTGAGCTTGAATTTATTGAGCGAAAATGAATTGTCTTTGGTGTTCCAAAGATAAGCATCGGACTGGCCAGAAGCGGGATGCTGGGTGTTGTAGAAATATGAGGCTTGCACAAACCCGCTGATGGTCATGTTGCTCATCGCCGAAACCATTTTCTTCGGCGGATCACCGCTGGGCATGAGTCCTTCTTTTTTAACCAGATCTTCCAAGGCCGTCAGCCGGTCTTGCAATGCCTGATTTTGCTTCTCCAAGGTGGACGTATCCGGCGCAGTCTGGGCATGGACGGCCATGCCGCCAGCCACAATCACGCCTAGGCAGGCTCCGGCGACGGTCAGTCCGTTATTGGTTCGCAGATGTTTTTTCCGGTTTTGATGTTTCATGTCAGTGCAACAGCTCCTTCAGTTTTTGTTTTGGTTATATAGGAGGTTATTCAAATCATTGGCGTCGCAATTGCTGGGTTGATAACCGCAGATCTGAATTAATTTAGTTTTACCTCGTCGAGGGAAGTTTTAGCAGTCGAGGTGCCAGAGCCCCGAATCTAGGGAAATTGAACTTTGATTTTTTTTGGCAATGATTGTGAATGAAATGCACATATGAATGAATCGCTAGACAGTAGGCAGTTGGAGGCGTTTGTAGTTTTGTCAAAAACCGGAAGTTATACCGAGGCGGCCAAGCGTCTTTATGTAACTCACTCTGCCATCAGCCATTCGATGAAGGCGCTGGAGAGTCAGGTGGGTTGTCGCCTTTTGTGCAAGTTGCGCAAAAAAACAATTCTAACGGAAGCCGGCGAAGCGTTTTTTTATCATGCCCAGCGCGCGCTCGAAGAAATGCGGCAGGCCCGCAACGTGGTCGCAGAATTAAATAAATGGGGATCGCGGCGCTTGCGACTGGCGGTGGAACCAGCCTTAAGTTCCGCCGTGCTAACCCCAGCGCTGCTGAAGTTTTATCGGGATTTTCCAAAATTCCATATTCAGGTGGAAATCCATAATTCCGATGCGGCGGCCAACCTGTTGGAGCATAACCAAGTGGACTTGATGCTGTCAGAAATGCCAGCGGACAATGTGAGCCTCTCCTTTATTTCGTTGCTGGCGGACCGTTACCATTTTGTGGTCAATGCCACGCACCCGCTGGCATCCAGTCAGAACGTGACACGCAACGAGCTGTCCCGGCAACCCAGCTTGTTGCTTCGCACTTCAAGTCAGGCTCGCAAGCGTCTGGACAGTTTCCTTCACCAGCGCGGTATTGAGTTGAGTCTGATTGGAGAATTTGAAAGCGTGAACGTCGTCAAAGAGATGATTAAAGAATTCCCAGTCATGAGCCTCCTCCCGGGCTGGGCCATTGCAAAGGAACTGAAAGACCGGACCTTCGTCGCCTTGCCACCCGGCCGCAAACCGTTTGAACAAACGTGGGGGGTTGTTCACTTACAAACAAAATCACTGAACCACGCCGAGACCAGCCTCTTGAAATTCTGCCGACAGCAAGTCGCCGAGCTGATTTAGCCGGCTGGAAGCAGATTGCGGGTCGTTTTGACTGCAATTCCCTTTCGTCTGGGCGATGACTCTGGCAATCTCCCGTCGTGAAGCGCACGGAAAAATTACTGGCCGAAATCATCGCTTTGCCGAGCGTCAACCCCGCCTTCCTCCCGCCGCGCCACCCGCTTGCCGGTGAAAAAAGGGTCGCTGACTTTCTCGCCGCCACCGCCGCGCGCGCCGGACTAGAAGTGGAATTGCAAAAAGTTTTACCCGGGCGCTCCAACGTCATCGCCCGCCTGCTGCCGAAAAATAAAATCCAGCAAACCATCCTGCTTGCGCCGCATTTGGACACCGTAGGCGCCGACGGAACCCAATTTATTCCGCAACGGAAAAACGGCCGCTTGCACGGGCGCGGCGCGTGCGATACGAAAGGTTCCATCGCCGCCATGCTCGCCGCCCTCTGCGAACTCGCCCGCTCCAAAGCCCGCCCGCTGACAACCGAGATTGTTTTTGCCGGTTTGATTGACGAGGAGCAGGCGCAGGCCGGTTCCCGCGCGCTGGTGGCGAGCGGATTCAAAGCGGATCTCGCGATCGTCGGCGAGCCGACGAAACTGCAAGTCGTCACCGCGCACAAAGGCAGCTTGTGGCTGGAACTCGCCACGCACGGCCGCGCGGCACACGGCGCAAAACCGCATCTCGGCAAAAATGCGGTGCATGAAATGGCGCGCATCGTGGACGCGTTGGAAACGGATTACGCGGCGCAATTGAAACGGCGGAAACATAAATTACTCGGTCACGGCACAGTGAACGTCGGCACCATTTGCGGCGGCACGCAGCCGAACATCGTGCCGGACAGTTGCGCCATTTCGATTGACCGCCGCACTCTGCCGGGCGAAACGGAAAGTTCCGTCCGCCGTGAAATCGCCTTGCTATTAAAGGTGAATAAGCTGACTGCAAAGTTTTCCAATCGCAAGCTGGCACCGGCGCTGCCGCTGGAAACGAATCCCCATTTACCACTCGTCCAGACTTTCTTGCGCGCGGCCAACCAAAAAAAATCGCTGGGCGTGGATTATTTTTGCGACGCGGCGGTGCTGGCGGCTGGCGGCATTCCCGGCGTCGTGTTCGGGCCGGGCGACATTGCGCAGGCGCACACCGTGGACGAGTGGATTTCGCTGACGGAGCTGGAACGCGCCAAAGATTTGCTGATTCGGTTTTTCCAATCGCTGCCGTAAATAATTTCCATGAGCGCTGAAAAAAGTTCCGCTGTTCCCACTATTGACCACAAGCCGCACGCGGCGTTTTTCCGCCAGAGCGGCTGGCTGATGATCGCCAACATCGCGGGCGGCGCGCTGACGTGGGGCGTGCATTTCTTGTCCAAATCCATTCCGGAATCAGAATACGCGGCGTTCGGCACCTTGCTGATGGTGGTGGCGTGTCTGCCGACGATGCCGTTGCAAATGATTTTTGCGCAGCAGTCTGCGCTGGCGCTGGCGACGGGTCGCGAGCGCCAACTGTCAGGGCTGATCCGCTTGGCATGGCTGTGGACATTCCTCGTGTGGGCGGTGGGTGCGCTGGTGGTTTTATTTTTCCAGAAACAGATCGTAGCGGGCTGGCATCTGCCAAATGCGCTTGGCGTGTGGATGACGCTGCCGCTGCTGCTAGCGGCGTTGTGGGTGCCGCTGTTTTCCGGCGTGCTGCAAGGCCGACAAGATTTTTTCTGGTTTGGCTGGTCGGTGATTTTTGGCAGCTCGGGAAGATTTTTTGGCGCGGCGATTTTGGTGTTGGCGCTGAGCATGGGCGCAGCGGGCATGATTACCGGCGCGTTAGTTGGCGTGGGTTTGACGGCGCTGATTGCCATTTGGCGGACGCGGGATTTATGGTTGCAGACACCGGAAAAGTCGGACACGAAAGGTTTGCTGCGTCAGGTGCTGCCGCTGCTGTTTGGATTCGGCGCGTGCCAGTTCATGTTCACGGCGGACACAATGTATGCAAAGGCGTATTTCACCGGCGACGAAATGGCACCGTATGTGGCGGCGGGAACCTTGTCGCGCGCGCTGCTGTGGCTGGTGTTGCCGTTGGCGGCGGTGATGTTTCCGAAAATCGTCCACGCGGCGGCGAAATCGGAAAAGAGCAATTTGTTTAATCTCGTCGTCCTCGGCACGGCGGTGCTGGCGATTTGCGGCGGAATCGGCCTATGGCTGGTCGGGCCAGTGGTGGTGAAGATCGTTTACAAAACCAGCTACGTCGCAGCTACGACGGGATTGCTGCCGTGGTATGCGGCGGCGATGGTGCCGCTGGCGCTAGCGAACGTGATGGTGAACGACCTGCTGGCGCGCGGACGCTTCGCGGTCGTGCCATTCATGGTGGTGCTAGCGGCGGCCTATGGTTTGACGCTGCCGGCGATGCTGAACCATTTCCACCAGCTTCACGTCGTGTTGCAAACGCTGGGGGCGTTTAATCTTTTGCTATTCGCCGTCTGCGCGTGGTTCACTTGGGCAGTGAAAGACCGGACGAAAAATGAAGCCGTAAAATGACGGGGCGACGACGGCTGGCTCCACTTATTTTTTTTCAGACACACTGGAAAGCGGCTGCGGCGCGCGCAGCTTTTTGTAAACCCAAGCTTCCAGCGGACGCAGCGGACGTAACAATTTGTAGAACGGCGAGTAGATGAGCCGCACACGCACCACGGACAAAAACATCGTCAGCGACGTGCGCCCGATGGTGACTTTCGATCCCGCCTGATCCGTCCACTCCGTCGGCACTTCAAGAATTTTAAAGCCCGCGCGCCGGATGGAGACAAGCAGATTGATGTCGAACGCCATGTCCGCAATCCGCAGCGTCGGGTGAATTTTTTCCGCGACCACGCGCTTCATCACCTTCGCGCCGCACTGCGTATCACGGATGTTCATCCAAAACAAAGTCTGCACAATGAAATGAAACACGCGGCTGGCGAATTGACGATTTCCCGTCTGTGATTGATGAATCACCGCGCCCGGCAACCAGCGCGATCCGATGACGCAATCCGCTGGGCCGATTTTTTTTACCAGCTCCAGATAGGCGTGCGCCGGCGTGGCCCCGTCCGCATCCACATAGCCGATCAAATCCGCATGACCGGCCAGCTTGAGTCCCTCGATTAACGCGCCGCCCTTTCCGATGGCCGCCGGAAAATCCAGCCAGCTGACGCACGGAAATTCCTTCGCCACTCGCTGCACCACACCAAGGGTGTTATCGCGACAACCATTAAGGACAACGACCAGTTGAAACGGACCGGCATAATTGCGCTCGAAAAATTGTGCGAACTCACGCAGCACCGGTTCGATGCGCGCTTCTTCGTTGTAAGCCGGAATGAGGAGCAACAGGCTGGGGACAGACACGCCGATTCAGTAACAGAAACCTCGCGCGCAGGCAATCTTGGGAAACATCCGACCGAAATCATCCCCACAACTGCCGGTCGAGCGAACGAAATTGAATCGCTTCGGAAATATGCTCCCCGGAAATTATTTCCGCGCCCGCCAGATCCGCAATCGTCCGCGCCACTTTCAAAATCCGGTCGTAGGCGCGGGCGCTCAAATTATATTCCGTCATCGCATGCTTGAGCAAATCGCGCGTCGCGTCGTCCATTTCACAAAAGGACTTCAGTTCACGCGCGCCCATCCGCGCATTGCACGTCACCTTCGGCTTGCCCGCAAACCGTGTAGTTTGGAGCTGGCGCGCCGCTATGACGCGCTCGCGGATTTGCGCCGAAGTTTCGCCCGGCTGCGTCGAAGCCATCTCACGAAATTTCACCGCCGGCACTTCGATGTGTAAATCAATACGATCCAACAGCGGCCCAGAAATGCGGCCGAGGTAATTCTGGATTTCGCGCGGAGAACTTTTGGATTCGCCCGGCATTTTCCCATCCGGCGTGCGCGACGTTGCCTTTTTGTGAGCGGCGATTGAAGCTGCCGCGCACCGATGTCGCGCCGGTCTGGACGAGGAGTTGGCCAATCGCCAAGGAGCCTACGACCTTGGGCCAGC
>JBAXIY010000034.1:0-22839 GCA_037138135.1 Verrucomicrobiia bacterium
ACCTCTCCTATTCGCCATCTTCTAAAGATATGGCAAATAGGTGGCGGAAGGGGTGCGGTTCGCACAATCGTTCTGCATCGCTTCCGGCCAGAGCGGTCATACCGGCAGCTACACCTCAACCGGCAACGACGCCTACAACAGCATCAGCAGCCCGGTTGCTTTGCTGCAATCAAAATTACCCGCCGCCAGTTGGACGAGCGCGCCGGCGGTGGCAGATTATTTCGTCGGCATTCTGTTCCCCGGTGAAGGCGCCGGCAACCTCCAGTTGTATCGCACAGCCGCCGTAAATTTCCTCAATGACGGCAGCGCAGACACGACCGCTAACGCCACGCCGTTCAGCAGTTTGGCCGTAAGCGCCACGGCCACGGCCGCCTATGACCAACGCGTGCGCGGCATGGTCGGCTTGCTGATGGGGCTGCAACGATTTCAGGAGCAGTAATATGAACCACTTCAACATCCTCACGCGCCGGGCGTTTCTAGATCGCTCATTCAAGATCGGACTTGGCGTTGCGCTGGCCACGCTGGCGGACATTCCGTTCGTGATGAAGCGCGCGCTTGCTGAAGGCAACATCGGCTTGAACGGCAAGAAGGTGCTTTTCATTTTCCTGCGCGGCGCGAATGATTCGCTCAACTCGCTTATTCCGATTGTGGATAGCGCCTATAACAGCACGAACCGCCCCAGCATTCTAATCCCCAAAGACACGTCGCTGGGTTATGACTACACCACTGCCGGATTGTTCGACCCGACGCAATACTTGGACGTGGGTGGCACTTCGCGACTCGCCACTAGCCCGACCTTCAGTTACTCCAAAGCCATCAGCCTTGGCAACGGTTTTGCCGCACTGCATCCTTCTTTAAAATTTCTCGCGCCGGTTTACAGCGCTGGCCAGCTCGCGCTCATCCACCGCGTCGCGTATCCCAAGCAATCCCGGTCGCACTTTGATTCGCAAAATTATTGGGAGAATGGTTTGCCCAATGACAACGTAAACAAGGAAGGCGTCTTTTACCGCACGCTCATTGAGTCCGGGCTGGCGCAGACGGCACCGCTCACGGGCGTCTCCATCCAGTCGGCGCTGCCGTTGATCCTGCGCGGCAGCGCGGCGGCGATGACCAATCTCTCCGACCCCACGCGCTATAATCTATTCGGCATCCCCAACACGACGGCGGGCAACAATAAGACCGATCAATTTCTCAACGGCGCGAACAATTATCCGTTTCCCGACAAAAAAAATCGCGCGCTGCTCGGACTCCAATATCAAAACCTGTCCAACACGCTGAATGTTTTTAGCGGCATTGATTTCACCGAGGGCAACGGCGTGAACACCGGAAATTATTTTAAGGACGCCCAGGTTGCTAGCGGCGAAGGCACGGTTACCGACGGCGACGCGCCTTATTATTTATTCCCGACTTCAAACAGCAAGAATGGCGGCTATTCCCTGCACAATAACGACACCAGCAAATACGTCGTGGACACCGGTGCTTATTCGCTTTTTACCAACCTCAAGGCCGCCTCGCTCATTCTCAACCAAACCGATGCCATTATTGCTGGCACCGAATACAGCGGCTTCGACACGCACAATGTTCAAGGCAGCGTCACTGGCTCGCACGCCAACCTCATGCGCCGCCTCGGCTGGGCGATGTATTCATTGCGAAAATATTTCATGATTTACGGCAAAGGTGGAACCAACCCCATGCCTGGAGCGAAGGTGGGCTGGAACGACATTGTTGTCGTCACACTATCTGAATTTGGCCGCACCACCGTGGAAAATGGCAGCGCCGGAACCGACCACGCTGAAGCTGGCGCGATGTTCGTCGCGGGCGGCGGCATCACCGGCGGCGTCTATGGCTGCAGCCCGGCCGACACTTATAACGGCAATTCCGTCCCGTGGGCCACGGGACAGACCGGTTCGATGTTCGGCGTGAGCAGCCGCTATCTTCAGCGCGCGATTGATTATCGTTCCGTGCTCGGGCGCGTCATCCGCAACCATCTCGGCGCGACGCAAAATCAATTGAACCGTATCATCCCCGGCTACGCCACGGCCGGCGAAAATCTCCAGACCGGCGGCATCTCCGGCGTGGACGGTGTAAAGATTGCCGGGGAAATTCCCATCGTATGAGTTGTCCGTGCGCGCACCGCGGCGCGGTTTTGCTGGCGGCACTAGCGGGCTTTTCCCTCAACATCCATGCAGATACCGTCGTGCTTACACCGATTGCCGACACCATGTTGAGTGAATATTTTCCGAGCAATAACTTTGGCGCGGTGACATTCATGAACTGCGGCACAAGTGAACGCGGCAAACGTAACCGCGCTTTGCTCCGTTTCGACCTCGCCGCCGTTCCATGTGGCGCGCGGATTGACGCAGTTTCGCTCAAGCTGGAAGTTACCCGCAACTCCGCCAACGGCTACGCCATCGCCCAGTTCGATTTGCACCGGTTGCTCGCGTCATGGGGCGAGGGCAACAAAACCGGAGCGGGTGGCCAAGGTTTGCCAGCCACACTGGGCGAGGCAACCTGGACGGATCGGTTTGCTTTCACCACGAACATTTGGACGGAAGCGGGCAGCGGCGCGACAAACGATTACGCCGCAGTGGTCAGCACGGGAAACACGATTTACAATCCATCCGACTACACTTTCGCTTCCACGCCACAGACCGTGGCGGACGTCCAACTCTGGCTGGATCAACCGACGACGAACTTCGGCTGGATAATCGTCTGCGCGAACGAGGACGCGCTCTACACCGCTCGCCGCATCGGCACGCGCGAAGATCCCGTCAATACACCGCTGCTGACAATTGACTACACCCCGTTCCGCATCCAGAACACCACAGTAATCAGCAATCAATTTCAATTTAGTTTCATGGCATTGGCTGGCCGTGCCACTACGGTGCAGATAAATGGTTCGCTCACCACAACCAACTGGCTGGCCCTCACAAATTTCCCCGCCCCGCCCGCCGACACCAACCTGACCGTGAGCGATTCGTTGTCCGCCCCGCAACGGTTTTACCGACTCCAGTCACCGTGAGGCGAGCGGACGCATTTTTCCCCGCTTGTCGAATTTGCCGGACGTGCTAGTTTGATTTCACTTACATGAGCGACCGACCGCTAAAAATGGTGACCTGTCCGGGCTGCGACGCGAAGACGTTCATCCCCGGCGATTTGCCGCCGCTGGCTTCCGAGCCATGCAAAAAATGCGGTCACGCCATCATGATGCCGATGATGCTCCGGCAATTTGAGCTCCGCAGCAAAATCGCTTCCGGCGGCATGGGCGTGGTTTATCGTGCGTGGGACACGACGCTCGAACGACTCGTAGCTGTGAAGCTGATGAAGAAGGAGTTGCTCGACGAGCCGAAGATGCTCGAAAGTTTTTACCTCGAAGCACGCGCCTGTGCAAAACTCAATCATACCAACATTATTCACATTTACACGTTTGATGAATGGGAAGGTGAACGTTACCTCGTGATGGAAATTGCGGATCAAGGCAGCTTGGATGCGCGCATTGAAAAACTTCGCCTGTTGCCGGAACTGCAAGTGCTTGATGTCGGTATCAAAATCGCGTCCGCGCTAGACATGGCGTTGAAATACGATCTGTTACATTGCGACATCAAGCCGGGGAATATTTTGTTCAATGCCGACCACGAACCCAAGCTGGTGGACTTCGGTTTGGCGCGCAAAACCGATGCGGAAGCCGAGGGTGCGGAATTTACCCGTGGCACACCTTATTACGTTGCGCCGGAAAAAATCAAGCGTGAGCCGGAAACTTTCCTGTCAGATATGTATAGTCTGGGCGCGACGCTGTATCACGCCATCACTGGCCATGTGCCGTTCGATGCGCCGACGGTGGAGGAAGTCGTGATTGCGCAAGTGCAGACGCCGTTGACGCCGCCAAATTTGGTAGTGCCGGAAATTTCACAGGCCACCAGCGATGCGCTCGCGCGGTCACTCGCCAAAAATCCCAGCGACCGGTTTTTGAGCTACGATGAATTCATCATGGAACTGGAAGCCGCGCGCTCGCTGCTGCTACGCCAGCAATCACAATCGCCGGAATCTGCCCAGCAACCGAAGCGCATGACCAGTTGGTGGCGTAAAAAATAAAAAAGGCGGACGCTGCCGTCCGCCCGGTTGAGAATTTTCCGCAGGTTTTATTCGGCCTTCTTTTTCTTGCTGCCGGCTTTAAGACTCGTGGCGTTCATCTTGTCGCCATCTTTTTTGTAGGCCCCGCCCACCATATCACCCACGGCGAAGTCTGCCAGCGTGGCCGGCTTTTCGTCCTTGGACATTTTGGTTTCCGAAGTGATGTTGTAAGTTTGTTTGCCCACGGTCACGGTCATAGCCGTAGTATCAACGGCGGCGAGTTTGCCATGGAAAGGCAGGCTGCCGTGGCCTTTTTTATGCGCGGGCACAGCCGCGTCTGGGGGTGTGGTGGTGGCAGCATCTTGAGCACGGGTGACCGTCGGCGCAGTCATCAAGGTCGCCGCAGCAAGAGCTAATAATGCGATCTGTTTTTTCATAATGGTTGGTTGTTTTTACTTTTTAATGTTCCAAGTCGGCATACCGGTTGGAAATTTTCAGCAAATCACCACGCGCCCTCGGTCAGCAGTTCGGTGATGTTTTGCGCCAGATTAGCCGCCAACAATGGTTCAGCCTGTCGTTCGGAACTGGCAAAATCGGGACCAACGTTGACGAGCGTGTGGCCTTTCACATCGCGATCCATGACGGTTTTTCCCGAAACCCGATCGGTCACGATGACATGCACCGTGATGCCCACGCGATAATTTTGCGTGGTGGTTGCATCCCGATTCAAGTAGCCCAAGCCTTCGCGTTGATAGCTACGAATGATACCACTAACCACCAGATCACCCGGTTCACGCGTGGCCAACCGGTAAGTGCCATCGGCCTGCAACTGCTCACGCAGGGCTTGCGTCACGGCATCTCCAAGGCGTGGCTGGAGAGTTTGGTTGTTGAACAGCTGAACTTCCACGGTTTTCTCGCCAGCTACATCGCCGTTGACGGAACCGAGGCGGTAACCGGCGCAGCCGGATAAAAACAGCGCGGCGAAAACAGGCAGAATAAAAGACAACGCGCGCATGGCGGGTTATTTTGATGACGCAACGGCGAGTCGCGATTTTAAAATTTCAATCCGCTGCCGGGCTTGGGCGGCCAGCGGTGAATTAGCGTCCAGTTGCAACACATCGTTGTAATAGATAATGGCACCAGACCATTTGTGGTTAAATTCGTAAAATTTGGCAATCTGAAAGCTGCCGCGCACCTGCTCGGCCTTGAGTTTGGTGATGGCACTTTGGGCAGCAGCCAACCGCTGGTCGTCGGGGAAAACTACCATGAAATCGGTGTAGGCGGCGATGGCCTGCGCCGCCGCGCTTTGATCGTATTCGGCGGTGTCCGCCTGTTTTTGCCACGCCACGGCGGCACGATACATGGCATCAGCGGCGATGAGCGGCTGGCCGTTATATCGGTCGGCGGCGGTGTTGTAAGCCTGAACCGCGCTCGCGTAATTTTTTTCTTTTTCGTGAGCCGCGCCAATATTCAACTGCGCGTGTGGGGCCACTTCGCTGTAAGGGCCGTTGGCGACAATCTTGTCATACAGCTTCGCAGTTTCATCCATCGAGGAATAAATCGGGATGGTGTTCCAGAGCTTAAACCATTGGCCGTTGAGGAAACGTCCGGCAATCTCAAACTGACGCCACAAGACTTCATTGTATTGGGTGCTTTTGGGATATTTCTCGATGATTTTCTGATACGACTTGAAGGCTGCCTCGTCCTTGCCATCCATCTCCTGACAGCGACCGATAAGAAAAGCGGCGCGCGGTGCGTAATCTGAAAGCGGCCAGACGCGCAATACTCGGTTGGCGGCGCGGAGGGTGGTGGAATAATTTTTGGCCGCGAACGCATCTTCGGCCACTTGCAACTGATCTTTGGCGCGGGTGCGCTGCCATTTGGCGGTTTCACCGTAGGGTTCGTAATACCAGCCCTCGCCCGGAACGTAGATTAAAGGGGCGGGCGAACGCAGCGGCAGCAACACCGCCGCCGCGATCAGCAAAAACCAGAAGCCAGACCAACGATTCATTTGCGGGCAACGGTAACGGCCAATTCCCACCAAGTCAAAACCATTCAACCCCGATAAACTATGATCACCCCGTAGTCCGTCATGATTTTCTGCACCTCCACACTGAACATCTCATAGCTGACGGTGTGGATGCCGACCAAGTTAGTCTCGGTGACTTCCTGCAAAAAGGCCGTGACCTTCTCGTCAAACTTGTCATGGCCAGACTCGATGCACGCCGCGCGGCGAATCGTGTGGATGCGCAGCTTTTTGCCCGCGCCTTTTTGGACGACTTCCAACGGCGGCTTGGGTTTGTCGATTAGCGATTCGCCAGGTTTGTCTCGCACCGGCACTTTCAAATGCAGCGGCACTTTTGCAGCGGCGGAGGCGGCAATCGGGCTAGCCAGCGGTGATGGTGGTGGCGTGACCGCCGGAAGTGAGCCGGTCGTCACCTTGCCATTCAATGGGATGGTGATGGTTTCACCGCAGGAAGGGCACTCAATTTCGGTGCCAGCACCGGATTGATCCACGGCCATTTCCTGATCGCAGTTCGGACAGTTGAAGACGATGTCCATAATTTTTGAGGGAATTGATTTTCGCCAGCCTACGTCCGCCCCAGTTCACAAACCAGAAAATAATTTGCGAAACATTCTGCGGAATGCCGGCGCCCAGCATCCGTCAAAAATACCTATTCGACCATTCCTCTGGGCACCGGCGCCATAACCGGCGCGGCGGCGGCGGCGGGCGTCACCACCATCATGGGTGTCGTGTGCGTAGGTTTGGGGTTGCCACGGCGACCACGCGAGTTGGCCACATCCAACCGCTGACGCATGGTCGGCTTATTGACACTGTAAAGCAGCGCGTTTTCCTCGGTGATCAAATCCTGTTCGTAAGCCTTGAGCAACGATTGTTCAAAACTATGCCAACCCGCGGGACTCCCAGCCTCAATGATATCATGCAAACGGCGATTTTCCGACTCGCCAAGTTCGATGGCTTCGCGCGTGCGCAGGCTACTGCCCATCAATTCCGTAACCAACAATCGCCCGCCCGCCTTTTTGGGCACGAGCCGCTGACCGACGATATAACGCAGCGAACCCATCAGCCGCTTGCGCACCTGTTGTTCCTCATCCTTGCTGAACATTCCCAGAATGCGGTAGATGGTCTGGTCGGCACTGATGGTGTGCAGGGTGCTAAAAACCAGATGGCCGGTCTCACCAGCAGTCAGGGCAATTTCCAACGTCTCGCGATCGCGGATTTCACCGACAAAAATCACTTTCGGTGCTTGGCGCAATGCCGCGCGCAAACCGTGCGGGAAACTGAAAAAATCCCGGCCCAGTTCGCGCTGACTGAAAGTAGAGTTCCTTTGCGGATGCAAAAACTCCACCGGATCCTCCAGCGTGACGACGTGAACCTTGCAATCGTGGTTGATCTCGTTCAGCAACGCAGCAATGGTAGTGCTCTTGCCATTACCGGAACCGCCGGTGACGAAAACGAGGCCGTTTCGTTCCTTCACGATTTCACGGAAGGCTGGCGGCAAACCCAGCTTGTCCATCGTGGGCACCAGCGGTTGCAACCGGCGCAACACCATCGCGTAGGTGTCGTTCTGCCGGTAAATGTTCACACGGAACCGGCAGTAATCACTCAAGGTATAACTACAATCGCACGAACCAAATTCCGTCAGATCGGCCAGCAGCTTGGCGTTATTGTTGAGGATCAGTCGGGCCATCTGCTCAATGCTTTCCCCTGTCAGCACCGGTTGCGGCGGTTGGAGCGCCGGCGTTTCGAGCATGCCATGCGCCTCCACCTGCGGCATTTGACCGGCGACAAATAACAGGTCCGAAATACCCTCAACACTTTCAATCAGGGCTGACAATAACTGGTCGAGTTCCTGGGTGGTCTTCATTTGATTCAATGGCTTTATCTATTTTTTGCGGAAAAAATCCTGCGGGTTTGTCGCATTCAAAGCCGAAAGGTCAAGGCCCGCCTGCGGACTGCGCGCCTGCGCGAACGCCAGTTGGCGCGCGATGCGGCTGACAGCAGTGCTCGCATAAAATTTGACCACGCCCACGCCGGATTGCGACTGGAAGATGACTGCAAGCAGGCAATGTTCATCCACATTGATGACGAACATGGAAAACTTTTCGCCCTGCTGGTAGGTGCTGTTGAAATTTTTTTCGTTCACCAGCCCCGCGATGGTCTGGCTGGCCATGAACGCGCCGGAAGCCAGCGCGCCGATAGTTGTCAGGTCAAATTGTTGATCGTCGCCGGCATTCGCAATCAGAAAACCGCCCTTGTCAATGACCAGCGACGTCGTCGCGTCCGCCTGCGCATTCAATTCCCGCAGCGTCGCACCGAGCTGCTGGATATCCTCCTCGATGAGTTGGGGCAGCGTGGACATATCAGGCAGTCGGCGGCGCACTCTGGTTGAGATATTTCTGCAGCAACATCCGCGTGATCATGTTCAGTGTCTCGAAAACGCCTTCGCATTTATGCGCGGTGCCGGGAAACGACGGCACCTGCACATCGCGATTGTTGAGCAAGTAATCCAAATATTCCGTGGGCGCGGCATTGGGCAGATCGCGCTTGTTGTATTGCAAAACGTAAGGAATCTCCGCGAGGTTCAGCTTGAGCGAATTCAAGTTGTCCACCAGATTTTGAAAACTCTCCACGTTCTCCGGCATTTTTTCGTATTGCGAATCTGCGACGAACACAATGCCGTCCACGCCGCGCAACACCAGTTGTCGCGTCGTGTTGTAAATCACCTGGCCGGGCACGGTGTAAAGTTGAAACTTGGTTTTGTAGCCCTTGATCGTCATCGCCTCGATCGGGAGAAAATCAAAGAACAGCGTCCGGTCCGAGCTCGTCGCCAGCGAAACTAGTTTGCCCTTGTTGCCCGCCGTCGTCTGGACGTGGTCGTGCACTTGCACAAGGTTCGTCGTCTTACCGCCCATTGCCGGGCCGTAGTAAACGATTTTTACCTGCAACTCCTTCGTTGCTTGATTAATGATGGCCATAAATTATTGCGCTTGTTTCCGGTCCAGTTCGCCGGCGAGCCGCGTGAGTTCCAACGCCGGGAATGATTCACCTGCCCGGCCAAACGCGGCAAAATAAACCGAGTTCACGCGGAAAATTCGCCACGGCACGTTGCCCACTGTGAAACTGACATTGTTCAGCGCACCCATCCGCAGCTCTTTTGCGCTCTGGTTCATCCGCTCAAAAATCTGCGGAATGAACGCCGCCAGCGTATCCGCGTTAAACTCCGCCGGCACTTCGCCCGCCACGCGCAAGCCGTCTGGCAATGAAACCACCGCGCCCGCCACGCCCGGCAACGCCACCGCGCGCGCCACCACATCTTTGGGCGAAGCAAAGCGGTTGGTGAAATCAGTCTGCGGCATCGACGGCGGCGCAAAAACATTCGCTTCCGCATTCGCGACTTCGCGACTGTCGGCTCGGACAAAAAAATTCGAGTCGCTGGATTTTTTTTCAACCGGTGCCGGCGCACTGACTGGCGGTTCCGATGTCGCCTGCGGGAAGCCGAAAAATAAATTGGGGATTTCCGCCGCCACGGTGGCTTTCTTCCGCGCGCCTTGAATTTCTTTTTGCGCGGCAAAAAACATCGGCGCGATCACTTTCAACGGCAGATCCAGTTCCAAAAGATCGTTGGGCGACGAGGGCGAACTAGGTTTGGCGAGCAGCCGCAATTGCTTCCACGTCAACGTCACTCGACCGCGTTTCAAACCGGCTTCCACCATTTCGCCCGCAAGCGGCACGCTCACGTTGGACAGCGCGGAATGAGAAATTTCATTTTTTAATTCCTCGGGCCAATGCTCGGCGAGATCCCAGAGCGAGGCGAAAATTGTTGGCGTGGCGGACTGCGGACGTGGCGCAACAGGGACGACCGGCGGCGCGGGCGCGGCGGTCGGCGGCGGCACCGGTGCCGGCGGCGCCGGTTTGACGACGCGCTGAATTGAGGGCGGCGTAAATGCAATTGGTGCAACCGGCGCTAATGGAATGACCGGCGGATTCATTTGCATTGGCGGTGGCGCAGGTGCGGGCATGGGAATCGGTGCGGGCGGGGCAGCCGGTGCCTTGAGCGGTTGCGTGGTGAAGGCCAACCCCGCACCGCGTCCGCCAAACGGGCCGTTGACGTCTTCAGCCACTTCCACTTTGGGACCGGTGCGGCGCGCGAGCAACGCGGGATTCAGCCGAGCGAGAATTTCGCCGAGCGGCAGCGTGATCATTTTGGCATCGTATTCGCCGCCGGAATTGGCGAAGGCGCTGGGCGCGAGCTGGCGCAGTTCACCAAAGGAAATTTTTACCGCGCCAAACGCAAGCTGCGCCGTAACGGTTTCAACAGGCAAATTAATGGTTAGTCCAGGCGGCGGCGTCGCCATGATTTTTCCGCGCAAATCCAGCGGCAGGCTAGCCACAATGGGCGCCAACGGCAGGGCAATTTCATTTGCGTTCGGCGGCTTGTTCGTCGCGAGATACTGCGGTGGTGCAGGAGGCGCTGGGGCGGTCGACGACGCAGCAATTGGAGGCGGCGGGACGGCGGCCACGACCGGGCGCATGACCGGCGCAGGCGGTGCATCCATCCGGCGGAGAATGCCGCGGAGCAAACCGGCAAATTTTGATTTGACCATGTTCGACATGACTTTCGTTATTTGGTTTGGCTCTGTCAACTTTCCTTGAGCTTAAAGTGTTCAAGCAGAATTCACGCCATGGTCGGCCGGCACGAGATATTCCAGCAATGTCTCACGACGGGACTAACAATGATTTTATTTGTCCCAATTTGCGGCCAAAAATCGGCTGGTGGCACGGAACGCGGCTTGCTTATATTGGGTCGCGGCTGCTTTAACGCTTGAGTTTCGCCTGCTGTGCGGTTAGCCGTTACGCGGGCTGATGATGGAAAAACGACATAAAATCCTAATTCTGGACGACGACACTGACTGGCTCACGCTCAGCCGGGAAATGTTGAGCGCCCTGCCCAGCCACCCAGAAATCCTCACGGCGAACAATGGTAAACGGGCGCTTTCGCTCCTCGAATCCGAACCAGTGCGGCTGCTGATCTGCGATTTGAAAATGCCGCGCATTGACGGTTTGCAGGTTCTTTCCATCGTCCGCCGCCGCTATCCTGAACTCCGCACAGTCGTCTTGAGCGGTCTGGAGGATGAAGATTTCCGCTCGCGCGCCTACGCGTTGGGCGTGGATTTGTTTTGGATCAAAATGGAGATGCAGCGGAACTCCAAGCTGTTCATCGAGTGTCTTGAATCCTTGCTTGGTCGTGATGATGAACCTGGCTTTCGCGGTATCCAAAGCAAGAGTTTGATGGACATCATCCAGATGGAATGTCTCTCGCGCAGTTCATCCGTGCTGCGTATTACGCGCGGGCCGCTCGTGGCCAAATTGTGGATTCAGGACGGCGAGTTGATTGATGCCGAAGCCGAAGGCGCACGCGGCGAAGTGGCGTTCCGCCGAATTTTATCGTGGAAATCCGGCACGTTTGAAAATCTGCCGGCGGAGCCAAACCGCGAACGCACCATCACCAAACCCGTCAACGCGCTCTTGCTCGAAACCGCTCAGGACATCGACGAAGCGGCCAATCCGGTTTCACCGGAGTCCGTTGAACAATCCGCTCATCGTAAGTCGATGTGGAAATTGTCTTTGCTCACCCGTGAAGGTGCGGATTTCGTCATCTCCATTCCCGCCGAAGGCATGGGCGAGCCCGAGGCGCTCGGCACCCAGATGATTACATCGCTCGTCCAATGGACGCGCCACGCTGCGGCCATCGCCCACCGTCTGGGTGAACGACTGGAAGCCGGGCCGGTCATGCAGGTCACCGGCCAAAATTTGGAACGTCAAGTGCTGGTATTGGAACGCGAGGAACGGCTGTTCCTCGTCGGCTGGCCGGTCGAGGCCACCGGTAATTTGCTGGAGAAAAGTAGAAAGCTCGTTGCGTCATGGGATTCTTAAAACGATTTTTTCGCGGCCGCGCAGGCGTGCAGCAGTTGCCCACCGGCACCATCACGGTGGATCGCAACGGCCATATCGTCACTTCAACCGTGTCGTCCGCGTATCCGAAAAATCTTTTGCGCGATATCGGCCGCGATGTGCTGGGATTGTTCAGCGAAGCGCGCGCCGCCCAAATGCCGCTCGCCGAGATCAGCCTGCAATTCGGTAGCCTGCACATCACCGCCCGCGAACTGCGCGGTGGCGCGATTATTTTTCTGTTCCCCCAAACCGCGTTGCTCGCGACGCCAACCCGTTCACGCTCATGACTCCCAAGGACATCAACCAGCTCGTCACGCAAATTGAAACGCACATCGAATGCTGGAAACAATTCAATCATTTCATCTCCCTCGCCCGCGCCAAAAAATTCGGTCCGGCGGACGACAACCATTTCCTCGAAATCAAAAGCATCATCGTGCAGGAACTGGAATTGATTTTTGCCTCCATCGAAGTCCAGTCGCCCACGCGCGAGGAAATTCACGGCCTGGTCACCAACGCACCGTCACTGCGCTTTCTAAGCGAAATGAGCGAAGGCGGCTTACGCGGTCTCGAAACCCAATGGCACAAGATTTACATCGGCTGGCACGCCATCCTCGGCCAGCTCAAGGTCAAACAGCGGTCGGAAGAGTCGAAATCATTCTGGGGCGCGAATAAATAATTTATGTCCGACTGGCTCATCGTCCTCATTCTGGGAATCGTGGAAGGTATCACCGAATTCCTGCCCGTATCCTCCACCGGCCACCTGCTCATCGCCGAGAAATTCCTCCACTCACACCAAAGCGACCTCTTCAATGTCGTCATCCAGTGCGGCGCCGTCATCGCCGTGCTGCCACTGTTTCCGCAGCGCCTCTACAAATTTGTTTTTGAACTAGGCGAAAAAGAAACACAGGACTACCTCCTGAAAATCTTCGTCGCCTTCGGCATCACTGGCGCGGGCGGGCTCGTGCTTGACCACTTTAAAATAAAATTGCCGGAGGAACTCGCGCCCGTAGCGTGGGCCTTGCTGCTGGGCGGTCTCGCGTTTGTGGCGGTGGAATTTTTCCTGCGCGGCAAAAAACTGGGGACGGAAATCACCTGGACCATCGTGCTGGCTGTTGGCCTCGGCCAATTGGTCGCCGCGATTTTCCCCGGCTCGTCCCGCTCCGGCACGACGATTATTTTATCATTGCTGCTGGGTTTAAGCCGACCGGCCGCCACGGAATTTTCCTTTCTCGTGGGCATCCCCACCATGCTAGCAGCGGGCGGCTATAAAATTTTTAAAACCATCCACCACCCCGATCCGCTCGCACCGCACGAGAACTGGAATCTCCTGCTGCTCGCCACCATTGCAGCGGCGATTGTCTCCTTTATCGCCGTGAAATGGCTGCTGCGCTACGTCCAGACGCACACCTTCACCGCGTTCGGCTGGTATCGCATCGCGCTGGCGATTGGGATTTTTATCCTAATCGCGCGCAGTTGAAGATTTTTCTCCGCGTCACTTCGCTGACTTTTTAGGCGGCTGGCTCAAGTTTCTTCAAAAAATGGTGGCGGCTGTGCAGTAAAAGGGAAACTACGGTCATTGCTAAAACTGCGCCAACCAACTCACAGTAAAACGCACCGGCCTGATACTTCCAGAAAAAGCTACACCCTTCCTCCTGTATGATAGGAATGTCACCCCATAAAATATAAAACGCTACAAATAGTGAAATCACTGAATAAACAAAACTGCCATGCCATGCCCAAGAGCGGTTGAACAATAGCCCGATACTGAATGTGAGCCAACCTATCGCAAGCATCGGAAGCACGATAAACTGTGGTTCCGATTGCAACCAACTCCATGAGAACTCCGACAGCGAAATCCAAAGAAGGAAAATGCTCCAACCTCCGGACCAGACTAAGTGCAAAATTTTAGCTGTCTTTTTCAAACACTCAATGCCGTCTAATACTGTATTAAGCCGAATTTTTACTTCGCCGCCGCATCCGGAATAAAGATTTTCTGCCCCACGTAGAGTTTGGCCGGATCCAGCTTCGGATTGGCCTTGAGAATCTGGCTCGTGGTGACCTTGACACCTTGATCGTGATACGCCTTGGCAATCGCGCCAACCGTATCGCCCGCCTGCACCTTGTATTCATAACCCTTCTGCGGCACGGCGGGCGCAGTGGAATTATCTCCGCCGGTAGTCGCCGTATCGGGAGCGGGCTTCGTTTTGTGACTCGTAGAAGAACCACCGCTCACTTTGCCGAGATTCTCGATCTCTTTCAAAATCAGCTCGCGGTCTGCCTGCCGTTTCTTGTCAATTTCCTGCACCTGCGTGGCGAGCGCCTTCAGGTCATCGCGAGTCGCGCCGTCGCTCACGGCGGGCGTGTTGACCTTGTCGGCCAACTCGCTGATCTGTTTTGCGAGCGCGTCCAGCCGTTTGCCCTGCAATTCCTGCGCCGCCTGCATATCTTGAATCTGCCCATACATCTTATCCAGCTGCTGCTGCGTGGCGGCGTCTTGCGCGCGCGCAAATGAGATCGTCAAAACCAGCAGCGCCACCCAAAGTAAAATCTTTTTCATCCGCCGAAAATAAACGTCTGGGCGTTCCCGTCAAGGTGAAGTGCGTGCCGCGCGTTCGCTGGAAAATTATTTATGCCAGCAGCCAGCTCAAAAACGGGGCGACCGCCAGCGCGGGCAGATAATTTGCCAGTTCAACGCGCCGCACCTGCAGCACGACGAGAGCCGTCGCGCAAATCACCAATCCGGCAGCGGCATTCACGGCCGGCAACGCGTTGTGCGCGGACAACCAAGGCAGCGCCCAAGCATGGATGCCGAGTGCGAGGCCATTGAAAAAAAGCAGCACCGGCAACGCCGCTAACGCGACCGGCCAGCGGAACAACCGCACAAAACTCATCATCGCCAAACCGTCCATTACGGATTTTACCGCGAGCGGGAAAAAATAACCCGTCAGCCCGTCCGTCACCGCGCCGAGAATGCCAAGCGGCGCGGCGCAAAATAAAATAGTCGCTGCCAGTAGCCCTTCCCACGCCCGACCGGCAGCCGCTTCGCCACCAGCGAGCAAGATACCAGCGTGGCGGCCCAAGCGGTTGGAAATTTTTTGCAGACCGAGAATTTTTCCCAGCAGATAGCCCAGCACCACCGCCAGCCCGGCGAGAAAAAGTTGTTTCAGCACCGAGGTAAAATTGCCGCTGACGTTTTGCCAGACCAGTTGCAGCCCGCAGAACGCGGTGAACGCGCCCAGCGCAGATTTGATCTGGTTTTGCGTACGCGCAGAAAATCCGCCGCGTCCGGTCAGACCCAGCAGCGCGCCGAACAGGATGCCAAGGGCGTTGAGAAAGGCGCCAATCACACGCCGATTGTGCCGCCGGCCGGCCGCGAAGGAAACGAAGAAAAGTTTCCTTTCATGCCCGCACGCCGTAAAATCAGCTCCGATTAAATGGCCTCCGACAAAAATCCTTCACCGTGGCGCTGGGTGCCAACGCTCTACGTGGCCGAAGGTTTGCCCTACGCGCTGGTGATGTCAGTGGCGCTCGTATTTTACAAAAACCTCGGCGTGCCGAACGCGCAGAATACTTTTCTGGTCGGCCTGCTGTATCTGCCGTGGGTCATCAAGCCACTGTGGAGTCCGGCGGTGGATCTTCTGAAAACGCGGCGCGGTTGGATCTGGACGATGCAACTTCTCGTCGGCGCGGCGCTGGCCGGGGTGGCACTCACCGTGCCCTCGGCGCATTTTTTGGCGGCTACGCTGGCGTTTTTCTGGCTGCTGGCGTTCGCCTCGGCCACGCATGACGTCGCGGCGGACGGCTTCTACTTGATGGCGTTGACGGAACATGACCAAGCGTGGTTCAACGGCATCCGCACGACGTTTTACCGCGTCGCCGGCATTCTGGCAAAGGGCCAACTCGTCATCCTCGCGGGAATTCTGGCGGCGCAGTCAAACAACTTTCCATCCGCGTGGTCGCTCGTCTTCGGCCTCGTCGCGATCATTGTTTTGTCACTGGCGATTTATCACCGCTGGATTTTGCCACGGCCAGCTGGCGACCAGCCGACGGCGGCCGACAACAAAAATTTCCTCGGTGAATTTTCCCTGACCTTCACCACGTTTTTTCAAAAGCCAGACATCGGTGTCGCCCTGTTGTTTCTACTGGTTTACCGCTTCGCTGAGGCGCAGTTGATGCCGGTGACGCAATTGTTTCTGCTGGATGCACAGAGCCGCGGCGGTCTTGGCCTAACCAATGCCCAAGTTGGTTTCGCCTACAACACCGTCGGGGTGATTGCGCTCATCGCTGGCGGACTACTCGGCGGTTTTGCAATCGCGCGGCGCGGCCTAAAATTTTGGCTGTGGCCGATGTTGCTGGCCATCCACTTGCCCGACGCGGTGTTTGTCTGGCTCGCCGCCGCCCAACCACAGAACCTTTTCGCCATCAGCGCCGGCATCGCCGTCGAACAATTTGGTTACGGCTTCGGCTTCGCCTTTTTCATGCTCTACATGCTTTACCTTGCTCGCGGGACACACGCGACGGCGCACTACGCGCTGTGCACCGGCTTCATGGCTTTGGGCATGATGGTGCCCGGCCTGTGGAGCGGCTGGTTGCAGGCACAACTCGGCTACAAAGTTTTTTTCGTCTGGGTCATCCTCGCGACCATCCCCAGCTTTCTCGTCGCCGCCCGGATTCCGCTCGAACCGGAATTTGGCAAACGGCAACTTCCCGGACGCGAAAAATAAATTGCTTTGAACATCAGGTGGCCGACAGAATCCAACTATCACCAATGAAAATTAACCGTGTTCTCCTGCTGTTGCTCGCGCTGCCCGCCACTTGGTTGACGGCCGCCACGTCCCCGCTGCCGCCGCGCCCCAGTATTATTTTCATCCAATGCCATGGCCTCGCGCAGGGCGATCTGAGTTGCTACGGCCAGACAAATTTCCAGACGCCAAACCTCGACCGGCTCGCCGCCAACGGCATTCGCTGCACGCATTACACCGGCGAGACGGACAGCGCCGCGACCACCGCCCAACTACTCGGCGGAAAAATCTCCGGAGCGTCTGCGGGTGAAGCTAATCTCGCCCAGCGCCTCCAGCAAAATGGTTATCGCACCGGACTCATCGGCGAATGGAGTCTGGCTGGCCTGCCGTGGGCACAGGGCTTCGATGAGTTCGCTGGATTTATGGATGACGCGGAAGGGAAAAATTATTATTCCGATTTCGTCTGGCGTTACGCGCCCAAAAGTATTTTCAACGAGACAAATAAAACCTTCGACGCCTTTGCCGGCAAAGAGGCGCTTTACCCCAACCTCGGCGGCAAAAAAGGCCAGTATCTGCCGGATCTATTCGTCAGCGCCGCGAACAATTTTGTGCGCATCAATGCGCCCGATCCCGCCAATCGTTTCCGTCCGTTTTTCCTCCTCGTGAATCTGCCCGCACCCCGCACCGCCACCACCGGCGCGGATGATTTTCCCGTGCCGAGCGACGCGCCGTTTTCCGACGAGCCGTGGCCGCAGGCCGCGAAAAACCGCGCTGCTCTCATCACCCGGATTGACGGCGGCATCGGCCGGCTGTTTGAACAACTCAACAAATCCGGCCTAACCAACAACGTCGCCGTATTTTTTAGCGCCAGCTCCGCGCCAGAAAAATTTGCGAACACAAACCTCAACTTTCTTTTGCCCGCCGGTAATTTTAGCGTCGGGAAAAAACCTGCGCTGTTGCCGATGATTGTGAACTGGCCAGAAACCATTCCCGCAGGACAAGTCAGCCAACAACCGTGGACGGCAAAGGATTTTGCACCGACCGCGCTAGAGTTAACGTCGGTAAAACTGGCGACGAATTTCACCGGAGAATCCGTGCTTCCCATGCTGGTCGGGCAGAAGTCCAAATAGAAAACTAACGCACCGGCGCACTGCTGGGCATCGGCGCAAAGTCGCGTTGTTGCTCCACCTTTTTCGCCGCGACACTCACCCACACCACCGCCAGCACGATGGCCAGCAACACCGCCGCCGCCGCAAACCACGGCCACCGGTAAGTTGGCTTGGAAGAATTAGTGTCCTGCTCGCTCATTTGATTCCGAATCTTAATCGTAATCCTACTCTTAATCCATGCCCGTCGCGATTAAGATTATGATTACGATTACGGCCAGAAACTGTCGCAACAAAACTAGACCGCCCGCCATTTTGCGGTAGATTGCCCGCCACGTTGCATGCACGAGACTGAAAGCCAGCAAGATTTGATGCCGCCGCCACCCGTCGGCCGGCAGACCTATGCCATTTTCCGCAACGCTGATTTCACGCGATACCTCATCACCCGGTTCATCGCGGCGTTGGGAATGCAAATGCTCGTCACCGCGCTGGACTGGGAACTCTACAAACGCACGCACTCTGGCCTCGCACTCGGCTTCGTCGGGTTGTCGCTAATGTTGCCAATGATTCTTTGCACGCTGCCAGCCGGACAAATCGCCGACCGGTTCAACCGAAAGAAAATTATTCTCGGCTCCACCCTCGTGCTGGCGTTCGCGAGCCTGGGCTTGACGCTCACCTCGGCCTTTATCGCGCTGAACCAGAACATCGCTACGTTTCAACTATTCGCCTACTCGATGCTGGTGGTCATCGGCATGGCGCGAACCTTTCTGTGGCCGGCCAGCGCAGCGTTTGTGACTGCGCTCGTGTCGCGCGAAGAATTGCCGCGCGCCGTCACTTTCAATAGCGGCGCATTTCAGCTTTCGTGCGTGCTCGGGCCGTCGGTGGCGGGCGTCATCATCTGGCTCACGCACGGCGCGTGGCTGGTCTATGCCTTCAACGTCGTGGCCGGTCTCGTCTGCATTGCGCTCGTCGCCGGCATCCGGCACGAACATAAAATTCCGCCACACGAACCCGTTTCGCTCAAAAGCCTGATCACCGGCTTTCATTTTGTTTATCAGAACAAAATTATTTTAGGGACGATCACGCTCGACATGTTTGCTGTGCTGCTCGGCGGCGCGGTGACGCTGCTGCCAATTTTTGCGGACGGCATTATTCCATTGCACAACGGCGCGGAAGGCGTCGGCCTCGGTTTGTTGCGCGCCGCCATTCCCGTGGGCGCAATCCTTTGCGTGTTTGTGATTGCGCATCGCCCGCCGCTGCAAAAGGCCGGCCGCACCATGCTGCTGTGCGTCGCCATTTTCGGCGCGGCGACCATTTTGTTCGGCCTCGCCAACCGCCAATGTCTCGGCAGCTTTTTCCCGGCCATGGACGGCGCATGGTTCTGGGTGGCGTTCGGGTTGATGGCGCTCTGCGGCGCCGTGGACAACGTCAGCGTGGTCGTGCGCCAGACGCTGGTGCAAATTTTGACGCCGGACGACAAACGTGGCCGCGTCTCGGCGGTGAACAGCCTCTTCATCGGCACGTCCAACGAACTGGGCGGGTTTGAATCCGGCGTGACGCAACATTTGTTCGGTCCCGTCATGGGCAACACCATGGCCACCGGTGCAATTTTATCTACCGTGGTCGGCGGGTTTGGCACGCTGGTGGTGGTGCTGGTCGTCGCATGGCTCTGGCCGGAAATCCGTCGCTACGGCAAGCTGGCGTAAAAAACGATTCAGCCAACCAATCTTTATTCCCACTCAATCGTCCCCGGCGGCTTGCTGGTGATGTCGAGGACGCAGCGATTCACGCCTTTCACTTCGTTGATGATGCGGCTGGCGAGTTTCTCCAGCAGGTCGTAGGGCAGCTTCACCCAGTCGGCGGTCATGCCGTCCTGCGATTCCACGGCGCGGATGGCGATGGTGTAATCATAGGTGCGTTCGTCGCCCATCACGCCGACGCTGCGCACGGGCAGCAACACAGCAAAGCTCTGCCAAATCTTGTAGTAAAGTCCGCTCGCCTTCATTTCCTCGACGACGATGGCGTCGGCGTTCCGCAAAATTTCGCAGCGCGACGGCGTGACTTCGCCGAGAATACGCACGGCGAGGCCGGGGCCGGGGAACGGCTGGCGCCAGACGATTTCCTTGGGCACACCAAGTTCTTCGCCGAGCAAACGGACTTCGTCCTTGAACAAATTTTTCAGCGGCTCAACCAGCTTGAACTTCATGCCCTTGGGCAATCCGCCGACGTTGTGGTGCGATTTGATGAGCGCAGCAGGATTGCCAGCGATCGGCACGGACTCGATGATGTCGGGATAAAGCGTGCCCTGCGCGAGGAACTTCGCCTTGCCCGCGCGTTTGGTCGCCGCTTGAAAAACATCCACGAACGCCTTGCCGATGACTTTGCGTTTCGTTTCGGGATCGGTCACGCCTTTGAGTTTACCGAGGAACAGTTTCGTGGCGTCTTCGTATTGCAACTTCAACTTGAAGTTACGGCCAAAAACTTCCTGCACGACTTCTGCTTCTTTGGCGCGGAGCAAACCGTTGTTCACGAAAATGCACGTGAGCTGATTGCCGATCGCCTTGTGCAACAACGCCGCCGCAACGCTCGAATCCACGCCACCGCTCAAGCCGAGCACGACATGTTCCTTACCAACTTGCGCGCGAATTTCTTCCACGGCTTGTTCGATGTAATTGCGCATCGTCCACTGCTTACCGCAACCACAGACGCCGTGGACAAAGTTGGCAATGATTTCCTTACCGCGCGGCGTGTGCACGACTTCGGGATGAAATTGCAGGCCAAAAAATTTCTTAGCGCGATTCTCGATGGCGGCGTATTCGGAATTTTCCGTAACCGCGACGGCTTTGAAGCCGTTGGGAATCTTCGTTAGCTTGTCGCCGTGGGAATTCCAGACTTGCAATTTCGGCGGTAGTTTGCTGAAGAGCGCGCAGGACTTGTCCTTGATGGTGAGCGTGCCCTTGCCGTATTCGCGTTTCTGGCCTTTTTCGACTTTGCCGCCAAGAAATTGCGCGAGCAATTGCACGCCGAAGCAGATACCGAGCACCGGCACGCCGAGTTCAAAAATGGTTTTGTCCGGCAACGGTGCCTTCGGCGCATACACACTCGACGGTCCGCCCGACAGGATGATGCCGCTGGGCTTCATCGCCGCGATCTTCGCGGCGGGCGTGTTGTAGTGGATGATGGTGGAATAGACGTTGCACTCGCGCACGCGCCGCGCGATGACCTGCGTGTATTGCGAACCAAAATCTAGGATGACAATCTGTTCTTTCATGAATTTAAAAACGAAGACGGATTTTCAATCGCCGCCACTGGTTTTGCGAGCGAAAATTACGGGTTATTTGGCCACCGGTTCGGGTGCGGATTCCTGACCGTAATAATCCTTGAAGCATTTCGGGCAGAGGCTGTGGGAAAATTGGGCTTCCGAATGCGCGGTGATATAGCCTTCCAGTTGCACCCAGTTGTTGTTTTTATCACGGATGCTTTTGCAGTGCGAGCAAATGGGTAAGATGCCTTCCAGCAACCGCACGCGATGCCGGAGCTGGCGCGTCTGCTTGCCCAACCGGTTGGTCATCGCCGCCAGCAGCAACAAAACAAAAAAACGCACCAGCGCGGCAGCAATTTCATCGACCGAGTCCGGCTTCTCATCAAAAACAAACTGGTGAGCAATCCGCGTCAACGACAAACCCACCGCGCATATCATGGCAAACGGCAGACTGCGATTCCACGCCGCCAGCATCAGCGGAAAAATAAAAACGAACGGAAATACTCGTAGCGGAATCAATTCCCAATCAATCGCTGCAAACGCCAGCGCGAGCAGCAAGATAAACCAACCGCGCTTCCATAAGCCGCGCTCGAACGGCGGCAGTTCCGTCTGATTAAAATTGGGCAGGGCCATAAATTATTGTTTCACCACCTTGATTGTGCCGACGGTCGCATCATAGACGATTTTATAGCCATAGGGTGCGACCGGAATTTTCCCGAGATAATGCATTGCCACCATTTCATTCAGGTCTTTTGGTAAGCGGCCTTCACCCGCCTCAAACTGCTGGATGGCTTGATTGACATAGGCCAGATCAATCTGTTTCTCCGAATACTTCTGCGCCTGCACCACTGCGCCGAGATAACCCACCGGGGCCGTGACCGCATTGGAGACTTCATTGGCCGTCGTGCCAGGCTTGGAACTATCGCCACAACCCGTTACCAGTGCGGCGACCGCTAAAATAAAAAGCAAATTGACGGCTTTCATGGCTGCAAACTACGCCGGTTCACTGAATTTGGAAACGTAAATTTCTCGGGGACTAAAGAATTTTGGCCACCAACGCGCGCGCCTGCCGGATCAAATTCAAGTCCTCCGCCAAATTACCGAACCGCAAATCCGGCAGCCCGCTCTGTTCCCGCCCGAGCAATTCGCCCGGCCCGCGCAGTTTCAAATCTGCCTCCGCAATTTTGAAACCGTCCGTAGTATCTTCTAAAATTTTTAAGCGCGCCTGCGCCTCTTTGTGTTCCGCGTCGGAAACAAGAATGCAAAAACTCTCGTGCGCGCCGCGCCCGATGCGCCCGCGCAATTGATGCAACTGCGCCAGCCCAAAATGCTCCGCGTTTTCGATGAGCATCACCGTCGCGTTCGGCACGTCCACGCCGACCTCAATGAGCGACGTCGCGACCAGCGCCTTGATTTCATTGGTGCGGAAGGCCGTCATGACTTTTTCCTTTTCCGCCGGTTTGATACGTCCATGTAGTAAACCGACTTTGAATCCGGTCAGCGCTTTTTCCACATTGGCAAATTCTTTCGTCACCGCCTTGATGTCTTTGTCTGTGTCCGTCACGTCCACGCGCGGATAAACGATGTAAGCCTGCCGTCCGGCAGAAATTTTTTCGCGGATGAAGTCAAAAACCTTCGGCAACTTTTCCGTCGTGCGCACAAACGTTTTTATCGTGCCGC
>JBAXIY010000035.1:0-22779 GCA_037138135.1 Verrucomicrobiia bacterium
CGCAATTCCTGGCCGAGAACTTTCGTGACGAACGGATCGGCCTCGAACGCGTCCACCGCCTCGCCGAGCGTGCGCGGCAATTCCTGCACGCCAATTTTTTCCAGTTCGGCGGGCGAAAGTTCGTAAAGGTTCTCGTGATGCGGCTCGCCCGGATCGAGTTTCTCGCGCACGCCTTCGAGACCAGCGGCGAGCACCAGCGCGGCGGCGAGATACGGATTGCACGCGGAATCAGCGTTGCGGCTTTCGCAGCGACCGCCGTTCATCGGCACGCGGATGGAATTGGTGCGGTTGTTCGTGCCGAAGGAATTGAAGACCGGCGCCCAAGTGTAATAACTCATCGCCCCGCGCCGAATCAGGCGTTTGTAGCTGTTCACCGTCGGTGCGAGCACCGCGCACAGCGCGCGACCGTGCTGCAAAATGCCCGCGATGAAGGAATACGCGAGCGGCGAAAGGCCGAGGCCGCGCGGGTCTTTATCCGACTTAAAAAGATTTTTGCCGGAGCGTTTGTCCGCGAGCGACATGTTGAAATGCGCGCCGTTGCCGGTTTTGTCCGCGAACGGTTTCGGCATGAAGGTCGCGAGCAAGCCGTGTTTCGCCGCGATGATTTTCGCCATGTAGCGGAAGAAAATGTAGCGGTCGGCCATCGTCAGCGCGTCGGCGTAATTGAAATCGAACTCGAACTGCGAATTGCCGTCCTCGTGGTCGAGCGAGTAAACGTCCCAGCCGAGGCCGTTCATCGTCGTGACCATTTCGTCGAGCCACGGAAACACGTCCATGAAGCGCTTCACGTCGTAGCAGCTCTTGTCGAGATTGTCGTCGCTGTTCGGCACGATGAGTTCGCCGCGCTCGTTTTGCTTGAGCACGTAGATTTCGCACTCGATGCCGAGGTTGAAGGTGAAACCCAGCTTCGCGGCGTCCGCCAAAATGTTTTTCAGCAGCACTCGCGAGTTGAGCGGATACGGCTCGCCGTGAAAATGATTGTCCGCCGGCATCCATGCGACTTCCTTCTGCCATGGCAACTGGATGATGTGGTTCAAATCCGGCACGGACGAAATCTCGTCATCGTTCGGCGCCTGACCGAGACCGTCGAGCGCGTAGCCGGTGTAAAGCTCAGAGCCGCTGGCGAAATGCTCGAAGTGGTCAATCGGCACGAACTTGCCCTTGGGCACGCCGTGGATGTCCACATACGCGCCGAGACAATATTTCACGCCCTGCGACGACAATTTTTTCTGCAATGCGGCCAGTTTTTTTTGGCCGGGTTTGGTTTTGGAATTCATTTAACGGTTTGAAAATAACTTTGGTTTAACGGAGGTTTTTCTTTGCTGCCGCGTTTCACGAGCGCAGTCAAATCCTCAACCATCATTTGGAAAAGGATTTCACCCTGGCGCTTTGTGGCGCGGCTGGGAAAACCGGTGACGCCGTTTTTGCTGGTGCGATTCACCGGATGCGTGAAGACGAGATTCGCAGTGCGATCTGCGTCGTCGGCTTGTTTGATTTTGTCGGCGCGCACCAGTTCCGGCGCGAGCGCGATCATGAGCGAAGTTTCGGCGGCGTTGGCGTGCCAATCCTCGGCGTCGGCGAAAAATTTCGCCCGCACGCGCGGACTGATTTCCGCGACGTTAACGAGACGAACGAGCGCGTCGTCATAACGACTGCGAATAATTTCCAACGCGCACCGCAACGGCGCGGTGTTGGTGACGTGACCATTGACGATGAATAGCCGACGGAAGCCGTAATTGTGAATCCAGTCGTAGATTTGCGAGACCGTTTCCGTGAGCGTGTTTGGCTGGAGCGAAATCGTTCCCGGCCAGCGTCGCGAATGGCCGAGCGAACAGCCGTAGCGAATCGCCGGCAGCACCGGCACGCGGGTTTGCGCGGATACGGCATTGCAGAGCAACTCGGCGTTGGCCGAGTCCATACCCACGCCGAGGTGCGGGCCGTGTTGCTCAGTCGCGCCGACGGGAAGCAGGCAGGTTTCCACGCCCTGACGGCGAAGATCTGCGATTTCCTCCCATGTCAGCGACTCCCAGCGCACGGTGGCAGAATCTGCCACTAGAGTTTTTTTCAAAATAATCCTGAAATTGACATCGGCAAAACACACTTGTGTTTGCCAAATACGCGGTTAACTAAACTTTTGAATTTTGATTCGAAAGAATCTGGCGAACGTAATTCATTACGCGGCTGGAGGGCCACAGCAGATGTCAATCAGGGTGAGACGCTGGAAATAAAAACTATCGTCAAATGCCCGGAAGCAAAAATTTGTGTCAACGATAGTCATAAAAGCAGCGGTTAAATTAATACGGTCAGCAAAGGTTTAGCAGCGTGTGTGCCAAAGATGAAAAGATTGCAAAGCAAGGCGAGGTTGATTCAAAACCCCTTTGATTTAAGTGCGCCCGTAGTTTTGCAACGGGTTAAATCCCTAAAAACCCATCTCCTCGAAAAGCTGCACGCGCAAATCATGATAAAATTTTGTCACGGTGATAAAAATGATTCAGCAAATGGATCGGTGACAAAGGGATTGGATTTATTCTTTTTTAAAAAGCTGGCCAGCTACGATTATTCCCAAATCCACCACAAAAATTCCAATCACCAAGTTGTCCATTAGCGTCAGCCAACGTGTGGCCGGCAAAAACTGCTCGCTACCCCAAAGTGCAAAAGCCGCACCCAAAAGCAGCCCCTTGATTCGCGCGTGCCATGAGCATGAACGGCCTAATTGATAAGCAATAAAGGCCAGCCCGATAAATATAAATGGCGGCGAGCCCATCCGCAGATGCGTGGTATCATATTGAAATCCGTTTTGAATATCGTGTTTCCAAAGGATCACAAAGCTGATTACAGATAATGACAATAAAATGATACTGAGTTTGCGAAGAATATTATTCATGAATTTCCACGCCGAACTTGCGTTCGCTTACTTGCCCTGAATGCCAATTCTCACCCAGCAGCTCACAAGCCAAGAAACTGAATAGGACTAACAACAATCCGTCAAACTCCGACAGGTTAACCGTCCAAAGTTCGTCCACACCAACTATTGAAACTGAAATCACCAGCCAGCAGAGCTAGCAAGTTGCACTTGCGTTCCGATGTAAACCGTGCGTAAGGCTAGACGGCTTTCGGCACATTTAAACAGGCGCAAGTCTCTCCGGCGTTAGGCTTGGACCTTAAACAAAGATCGTCTGATCCCGGCCCGGTCCGACGGACGCGATATACAAATTCGCATTCGTCAGTTCAGCGATGGCTTTCAGATACGCCTGCGCTTTTTTCGGCAGCTGCTTGAACGTCTTGCACTTTTCCGTCGGCGTGAGCCAGCCTTCAAACTCAACATAGATCGGCACGCACTGAGCGAGGATTTCCGCATCGTTCGGCATGTAATCGTATTGCGTCTTGCCGTGCCAATACGCGACGCAGACCTTGATGTTCTCCACCGTGTCGAGGCCGTCGAGATTCGTGATGGCGAGGTCGTCAATGCCGTTGACCATCGTCGCGTGACGCGTGGCGACGGAATCAAACCAGCCGCAGCGACGCGCGCGCCCGGTCGTCGCGCCGAATTCGCGGCCCATGCCGTGCAGCAGGTCGGAAATCTCGGCGTTCTCCGTCGGCAACGGCCCTTCGCCGACGCGCGTGGTGTAGGCCTTCATCACGCCGACAACGCGATCCATGCGATGCGGCGGCACGCCGGAACCGGTGCAAGCCCCGCCGGCCGTGGTGTTCGACGACGTGACGAACGGATAAGTGCCGTGGTCAATGTCGAGAAAAGTTCCCTGCGCACCCTCAAACAAAATGTCCGCGCCGTGGCGAATTTGTTCGTGCAAGAGCACCACCGTGTTTTGCACGAACGGTTTCAAATATTGTCCGGCCTGGTTGTATTCGGCAAAAATTTGCTTGAATGAAAGCGGTTTCGCCCCGAGCGATTTCAGCACCGCGTTGTTTTCTTTGATGCGCGCTTCGAGCTTCACCTTGAGCTTGGTGGAATCAATCAAGTCACTGACGCGCAGGCCAACGCGCGCCGCCTTGTCGCCGTAAGCCGGGCCGATGCCGCGCTTGGTGGTGCCGATCTTGTTCTTGCCTTTCAGATTTTCCCGCGCGCCATCGAGCTCGCGGTGATATGGAAACACCACATGCGCCGTTTCGCTCAGCACAAAATTCTTGGGCGTGACGGCGACACCATTTTTCTTGAGGCCTTCCATCTCGCTGACGAGGCCGATGGGGTCGAGCACCACGCCGTTGCCGATGACGCACAATTTATTTTTGCGCAAAATGCCGGAGGGAATCAGGTGCAAAACGGTCTTCTTGCCTTTGACAATGACCGTGTGGCCGGCGTTGTTGCCGCCCGCGTAGCGCACGACGACGCCGGCCGTCTCCGTGAGCACATCAATGATTTTGCCTTTGCCTTCGTCACCCCACTGGGCGCCGACCAGAATTGTGTTTGCCATAAATTTATTAATTAAAACGGCGTTGCCGCAGCAACGCCCGACCTGCCGACAATAAAAATCCCCGGACGAAAATCCGGGGCAAAGCAGCGGGGTCTTTGCCGGTAGAAGCTAGAAAACTGCGACAGGCGTGTCAATTCAACAACGCAAGTGAAAGCCATATCTCAACTGCAATGGCACCATCAAAATAATCGAAGTTTGTCGGATTTTCTGCTCCGCTTCTAGAATTTTTCTGAGCAACAACACTCGAACCGCCTGATTAATCGCCCAAGCAAGTTCCAACATGCCGCGCCGTTTGAATCCAAGAATGGTCAACGGGAACTATTTTGCGTTTGCCGGCGACCCGTTCCAGCGGCACGGCTTCCGTGCCATCGCCGCGCGCAGCCACCATCACGCCGTAATGTTCTTCATTGATGAGGTCAGCACAGGCGCTGCCCAAGCGTGTGGCTAAAATTCGATCCGCCGCGCAGGGCGTGCCGCCGCGCTGGACGTAACCAAGGATTGTCACGCGTGATTCAAGCAAGGTCAGTTCCTCTAGTTGCTTGGCCAGTCGCATCGTATTGCCCTGATGTCTAACTTCGAGGGTGGCGAGTTCGATTTTCGCTTCTTTTTTGTCGTGCAGAGTTTTGGCGCGCTCAAGTTTCTTCTCGGCGGCGGCCAGCGCGCGAGCGTCGTCCTTGCTCATTGCGCCTTCGGCCACAGCGACGATGCTGAAATTCGTTCCGCGTCGGCTGCGGCGTTTGATGGCTTCGGAAATTTTCACCACGTCGTAGGGAATTTCGGGAATGAGAATCACATCCGCACCGCCGGCAATACCCGCGCCGAGGGTCAGCCAGCCAGCGCGATGCCCCATAATCTCCGCAACAATAATACGATGATGACTGTGCGCGGTGCTGTGCAAACGGTCAAGCGTGTCGGTGGCAATGTCGAGGGCGGTGGCAAAACCAAACGTGGCATCGGTCATGGCCACATCGTTATCAATCGTCTTGGGCAGCGTGATGACGTTCAAGCCGGCCTGATGCAGGCGCAACGCATTTTTCTGGGTGCCGCCGCCGCCAAGACAGACTACGCAATCAAGCCCCCAAGTTTTATAATTTTGCTTGATGACATCAGTCATGTCACGCGTGCGACCGTCAATGACCATGCGGTGCGGCTTGTCCCGGCTGGTGCCGAGAATGGTGCCGCCGACGGTGAGTATGCCAGCGAGCGTGGACTTGTCTAACTTGATGCGGCGATTTTCGACAAGGCCGCGAAAGCCGTCGCGGAAGCCAATAATTTCCATGCCATAATTCAGTGCCGCCTTGCCGACACCACGAATAGCAGCGTTAAGTCCGGGGCTATCACCGCCCGCTGTGAGAATGCCGATGCGTTTGATTTTTTTAGCCATGCCGCGAGTCATTTGAAACTGCCCAGCGAATTTGTCGAGCAGAACTTTTGTGTTTTTTTAGCCGTTCACAGGCTGGGTTGGTGGCAAAACAAATGGGGCATTATTCCGCAAGCAGTTCTTTCAGTTTCGGCTCGATGGCGTTGGCCCAGATTTTATAACCGGCTTCGTTCGGATGCAGATAATCGGGCATGATGGCTTTGGAGATGGAACCGTCTTTCTCAATCAGTTGCGAACCGAAGTCGAGGTAGAAAATATTTTTGCCGTCATCCAGTTTGGCAAGCGCCTGATTAATCTGGCAAAGTTTTCCGCGCTGGGTGCTGAAAGCGGGGCCGCGCGGAAAAATACCGAGCAGAATAATCTTGGTCGTCGGCTGGCGAGTGCGAATCTGGTTCACAATGGCGGTGACGCCTTCCAGAATGTCACTATCCGTGTAGGTATCCGTGCCGTCCTTGTTTTTGTTGGAATTGTTGGTGCCGATCATGACCACGGCGACCTTGGCCTTAATGCCGTCAAGTTGGCCTTGTTCGAAGCGCCAGAGCACATGTTCAGTTCGGTCGCCGCTGACGCCGAAGTTGATGACCTTGCGATGGCCGTAAAATTCCGACCACACGTTGGTGCCGCTTTTTTCCCAACCCTGCGTTATGGAGTCGCCGATGAACTCAATGTCGTAATCACCCGGCGCCTCCTTGGCACGCTGAAGAACGAGCGTCTGGCGGCTGACCATGTTGCCGGTGCGCGAGACGGGAATGATGGCAATATTTTGGTGAATTGCCGGAACGGCAACGGTTGGCGCATTGGTCTGCGCGAGGGAGTTGAATTGAACGGCCACGGCGAGCGCGGCAATGATAAGTGTTTTTAGTGATTTCACTTTTTGGATATGGTTATGGTTTTGGACGTAGTTAATTGGCTTATGGTTTCAGTTTTTACCGCTGGCGGTTTGATGAACAATGTCAGCGCCGTGCCGCCAAGCAGGAAAGCAGCGGCGACGGTGAAGGAGGTTTGAAAGCTGCCGTTCGCGGCCACCGTAAGCATCTGCTGCAACCGGCTCAACACAAAACCGCCCACGCCCCACGCGGTGAACAGGATGCCGTAGTTCATTCCAAAACTTTTTAGGCCCCAGAAATCCTTAGCGAGCGACGGGAACAACGCAAGATTCGCGCCGTAGTTAAAACCAATAAACGTCGCCAGCAAAACAATGAGCAACGGCGTGGTCTCTTTGCTTGCCGTAACGGGAATTGCGATAAACATCAACGCGGCCTGGATGAGAAAAACCAGAAACAGCGACCAGCGCCGGCCGATTTTGTCAGACAAAATGCCGGAGATAATGCGTCCGGCAGCATTGCCAATGGCCATAACGGCAACGGCGATGAACGCGGATGCACCCATGCTCTTTTTGGCCATGCCGCTGACACTGCTAATAACCATCAATCCCGCCCCGGCACCAATGAAATATACCAGCCACAGTAGATAAAACATCGGACTGCGCAACATCTCTGATGACGTAGACGCCACAGCAATAGGTTTCGCAGTGGAGTTAGGCGCCGGAGAGGCAACAAATCCTGCGGGCGGATTTTTTAAGAATTGGGCGAGACCGCAGACGATGGTGGTGAAGGCAATGCCGAAAATAAACATGGATTTTTTCAGCCCGAAGTGGCCGAGAAGAAATTGCGAAGTGGGCGCGAGATAAACTGGCGCGAGACCGAAACCAGCGACGACAATGCCAGCGACGAGCCCGGTTTTCGCGGGCGGAAACCATTTCAACGCAGGTGGGGTGGCGGAGGAATAACCAAAGCCAATACCGATGCCGACGAGCACGCCAAAGCCCAGCAGCCACGTGGCGTAGCTGTTAGTCGTGGAGATCAAAACCATGCCTGCACCTACCAGCAAACCGCCGAGCGTGGCGGTGACACGCGGGCCAAATTTGTCCTGACAGCGCCCAGCCAGAATCATCGCGAACGCAAAGACGAGGCAACACAGTGCGTAAGGATCGTTAAGTTGGTCGCCTTTCCAGCCGAATTCCTTTTCGATGGCCGCCTTAAACATGCTCCAGGTATAAAGCACGCCCAACGCGAGATTGATGCCAAGGCCGGAGAAAGCGACGCGCCAGCCATGATTCGTAGGGGAATTATTTACAGACATGGTCGAATTGAGAATGTCCAAACGCTAACAGAGCCGCTTGGTAGCCGCAAACAAATCAATTCACCGCCGTAATCCGCACTTCGACTTCCATTTTGTGATCGCGTGTGCCGCGATAGTTGCCGCTGATGGGCGGGACATCGCCGTAGTCGCGGCCGTTGCCGAGCTTGATATAAGTCTCATTCACCTGACAGTTGTGTGTCGGATCCAAACCACGCCAGCCGTGACCGGGCACAAATACTTCAATCCACGCGTGGGTGGCACTGGCACGTTCGGTGGCGAGATAGCCGCTGACATAGCGCGCGGGAATTTTCAGCAGCCGGCACAAGCCAATCAGCAGGTGGGCAAAATCCTGACACACGCCGCGCCGGTCGCGCAGCACTTCGCTCATGTGCGTGTGGACGTGCGTGGAAAAAGATTCGTATTTGAGAAAGCCGTGGACGAAACGCATCAGCGCGAGCGTCGCCTGCCAAGCATCATCAATTCCCGCTGTCGCATCTAGCGCCAGCTTCCACGCCTCTGGCGACAGTTCGACGAAGCGGCTGGTCTGCAGATAATCAAAACAACGCTCGATGTTCGGCGCGCCGCGCATCTGTTCAAAGCTACACAGTGGCGCATCCGGCAGCGGCGCGGGCGGATGCGTGCTAACGCGGGAATTGGCCTCGATGAGCAGATGGCTGTGGGGCTCAATGATCTCGAAGTGCTGAATCCAATTGGAATAAAAATCCTTGGAATGCGTCAGCCGCGCCGCTGGCAACACTTTCAACAAATACGATTCCACCGTCTGTTCGGGAATTGGCATCGGCTGCAGCCGCACGTCGTTAAAACTGTCACGCACCGGCGTGGCGTAGGCGTAGCGCGTGCGATGTAAAATTTCCCACTTCATAATTCGGTAAATCCCCCTTCATTCGAGCGGCTCTACGTCCACGGATACTTTCACTTCGTGCGCACCGCCACCGGTTAAAATTCCCGCGACCGGACTGACGTCACCATAATCGCGGCCATAGGCGACGATGATGTGCTCCTCGGCGGGCTGGACGTTGTTGGTCGGGTCAAAATCCACCCAGCCCGTGCCGGGACAAAAAATCCGGAACCACGCATGACTCGCATCGGCGCCGACGAGACGTGGTTTGCCGGCTGGCGGATGCGTGCGCAGATAACCGCTCACATAACGCGCCGGCAAACCCAGCGAACGCAGGCACGCGATGCCGAGATGCGCGAAATCCTGACAAACGCCGCGCCGCTTCTCCCAAACTTCCTCCAGCGGCGTCGCGACATTGGTGGCGCGTGGGTCGAACTTAAAATCCTCGTAAATGCGGCGCGTCAAATCCCGGGCGCCAGCCAACAACGGAGTTTCTCGACCAAAACTTTCGCGCGCGTATTCCGCCAGCTCCTGCGACGCGCGCACCTGCGGCGAGTCAAAAACGAATTGATACGCATCTACGACTTCGGGCGACACCGGATCGCGAAACATTTCGGCCACGGATTCCCACGGCGAGACGGATTCGTTTTGCGACGGAATCTTTGGCTCCACCGTCACCCGGCTGCTGGTGATAATTTCCAGTTTGGAATGGATTTCCTGAATCGCAAAAAAGCAAAGCTGGTTGCCGAAATAATCCGTGCGCGTTTTGCGCAGCGCCGGCTCAGGGAAAATCTGCAGCGAAAAATTTTCGCACGACTGCGCCGCCGTGGCGCGCGGTTCCAACCGCGCGACGTGATGGGAGACTGACACCGGCGCGGCGTAGTCGTAAAACGTGCGATGGGTGATGTGGTAATTCATGGCCAATCCCCCCGCCCGGTTCTTGAAATCGCCGAGTGCGCAAAATAGCTCGCGGCGATGGCGTCGGATAATTGCGGTAGCGCGCGCAACGTGTGCCGGACGGTCGCCGCCAAGGCAGAGTCCGACCATTTTGCCGACGAGCTCGCCAGCTCACGCGCATCAGTTTTTTCCAACCGCGCGAGGCAATTTTCCAAAACGGTTTTGCCGGGGCTGGCCGTATCGCCACGTTCTTTGGGCAACTTATCAAAATGTTTCACCAACTGCTTGATCTGGAACAACACAGAGCGCGGATTTTTATCGTCGAGTAAGACGAGATCGAAAACGGCGGGAATGGTCGGCAGCAAATTGTAGCGCGAACGGAACGTGATGGAACAATCCACGACTTCGAGAATAGCCTCCAGCAGACTGGGGTTTTCCGCATCCGGCGACTGCAACGTCGCGTCGAGCAAAGTGCAAAGATAGACCGCGCGTTCGAGCCGCAAGCCCATATCAAGAAACCGCCACGCCTGTGCCCGCGTCATATTTTCGCGCGCGAGTCCGTGAAACGCCGCGAGGCCGAGCAGGGTCTGGTTCAGCACGCCTACCGCATCACCGGCGAGCATCACGAGCTTCGGTCGTGGCGCGGCGAGCCGGTCATCAATCTGGCTCAACACGCGCCACATATCATTGGAGGTGCGGTCGCGCACGAGCATTGCGAGCCGCTGCAGATGATCCGCCGTCTGGCGCAAACTACCGGCGCGTTCCGGGTCAAAAATCGCCGCGAGCAATTCCGCTTCAAACGCCTCGGCGTTCGCCCACAACTCCGGCCTGGCGGATATGCCGGTCAATTGACCTTGCGTTTCGAGCGTTTGCAATAGCGGCGCCAGCAGCGGTTTCGCCCCGCCCGTGCGTTCTGGATTGAACCGCAACAGCGCGCTCCGGAGCAACCGCGACGTCGCATCCGCACGCTCGGAGTAACGGCCAAGCCAGAAAAAATTATCCGCCAGGCGCGACGGTAAATTATTACCTGTGCGCCGCAGCTCGACGCTTTGGTTGGAGCCGTGCAGCAGCGTCAGTTCTTCCACCGGCGTGGCGGAGGGAATCCAAGTATCCTTGCTGCGACTGCCGCCACGCTGCATGGAAATAAATTTCCCATCACTATCCGGCGAGACGCGCGTCAACCCGCCGGGCATCACGGCATAGCCGCCCTTCCCGTTCGCCACCAGAAATACGCGCAGACTGACCGGTTGCGGTGTGAGCGCTTCACCTACCCACGCCGGCGCAGTGGAAAGATCCACATGCTCCTGCGCAACGAAGAGGTCCGGGTCGAACTGAATGCGCCGCCTCAATTCATCCTGCTCCACCTCGGCAATTTTTAAGTGGGTGCGGAAGGCAGGTTTCACGATCAGCCTCTCCAGATTTTTTAAGACATGCTCGCGCGCATCTTTTTGCCCGCACCACCAGGTCGCCACCGAGGGTAATTTTAATTCCTCGCCCAACAAATGCCGACACAGCCCCGGCAAGAACGACATGAACGCCGGGCTTTGCACGAGGCCGCTCCCCAAGGCGTTGGCGATAACTACCGTGCCAGCGCGCACCGCCTCGACCAATCCCGGCACGCCAAGAATGGAATTGTTAATCAGTTCCAGCGGGTCGCAAAAATCATCGTCCACGCGGCGTAAAATTACGTCTACCCGTTCCAGCCCATTTAAGGTTTTAAGCCAAACATGGTTGTCGCGCACCGTCAAATCTTGACCCTCGACCAACATGTAGCCGAGATAGCGCGCCAGATACGCCTGCTCGAAATACGTCTCGTTATGCGGCCCAGGCGTGAGCATGACCACGCGCGCCTTGTCCGCCTGACGCGGCGCAAGTTGCGCAAGCAGACTTTGCGTGGCCAGAAAAAATCCCGCGAGCCGATGCACGCAATTATCGCGGAACGGTTCGGGTAAAATACGCGAGGTGACGAGTCGATTCGCCAGCGCATAACCGGCACCAGTGGGAATCTGTGTTCGGTCAGATACGACCCACCAACGTCCATCCGGCGAACGCGACAGATCGGCGGCGTAAAAGTGTAAATGCATGTCGCCCGGCACCCGGATGCCGTGACACGGACGCAAAAAATCTGGCTGGCCGAAAACCAAAGCGGGCGAAAGCCAGCGTGAGCGGATCAAATCCTGATTGCCATAGCAGTCAGCGAGAATTTTATTCAGCAACGTTGCGCGTTGGATTAAACCTGTTTCGAGCTGTTGCCACTCTTCTGGCGCGATAACGAACGGGATCGGGTCGAGCTGCCACGGACGTTCCATGCCACGCGGATCACCATAGACATTGTAAGTAATACCATGCTCATGGACGAACCGCTGACTGGCGTCCGCGCGCCGCGATAATTCCGCCGCGCCGAACTGCTCCAGTTCACCAAGCAATTTCGCGTAGTGCGGAAAAATTTCACCATTCGTCGCAAGCAGTTCATCGAACGCGCCCGCAGTGCGTTGGTAGTTGAACAACAGACTGGCGGACGCCGCCATTTTGGCGTCGCCACCCTCGCCTGTCATAGACTGGGTCTGAGTCTGAATCATTTGCCGCTCATTGCGGTTACGCCGCATGTTGTCCGCGTCAGACATTACGCAAATCCAGCGTGAACGGAAAGTCGCTGTTCACATTTTCTACGGGCGGAGTGAACTTGCCCTGTTGATGGCCGTGCCGGAAAAACCGCGCGAGACGACGCGACTCGGCTTCGTAGGAATTCACCGGGAACGTGTCGTAACTGCGACCGCCGGGATGCGCAACGTTGTAAGTGCAGCCGCCGAGCGAACGCTGGTTCCATGTGTCGTAGAGATCGAAGCGCAGCGGCGCGTGAGATTTGATGGTTGGCTGTAAACACGTCGGCGGTTGCCACGCGCGATAACGCACACCGGCCACGCCTTCGCCATTCGTGCCCGTCGGATGCAACGGAACCTTGTGACCATTGCAAGTGATGGCAAAGCGGTCGCCCGCGAGGCCGCGCGCTTTGATCTGCAAACGTTCGACAGAACTATCAACATAGCGCACCGTGCCGCCCCCGCCGGGCTCTTCACCGAGAACGTGCCACGGTTCGAGCGCGGTGCGCAGTTCGATTTGCAAATCGCGCTGCTCCAGATCGCCGATGCGCGGAAAGCGGAACTCAAAATGCGGCGCGAACCATTCCGCTTGGAACGAATAGCCGGAGCCGCGCAGATCGTTGATCACATCCTTGAAATCCGTTTCGCAAAAATGCGGCAGCATCCAGCGGTCATGGATATCCGTGCCCCAGCGCACGAGTTCGTTCTTGTAAGGCTCCTTCCAGAATTTCGCAACGAGACCGCGCAGCAGGAGGTGTTGCGCCAGGCTCATCTCCGCGTGCGGCGGCATTTCAAACGCGCGCATTTCGACGAGGCCGAGCCGGCCGGTGCTGCTTTCGGGGGCGTAGAGTTTATCAATCGAAAACTCGGCACGATGCGTGTTGCCGCTGGCATCGACCAGCAGGTTGCGGAACAAACGATCCACCAGCCACGGCGGCGTCTGGCCGAATTGGCCGGTCTGTTTATCCATTTCCTTGAACGCGACATCGAGTTCGTAAAGCGCGTCGTTGCGGGCCTCGTCAATGCGCGGCGCTTGCGAGGTCGGGCCGATGAACAAACCGCTGAAGAGCCAGCTCAACGATGGATGATTCTGCCAATAGGTCAGCAGCGAGCGCAGCAAATCGGGCCGGCGCAACACCGGCGAATCCGTCGGCGTCTCGCCGCCGATGATGATGTGATTGCCGCCGCCGGTGCCGGTATGGCGTCCGTCCACCATGAATTTTTCCGTGCCGAGCCGCGTCTGGCGCGCTTCCTCGTAAAGCACCGTCGTGCGCTCGACCAGTTCTTCCCAGGTCTTGCTTGGGTGCATGTTGACCTCGATGACACCGGGATCAGGCGTGACGGCGAGCTTGTTCAGGCGCGGATCTTTCGGCGGCGTTTCGCCTTCGATGACCACCGGCAGACCGGTTTCTTGTGCGGTCGTTTCAATGCCCGCAATGAGATCAAGATAGTCTTCCGTCTTCTCCACTGGCGGCATGAAAACGTGCAAGCGTCCATCGCGCGGCTCCACGCACAGCGCGGTGCGAATGATCCACGGTGCGGATTCGCCCGGCGCGGGACGGCGATTCGGATCTTCCTCCGGTTTCAGCTCGGGCCTCCCTTCCAGCCTGACAAGTTTTTGCGCGCGCTGGCCGGGGCCGTAACCCGGCGGCATTGGCGCCTCGCGGCGGCCGGCGACCTGGCGGCGATACGGAAATTCTTTCGGCAGCTCGGGCAGGTTCGGTTCCGAGGGATCTTGCGGTCGCAACCACGGAAAATCGTTTTCCGCCACCCACGGCACGGAATCGAGCGGCAGGCGCAGGCCCATCGCTGAATCGCCGGGGATCAGCCAAAGCGTGTCGTCATCGCGCAAAAACCAGGAGCCGGAAATCCACCCCTGCTCCTGACCGATCCACGCGCGCTTGATTGGCAGCGAGTAGCCGACCACCGCGCCCAGTCCTTGCTGAAAAATCCGCGCGATGCGTTCGCGCTCCTGCTTGTCCTTGAGATTGGATTTCTCCGGCGTGATATTCGACGGAAAGCGGCGCTCCTTCCACGCATAATAAAACGCGTCTTCGTAAGCGGGAATTAAATGCTCCGGCTTCACGCCGATCGTCTTCGCGAGCCGCTCGGCCAGCGCTTTGGCTTCCTTCGGGCCGTGGCCGTAGTTTTTGGATTCGTCTGCGATGAGCGCATCATCTTTCCACACCGGCACCCCGTCCTTGCGCCAATACGCCGCGAGCGCGTAGCGCGGCAGCGGTTCGCCGGGATACCATTTGCCCTGGCCGTAATGCAGCAGCGCGCCGGGCGCAAATTGTTTGCGCAAACGCTTGATGAGTTCGCCGGAGAGAATTCTTTTCTTCTTCGAGACGGCGGTGAAATTCCACTCGGGACCGTCGGGATCATCTACGGAAACAAACGTCGGTTCACCGCCCATCGTCAGGCGCACGTCGCCATTTTTCAGATCAACATCAATCTCGTGGCCGAGCTTCTTGATGGCCTCCCACTGTTCTTCGGTGTAGGGCTTGGTGACGCGCGGCGATTCGTAAACGCGCTTCACCGTCATATCGAATTCGAATTCGGTTTCGCATTCATCCACGCCGCCAGAAATGGGCGCGGCGCTGGACGGATCGGGTGTGCAGGCGAGTGGAATATGACCTTCGCCTGCGAGCAGACCAGATGTCGGATCGAGACCAATCCAACCGGCACCGGGCAGATAAACTTCCGTCCAAGCGTGCAGGTCAGTGAAATCTTTTTCCGCGCCGCTCGGGCCGTCGAGCGATTTCACATCGGGCTTGAGTTGGATCAAGTAGCCGCTGACAAAACGCGCGGCCAAACCAAAGTGACGCAGCAATTGCACTAACAGCCACGCGGAGTCGCGGCAGGAACCGCTCAATTTGGTGAGCGTTTCTTCCGGCGTCTGCACGCCGGGTTCCATGCGGATGGTGTATTTGATGTCCTGCCACAACCGCTGATTGATGGCGACGATGAAATCATTCGTCGCCTTCTTTTCGCTGTCTGGCATCTCCAAACGCTGCTGCTTGGTGCGTCGTTTGACCTCGCCAATCAAATCGCGACGCAGTTCGGTCAGGTATCTTGAAAAATTCGTCGTGAGCCAGCATTTGCGCTGAAACGGCGCGAGTTCGTGATCGAGCGCCGGATCGTAGGCAAAAGGAAATTTCTGCGCGCTGGGTTCGAGGAAAAAGTCGAACGGATTCAGCACGGCCATCTCGGCAACTAAATCTACTTCGACCAGAAATTCGCGCGTCGGTTCAGGAAACACGAGCCGCGCGGCGTAGTTGGACTGGGGATCCTGCTGCCAGTTGATGAAATGTTTTTCGGGTTTGATCTTGAGCGAGTAGCTCAAGATGCGCGTGCGCGAATGCGGCGCAGGCCGGAGTCGCACGACTTGCGGGCCGAGGTTGACGAGCCGGTCGTATTTGTAATGCGTCTTGTGGTGGAGCGCGACGTGAATGGACATGAGTTAGTGACAAGTGGCGAGTGACGAGTGACCAGAACCGCATTGCTGCTGCTGCTGTTCTTCCTGTTGCACCATATGAACTTCGTCGGGGTTATCAAACGGCTGAAAAATATACGCCCGGAACAGTTCGCCGCCGACGTTGTTCAATTTTGCCTGCGCCTCGTCGAGGTAGCGATGCAGGCCGACAGCAAAAATTTCTTCGATGGTGCTGAATTGCAACTCAGCTAGAAAACGTCCCGTAAGTTTTTCCGCGTCGTTGGTGAAACGTCCGGTGGCGACACCGGAAATGTTGCGCAACGCGAGATTTAATTCGTTCACGCAATAACGGACGGAACGCGGGAACACGTCGCTCAATAATAAAAATTCCGCCACGCTGCTCGGATGCACGTCGCCGCCGTGAATGGTCTTGTAAGCATCCCATGCGCTGCACGAACGCAGCACAGCGGACCATTCGAGCGCTTCGTCGGGACTGATGCGCTCCGGCACGCCGCGTTCCGGCAGACTTTGGTAGCGCACATCAAGGATGCGCGTAGTCTTGTCGGCGCGTTCGAGCAATTGACCAACGCGCACGAACCACCAACCTTCATTGCGAATGAGCGTAGCTTCGATGATACCGATGATGTGCAGCGAACTGGCTTTGATTTCCTGAAAAAATTCGCCCGCACTGCGCCGCCAGACTTCGCGCGCGTAAGGCGAACGGACGAATAAGTAGAGACGATTTAATTCCTCCCATAATTCCAGCGTAATCTGGTCGCGCACCATGCGGGCATTTTCGCGTGCCTGACAAATAGACTGCAGGAGGGAGTTAGGGTTCTCCATATCAAAGACCAGGAACTCCGTGACCGCCTTGCCGGTGGCGTGGGTGTGGTTCTTGAAGAATGCTTCCTCATCACCCGTGGCTTGCACGATGGGCAGCCAGTAGGCGGTGAGCCGTTTTTCATCGAGGTTGCGGATGTCCAGCAGGAGCTGCAGGTTCACTTCCACGATACGCGCGATGTTTTCAGAGCGCTCGATGTAACGAGCCATCCAGTAGAGAGAGTTGGCGACGCGAGATAACATTTTAATTTAGAGTTAAAATTCTGAAACGGTTTATTCGTCTCCGTAAAGCACCCAGGTGTCCTTGCTGCCCCCGCCTTGCGACGAGTTGACAACGAGCGAACCTTTGCGCAACGCTACCCGCGTAAGGCCGCCGGGAATAATACTGGTGCGCTCGCCGGACAGCACAAACGGCCGCAAGTCCACATGGCGACCTTCAAAGCTGCCGTCGCAGCACGTCGGATGCTGCGAGAGATTAATCATCGGCTGGGCGATATAATTGCGCGGCTCGGCGATGATGAGCTGACGAAACTTCTCAATCTCTTCCTTCGACGCTTTTGGCCCCATGAGCATGCCGTAACCGCCGGATTCATTGGCCGCCTTTACAACGAGTTCGGAGAGATGCTCCATGATGTATTTCATATCCGACTCCTCGCTGGCGAGATACGTCGGCACATTCGGCAAAATCGGTTCCTGGTCGAGGTAATACTTGATCATGCGTGGCACGAAATAATAAACCACCTTGTCGTCCGCGATGCCGGTGCCGATGGAATTCGCCAGCGAAACATTGCCAGCGCGATACGCATTGATAAGGCCCGGCACGCCGAGCATCGAATCTTTGCGGAACACCGTCGGGTCAATGAAATCATCGTCAATGCGCCGGTAAATCACATGCACCGGCTGCGGCCCTTTCGTTGTGCGCATGAATACGCGGGAATCTTTCACAAACAAATCGCGCCCCTCGACAATCTCGATGCCCATCTGTCGCGCCAGATAGGTATGTTCAAAATACGCGCTATTGTAAGCGCCGGGCGTGAGCAAGACCACCGTCGGATCAGCCACGCCAGCGGGCGCGATGTATTTCAACGACTTCAAAAGCTCCTGCGAATAATGTTCCACCGGCCGCACGCCGATGCCCTCGAACATTCCTGGAAACGCCCGCTTCATCGCGCGCCGGTTTTCCAGGACGTAGCTCACGCCGGAGGGACAGCGCCCGTTATCTTCCAGCACCAGATATTGTCCGTCCTTGTCGCGAATGAGATCCGTGCCGCAAATGTGGATGTAAATATCCTTCGGCACATTGAAGTTCACAAACTCGCGCCGGAAATGGCGCGCGGATAAAATATAAAATTCCGGAATGACACCATCTTTCAAAATTTTCTGCTCGTGATAAATATCGTGGAGAAAAAGATTCAGCGCCGTGATGCGCTGCGTCAAGCCGCGCTCCAGATGCTCCCATTCCTTAGCCGGAATGATGCGCGGCAACAGATCGAATGGAAAAATCTTTTCCGCACCCGCCGCATCGCCATAGACGTTGAAGGTCACGCCCTGCCGGAGAAACGCATTGTCAATCGCCTCGCGCTTGGACTGAAACTCCGGTTCCGTCAGATCGCCAAATAATTTATGAAACTTCTGGTAATGCGGACGCACCCCGTTGCGCGCGTCGGCCATCTCGTCGAAACCATTATTGACCTGATATTGATTCAGCATATGCCTTCAGTTGATTTTTTAACTTTGTGACCATTTACCGCCAGCTGTCCAAATCCAAAATTAAACTCCGGCGCACTGTATAAATTGCGCCAAAGCACTTTTTTAACCATGTTTTTCAAGGTTTACCACCGCTCGGCCAATTCATATTTACCCAATAAACTAGCCATCAGATTGGTCATTCAAGGTTCCTTTAGCAGTCCGCTTGCCGAATGACGCGACTGACGTGTAGTTTTTCACAAACGCTTGCCGGAGGCAACCCCGTCGCGTAGTTTTTGCGCGTGAAAAAAGCTGGCCGCCCCATCATCCCGCGCAAAACGATTTATCGCCTCTCGATTTATCTGCGCTGTCTCGCCCGTCTGCGCGAGAACAGCATCGGCACGGTTTCCAGCGAGGCGCTCGCCAAAGCTGCCGGTGTCAAGCCCACCCAACTCCGCAAAGATCTCGCCTACTTCGGCACGTTCGGCACGCGCGGCCTCGGCTACGATGTCAACGAATTGTCCCGGAAAATTTCTGACGAACTCGGCACGTCCAGTTTGCAGCCGGTCATCCTCGTCGGCGTCGGCAATCTGGGACTTGCGCTCGTTTCCTATCGCGGGTTTGAGAAGGAAGGCTTTGAAATTCTCGCCGCCTTTGACGCCGAACCGCGTAGGAAACGCGACAAGGAAATCAAGCAGCCCATTCTCGGCATGGATAAAATGGCCGCGTTCATCCGCGAACATTCCGTCAAAATGGCCATTCTCTCCGTGCCTGCCGCCGTCGCCCAGACCGTCGCTAACGATTTGATTGATGCCGGGGTCACGGGCATTTTGAATTTCTCGCCCATCGTTCTCGCGGTGCCGGAAGAGGTGATGGTCAACAACGTCAACCTCGCCATCGAACTGGAAAACTTGAGTTACTTCATTCAGGGTTGAACCCGCTCTACTCCAGCCGCTGCCGAAATGCGACCGCAAGTTACGGCGCGGTTTTCAACCGATAAAACCGGCTGGGCGCGCGCGTCGTATCGGTGATCTGCCATTGTCCATTCGCGTCCGCAGTATTGGTGGAAATACCTGTCCACGCCATCAGATTGGCGCTCGCCTCCACGAGGTAATTCGTTCCGGGCGTGCCACTGCAATTCAACGTAAAACTACCATCGGCATTTTGGAGAATGCTCCCAATGACCAACGGCGGCGGTGTAATGGCAACTTGGGACAGCAATTGGACCGGGGCGACCACCGTGTTTTGCGTCACCACTTTATCATTGCCGCCGCCATCACCCTTCACGAGAACGGTGAGCGTGGCCGCCACGCTCGTGGCACTGCCCGCAAAATTTTTGGCAACCGCATAATATGTTCCCGCGTCCGTCGTTTGAACGTTGGCAATCACGAAAACAAAATTCGTCGCGCCCGCCACCGCCTTCTTTCCTTTATACCACTGAAAACTCATGGGCGCGGTGCCGGTGGCAGAGGCACTGAAACTCACAGTCCGACCGGCGTAAACATTTTTACTCACCGGCTGGGAGGTGATTACCGGGGCCACAAACACCGTCAGTGGAATCCTTCCGCTCACGGCGACGCCCACGGGATTGGTAACCACAACATGGTAAGCGGCCGTGTCATTGGTGGTGAGCGCGGCGATTTTTAGGACGTTGGCGTTCGCGCCGGAAACACTGCCGCCGTTCGTCAGCGCCACGCCGTCCTTGAACCACTGATAGCTCAGCGGCGCGCTGCCTTTCACCGTGATGGCCAGCGTTGCGCTTGCACCCGCCTTGGCCAGACCACCCGTTTGCGAGCCGATGACGCGCGGGACGGCAGCAAGCGTCGGCGGAGTTAGCACCGTCAATTGCGCGGGCACGCTGGTGGCGCTGCCGAAAATATTTTTCACGACCACGGAATAATTTCCGCTGGATTTCAAGGCCGCTTTCGTGAGCGTGAGTGTGTTGCTCGTGGCACCGGAAACGGTCGCGCTATTTCCAAATTTGCGCCCGTTTTTCAGCCATTGATACGTCAGCGGATTGCTGCCGGTGGCCGTCACCGTGAGCGTGGCACTGCTGCCCACGGCGATAAACTGACTCGCTGGCTGGCTGGAAATGATTGGCGCGATATTTACGGAAACACTCGCGCTGGAGCTGGTCACGGTGCCGATCACATTGGTGACCACGACAAAATAGCTGGCTACTTCATTCGTCGTCAGTCCGGCAATGGTCAAAATGTTGGAGGAGGAACCGGAAATATTTCCGCCATCCGCCAACGGCACGCCCGCCTGAAACCATTGGTAACTCAGCGGCCCGGTGCCCGCTGCCGTGACTGCGAGCACGATGGGACTGCCGAGCGCGCCAAACTGATTGGCCGGTTGTGTGGTGATGCTCGGCGGCACTTGCACCGTCAAAATAGCGTTCCCGCTCGTGATGCTGCCGCCGGAATTGCTGACCACCACGGAATAACTTGCGGCGTCCGCTGTGGTCACACTCCCGAACGTCAGCGTCGCGGCGGTGGCGCCGGAAATGGCAACGCCGTTTTTGCGCCATTGATACGTCATCGGTGTGGCGCTGCTGGCGGTGACGGCAAAGGCGGCGGCGCTGCCAGCGGTCACGGTCACACTCACCGGTTGCGAGAGAATTGTCGGCGGCACCAACACGGTCAGAGTTGCAGAGGAACTCGCGAGGGTGCCGACGATGTTGGTGACCACGACGGAATAACTGGCCGCGTCATTCGTGGTGACGACGGAAAGCGTGAGGACATTTGAATTCGCACCGGCCATCGGCACGCCATTTTTCAGCCACTGAAAATTCAGCGGCGCGGTGCCGGTGGCGGTGACGGAGAAGGAAGCATTGTTCCCCTGCGTGACCGTCACGCTCACCGGTTGCGCCGTGATGGCGGGCGCGATCAGCACGGTCAGCGTGGCGCTGCCGCTGGTCACGCTGGTGGTGGCGTTGCTCACGACGACGGCATAACTGGCCGTGTCAGCGGCGGAAACATTGGCCAGCGTGAGCGTCGCGGTCGTGGCACCGGGAATATTGCCGCCGTTTTTCTGCCATTGGTAAGTCAACGGCGGCGTGCCGCTGGCGACCACTGTGAACGTCACATTACTGCCCGCGAGAATAGTGGCGCTGACTGGCTGCGCGAGAATTGTCGGCGGCACCAACACCGTCAGCGTCGCGGAGGAACTCGCGATAGTGCCGACGATGTTGGTGACCACGACGGAATAACTAGCCGCGTCGTTGGTGCTAACGGTCGCGAGCGTAAGGACGTTTGAATTCGCACCGGAAATCGGCACGCCATTTTTCAGCCATTGAAAACTCAGCGGCGCGGTGCCAGTGGCGGTGACGGCGAAGGAAGCATTGTTTCCCTGCGTGACACTGATGTTTGCCGGTTGCGTCGTGATGGCGGGCGGCACAAGCACGGTCAGCGTGGCGCTGCTGCTGGTCGCACTGCCGACGGCGTTGGTGACGGTCACGGAATAATTCGCCGCATCCGTGGCCGAAACTTTGGTCAACGTGAGCGTGGCCGCCGTCGCGCCAGTAATGACACCGCCATTTTTCAGCCACTGGTATGCCAGCGGCGCGGTGCCACTGGCGGTGACGGTGAAAGTAACATTGCTGCCCGCGAGAATGGTGGTGCCGACGGGCGCGGTGGTGATGGCCGGCGGAATCGCCACGGTGAGCGTGGCCGCCGCGCTCGTGACCGCGCCGAGTGCGTTGGAAACCGTGACGGAATAACCGGCGGCATCAGCGGTGGTCGCGGCGGAAATGGACAATGTCGCGGTGGCCGCACCGGAAATGTTGCCGCCATTCGCCAGCGGCGCGCTGTTTTTCAGCCATTGATAAAAGAGCGGCGTGGAGCCAGCGGCGGTCACAGTGAACGCGGCGTTGGCACCGGCGACGACCGCGACGCTCGCCGGCGGCGTGGTGATAGTCGGCGAGGAAACAACCGTGAGCGGCGCGATGGAACTTGTAACGCCGCCCGCGAGGTTGGTGATGATCACCGAAAAGTTTCCCGCGTCCGCCGTCGTGAGGGCGGCGACCGTCAGGTTGCTGGCATTAACGCCGGCGTATTTCGTTCCGTTCGCGATGGCCGCGCCGTTTTTGAGCCAGAAATAATTGAGCGGCGCCGAACCGGTGGCCGTTACCGAAAAATTTGCACTGCTGCCGACGGCTTGCGTTTGCGGCGCGGGCGAAACCGTGATGACCGGCGGCGTAATCACCGTGAGCGCTGCCGCCGTGCTGGTGGCGATGCTGACGGCGTTGCTGACCAGCACGGAATAATTTCCCGCATCCGCCGCGGTGACGCCAGTGAGCGTAAGCGTGGCGGTATTGGCGCCGGAAACATTGCCCGCATTGGCGAGCGGCGTGCCATTTTTCGCCCAATAATATGCCAGCGGCGCGGTGCCGCTGGCGGTGACGGTGAACGTGGCATTTTTTCCGGCAATGACATTCGCGGGAGCCGGTTGACCGGTAATGGCCGGAGCCGTGGGCGCGACTGAACCGCTGATGGTGATGGTGA
>JBAXIY010000036.1:0-21680 GCA_037138135.1 Verrucomicrobiia bacterium
ACGTCGAGGCAGGGGATGACACGTTTTGCAATCACGCGGACATTAAAGGCGGAGTTGCGTTGCGGCGCAAATGATTAGTGACATTTTGCTTGTAACCCGACTGGGGCTGGCGCAAAAATTGAGCAGTTCATTCAACCAGAGGTTTTACCATGAAAAATTATCGCATCCTTACTGTGGCTGGCGCGGCCGTGCTAGCTTTGGCGGCCACGACCGGCTGTAACAGCGACAAATCCGGCAGTCCGTATCATCCCGGCCCAGTGGCGGGAACCGTAGTCGGCGAAGGCGTCGGCACGGTAGCTGGCAACGTGGTTGGTTTTGGTGCGGGCGTGGTGGGTGGCACGGTGGACGGCACCAAGCGGGTGCTGGATCCGAGTTATCACATGGTGCGCTACTGGAAAACGGAAACCACGGCGGATGGTCGCACGATTCAGGTGCCGTATGACATTTTGGTGGATCAGTATGGCCGCCCGGCGCACATGCCCGCGCCCACGGGTAATCCGGCACCGCCGCCCGCGTCGGTGAAATAAAAACCAAAATCAATGAACCGTTTGGGTGTTGTTGACCGTAAGCACGCGAAAATTCTGGCCATCGTCGCTGTGCCGCCAAATTTGGATCGCAATCGTTTCTCCTGACGAGCTGCTGCACAGCCGAACAACGTCATTGAGGTTGTTCACCGGTTGACCGCTAATTCCCGTTATGATGTCCTCGGGCATCATGCCGGCGGCGTAAGGGCTGGAGTCAATCTTTACGGCCGTGATTTCCACGCCGGTCACGTTGGCTGGCACGCCCAAATGCGCCCGAATGGCCGGATCCAGTTCGCGCATGGTCAAGTCTTCAAACTGTCCGTTGGGAGTGGGATTTACAGGATTAACCGGATCGTTTGAATTGGCGAGCTGCGGCGATGTTCCATGATGAATCAGCAGAAACAGCAGGAACGTGCCGATGACCAGCGCAATGACCAGTCGCGTTGGTGAAAACCATTTTTTTTGGAGTCCGCTTGGCTTGGAGGCGATGGGTGTTGTGACTTTCGGCGGCACCGGAGTGGCGGCGGGCGGGGTCATGTCTGATTTTAGCGAGACCAGCGGACAGCGCCGGACGGTGAAGCGTTCGGCGCGTTTGCCGGCGACAATTTCTTCCGGCCCGTAGGCTTGTTTCAAATCGTCTGGCAGGGCGTCATAAGTTTCGGCGTCAATGATGAGTTCGCCTTTTTCCGCCGCCGCTTCAAGCCGCACGGCGCGCGCGACGGTCGTGCCCACGATGCGGCGTTCTTCGGCGATGACCAGCACCGCGCCGGTCGCCGCGCCCATGCGGAACCAGCGCTTGGCGGATTCCACGGATTTTTTGCGGTTATGTTTGACCGTGGCCTCCTGCACGATTTTGGCGAAGCGATGCATCACTGCCGGATCGTCAAAAATCAGCAGCGCGTTGTCGCCCGCCGTCGCGAACACCAGTTGGTCGCGTTGTAGGCCAAGCTCGGCGAGGCCCACGTCCACGAAAGATTGAATCTGGTCTTGGAAAGTTTTGACCGCCTGCACATCCAAATGTTCCTCGAGCGCCGAGGCGATGTCGCTGTAAGCCGCGAGGTCTAACTCCAGCACGGTCTTGGTGTTTTGTGAGGCGGATTCGATCATGGGCCCAATCCAACTTGTTTTGCCGGTCAACTGCGACGGACGGACAATAGCGATTCGCCCGCCGCCGTGCAACTCCCCGTTTGTTGACGAAAAAATCTTTAAAATGTTCGCCTACCGCGTCGGTTCTGAAGCGAGTCGGCGCGACAATTTTTTGCTTGTAAGTAACCCGCTGCCGTCGCAAAACTAGCGCGTTGCCAATATGCCAAGCGAGCACCAACCGTCAATGCCACGCTGCCGCTCTGGCAATGGTGAATAAACTCAACCCCCATTTTGATTTATGCGAACCATTCTAACTCTTTCTCTGGCCGCCGCCTTGTTTGCGACCGGAAAAACCGCCGCCGCCGAGGCGCAGCGTAAAGTTGCCATCATTGTGGAGAACCGGGCGGATGCGAGCTTGAACGACAAAGTTTCCGTCTTGGAAGACCTCGTCACCAGCCGCGTGGCGGGCAAAGGTTTTGCCATCATCAGCCGCGACGTGACCCTGAACGCGCTCAAGACTTATACGACGGTGGGCGTTACCGCCGATACGAAATCGGCCACGACGGCGAAAGCCACGCTTTCCCCCGACCATGTCACTGCGCACGCGGAAATGGCGGAATCGGATTCAGCCAAAATTTCCGCCACGCCGGACACCACGCAATTGGACCAAAACTTGAGCGACAACACTTCCGCGTTGCGGCTCGCGCAGAATCTCGGTGCGGATTTTATTTTGATTCCCAGCATCACGAGCTACGGCACTGAGAAAAAATCTTACAACGGCAACGGCATTCAGACGCTGAACGTCACGCATCGCCTGCGTGTAAGCTACAAGATCGTGGAAGCTGGCGAAGGCGGCGCGGTGCATGGCGGCAGTTTTGTTTCGGAAAACACTACGCGGGACTCGGCCAATTTGCAGACGGATAGCACCGACACGCTGAATTTATTACTGGATGATGCGGCTGACCAATTGGCCGATGCGATTGTTGCGAGCGGAAAATCACTGCCCACGGAGGTTGCTAAAGCGGCCCAAGTCACCTTCAAGATTGTCTGCACCATGACGGATCCACGCCAGCAGCCTATTTTGATTGATTCGCTGAAGCTCGACACCGGCGGCAAAGTTTATGGACCAAATTTTGCGGGAGGCACGATGCAGCCGTTTGATGTGACCGTGGAACTGGACGGCGTGGCTATCGGTTCCGCCCCCGGCGAATTCAAGGCGGCGCCCGGCTTACACAAACTCCGGCTTTCTCGCGAGGATTTTCAGGACTGGGTTAAAACCGTAAACATCTATAATGGCGAGTCGCTGCACGTAGCGCTAAATATGAGCGAGCAGGGATATGAAAGGTGGAAAGACACCTTTGATTTTCTCGTCGGCTTGGAATCGAGCAGAAAGCTCACCGATGCTGAAGTTAAGCGGCTTGATGGTCTTGCTCAAATGCTTCGAAACAGTCACTTCAACGTGGATCACGCTGAAAACGTCATCATTACTGATCAAAGCATCACCGGACCGGGAGCGAGTGCGCCAGTTTACGCGACGCCGGCACCAGTTTATGTAGCCCCCCCGTCCGGCTACTATCCACCACCGGCTCCGGCACCTGGTTACCCTCCCACTCAAGCGCCTGTTCCAGCACCAGCTCCAGCGCAGGGCAAAAACAATAAGCTACCGACGTTGTTTAACGGCGGAAATAAATAAAATTGATTTGAATCGAATTAACCGCACCAACTGACTTCACCATGAAACATTCCGTTCTAAAAAATATTTTGGCTGCCGCCAGCCTCGCCTTGTTGCCTGCGCTGGCCAGTGCGCAGGACAAGGCTACGATTGCGATTTCGTCCATCAAGGCCACGCCGTCGGTGGCCGCAGCTGTTAAAGGTGGCACGCAAGTGGACTCGGTGGCTGGCAACGCCAGCCAGATCAAGACTGATTCCACCACGCTTAACGCGGGACAGGAACTCAACCGTATCATTGAATCGCTCGACAGCCAGTTGATTGACCGCGTGAACGCGACGCGGAAGTTTGATGTTTTGAGCCGCAGCGATCTGGCGGATATCGTCAAGGAACAGGACTTAGGTGCATCTGGCAACGTGGACGCGAAGACGGCGGCGAAGGCGGGCAAATTGTCCGGTGCGAAATATTTGCTCGTCTGCACGGTGGATGATTTTCAGGATTACTACGAGAAGGCGGTGTTCGAAGGCACGGGCCGCTCGGCCTCCAAGCGGGTTTTCCGTTTTTCCATCGTCGGCAAGATGTATGATTCCTCGACGGGCAAGCTGATTGAGTCGGCCAATTTTCAGACGGGCAACGACGCGTTCAAGCAGATTCAGCAGGAGCGGAATTACTCGGTGAACAATGGTCTTTTGAGCGACGAGATGATGGTGGCGATTTCCCGGAGCATGGCGGAAAAAATAGCGAATCATGTGGTGGATGTGATTTTTCCGGCGAAAGTTTTGATCAAGCGCGACAATGTGGTGACCATTAATCGTGGTGAGGGCGGCGGGGTGGCGGAAGGCGACACGTTCAATGTGTTTGCGCTGGGCGAGGAGATGATTGACCCGGACACCAAGGAATCGCTCGGTCACGAAGAGGTCAAGGTCGGCAAAGTAAAAATTTCGCAGGTGAATCCGAAGACTTCGATAGCCACGATTTTGGAAGACACAGGTATTGACAAGGGTGCCGTGCTTCGCAAAGCGCAGTAAACTCAAACCAACCAATCAGAAGGGACAAACGTGATGAACGCTTGGAAATACACGGTCAGAAAATCCATTCAATGGGTGCTGCCGGTTTTAGCCGTCGGCCTGTTGAGCACCGGCTGTAAAACTTACGAACAGCAAAACAAGGTCATCGACTATTGGCATCAGGGCAACCTGACCAACGCCGTATCCGAGGCCACCAAGCAGGCGGATGAAAACGCCAACAACAAGGATGCCATCATCTGGCGGCTGGAGCAGGGTGCGGTATTGCGCGCCAACGGCCAATACGAGGACAGCAACAAGGCTTTCGATCAGGCGCAGGTGAAAATTGACGATTATGCGCAGAAAGCCAAAGTGCGCGTCGGTCAGGAAGCGGGCGCACTGCTTTCCAATCAGGCCAATCTGGATTACGAAGGTCGTTCCTACGATGGCATCATGTTGAATACTTACCGCGCACTAAATTATCTCGCGCTCGGTCAGGTGGACAATGCGCGGCCGGAAATCATCCGCGCCTACCAGCGTCAGCAGGATGCCGTGGAGGACAACAAACGGCGCATCGAGAAGACTCAGGAGGAAGCTGCCAAGGACAAGGAGAAGGCGAAAATGGATAAGGCGGAGGCGGACCCCAAGTTTCAGGCGCAATTGCAAAACTCGATGACCAACATCAACGACATCAAGGTTTATGCGGATTATGTGAATCCATTCACAGTTTATCTGGACGGCTTGTATTTCATGGTCAACGCGGCGGATTCTTCAGATATGGAACGCGCCCATAAGTCGCTGGAACGCGCCTCCAGTTGCGTCCCGGACAACGAATATGTGAAGCAGGATTTGGCCATGGCGGACGCGCTTATGAACCACCAGGCAATGTTGCCAACGACCTATGTGATTTTGGAAACTGGCTGTGCGCCCATCCGGGATCAGGTGCGCATTGATATTCCCATCATCATTTCCAAAGTTTCCTACATCGGCGCGGCGTTTCCGACGATCAAGCCGCACGCAAATTATCCACACGTTTTGAATGTGGCTGCCAATGGCACGAATTATAATACGCAGACCATTTGCAGTATGGACAGCATCGTCACGCTGGATTACAAGAACGAGCTGCCCATCGTCATCACCAAGACCATTGCGGCCACGATTACCAAGGCGGTCGCCGCCTACGCCATCAATCAGGCAGCCAGCCAGCAGAGCAGCATCTTTGGTTTGGTCGCGCAGGTCAGCACGGCGATTTATCAAGGCGCGGTGAACATTGCTGACACGCGCACCTGGACGACGTTGCCGAAGGAATTTCAAATCTGCCGTTTGCCCACGCCAACGGACGGCAAATTGGAGTTATCCACACCAAACGGCATGAAAGCGTCGGTGACGCTGGACGGGGTGACGAACGTGTCAAAAATTGATTTGACCTCGACGAACAGCGTGCAAGCATCTTTGAACACCGGCAGCTTGGTGAATGTCGTTTATGTCAAAGCTATCACCGGCAGCACGCCATTGTTGGTGAGCCAATTTAAACTGAAATGAAAACAAAAATTGCCGCATTATTTGTCGTTGCCCTCGCAGTGGCGGGTTGTCACGACACCATGAACTCGGTGGAGAACGCTCAGAAAGAAGGCCAGCGCAACATGATCTCTGACAGCCGCGTGGTCAGCGATATGGGCCTCAACCGTAAGGTGGGCGTTGTCGGTATCAACACCGCGATGACGCCCGGCGGCTTCCTTAAAGTTCAGGTGGAACTGCTCAACCGCACCGGCTCATTGCAGAATTTCAACTACCACTTCGAATGGTTTGATGTGAATGGCATGCAGATTAATGGCGTTTCCACCGCCGTCATTTCTGACGAGATCGCGGGCAAGGAAGACAAATTCATCAGCGCCATTGCTCCATTGCAAACCGCCAAAGATTTCCGTCTGAAACTGATTCTCGGAAAATAAAACGCAAATCTTGAACCAGCATTAAAATGAAAAATAAAATCATCGTTCCTCTCATCGCCGCCAGCGCGGTATTCATCACAGGCTGCGCCACGGATGCGCATTACGTCGCGACCGGTGGCACGCAAAACATTGTTAACGTCGGCCAGATCAACATTCAGGACTACATTCAGGCCGCCAATGCCGCCGCGTCCGATCTGCTGGCCAATGGCGTTCTTGATCGCGTGAAGACGCCGCCAGCTGTGGTCTTTATGAGCCGTATCGTCAACAACACCGGCCAGCAGATTGACACAGATTTGCTTACCAAGAAGATTTCCATCACGCTGCTGAACAGCGGCAAGGCTGTGTTTACCAGCACGGATCCGGCGGCCAAGGGCATGAAAGATGAAACTGATTTCATGAACGATCAGAAGTCGCAAAAAGTGCCGGACTTTACGCTCTCGGGCAAAATCATCCAGCTCAACGCTCGGGCCGGCAACACCACCCAAGCTACTTATAGCTTTCAACTTTCCTTGAACGATACCAAGACCGGTTATCAGGTCTGGGAAGGTGAAAAAGAAATCACCAAGATCGGCACGAAGGGCAGCGTCGGCTTCTAAACCACAGAAAATGTCAAAACGCCGGTGGAGTGTTCCACCGGTGTTTTTTGTTTTCAGCGGGCGAGCGGACGGCGATTTCAAATTCCTCGCGGCTGTTTGACGATGACTTCGATGGCGGCTTGATTTTTGGCGATCATGTTTGCAGGCAAGATGCCGCGCCAAAAGACATTCGGATAAATCATCGTTCCGCGTCCGAGAATGCTGCCGGGGTTCAGCACGGCGTTGCAGCCGACTTCCGCGCCGTCGCCAATCAGCGCGCCGAATTTTCGCAGACCAGTGTCATGCGGCACGCCGTCCACTTCCACCTCCACGTTGCCAGGAAATAATTTTACGTTGGAAACTTTCACGCCCGCGCCGAGGTGCGCCCGATGGCCGAGAATGGAGTCGCCGATGTAATTGTAGTGCGGCACTTGAGCGCCATTGAAGAGCAGGGCGTTCTTGAGTTCCGACGCATTCCCGACCACGCAATTATCGCCGACGATGACGTTCTCGCGGATGTAGGCATTGTGGCGGATCTGGCAATTTTTTCCGATGATGGCGGGACCTTTGATCAGCGCGCCGGGTTCGACGATGGTTCCGGCACCGATGATGACTCGGTCGCCGATGCTGGCACCGGGAAAGCGCTGGGGCGGATTTTGTTTTGGCACTTTGCCAAGATAGGCTTCAATTTTTTTGAGTGCGTCCCAGGCAAAGGTGCAACCGTCAAAAATGGCGGCGTGTTCGGTCTGGGTAAGGTCAAACAGGTCTTCAGCTTTGAACATGGTGAAAAACTAGTGGAAATCAGTGCGCCCGCAAAGGGAAATGGACGAGTCCATTTACGGGACAGTCGCCGTCAGTTTGTGGACAGAATGTGATAAACCGGTGGTTTGCTACCAACAGTTATTCAGGGAGAAACCTTTTTTAGTGGTGCCTATGAAGTTGGCTTGCGACGTGCTTAAGAATCATCGGCGTATTTGCCGATTGAGCCATAAAATCAAACAACCTCGATATGTCACTCAAATTACAATTTCAGTTTGCCGGGGCCGAGTTCAGTCGGCCGAGTTCGCCCTACCGTAAATGGTTGCGCGTCGGTGTGATTTCATTGGTTGTGGTGTTGTCAGTTCTTGGCTATTGGGCATATCTGCATCATCTTTCCCATCGCCTTCGTCCGACCGTATCACACGTTGCGCCAGCAGCTCCGGCGCTTCAAAAGGGTGCTGTTCCTCAAGCAAAGCAGCCTGAAGCAATCCCTGTTACCCCGATTTTAAAAAAGGTTGCGACCGAAACCCTCGCCGCAGCAGGCAGCTACCTCATGCAGGCGGCAAAAATTTCCCCGGCAGCTCCGGTGGCAACTGCTGTTCCTAGCGAGCCGTTGGCTACGCCGTTAACCGCACCGGCACCAGTGGCGGTGCCGATTGTTCGTGTGGCGCCGAAGCCGGTGGCGCAACGCACGTATCGCGTTCATACCGATCAAGAACGTTTGGTTATGGCTGGCCAGACGGCCTTTGAAAACGTCATGGATATGGCCAACAAATATCCCGATGCCTATGGTTTTCGCGCGAATGATTTTCTTTCCGATGCCAAGCTCGGCACGCCGATGGTGGTTTATACCATTGAAGAAGCCGATCGGGTAAATTACCAAAATGGCCAGCCGGTCAAACCCCTGCTTAAACCTGCCAAGCAATGGGTGTTTCCGGTTTTAATGGGCGATCGGATTTGTTGCATGGTTGAAGTTAAGCAGGAAGGGCGTGAATATATTCCCGGCAAGGGCAGCAAGTCGCTGGCGATGTCGTGGAATAAAATACAGGAAAAGTGGTCGGCGGAAGACGGCTATCATCCGATGCTCGTGGTTAATCCCGAAGTTCCAGGCTATTACTTTACCGTCCCGGAATTGCCGCAGCAAAATCTCACGGACACGATTGAAATGTTTTACTTGCACCCCGGCACTTCGCCAGCAGACGTGATATTGGCAAGTTGGCGTTAATCTTTTCAGTGACTAATACCCGGCTTTGACACCTTCGCGCAAGCAGCCTCGCTTTGGGTAATAGTTTTGGTTCAGACGATTAAAAATTTCAGAGGCTGGGCAGCAAACCTCGTCCGTTAATCAATAAAACTTAGGCGGCTCAATGCTCATAAATTGCTCAGACGACCCCTCAGCAAGATGGCCCCTAATTTGCTATAAAGAACTTCCTTGATTATGGATGCACAGGTATCAGCGCCGCTGCTCAGTCGGGTCAAATCCTGGCAACTTATCGGGCTTGGTGTTAGTGGCTGGTGCACGCTTTATAGCGTCGCCATCATCACTTGGGGTGCCAGTAGTAATCTCATCGGTAATACTCAGGGCGGCGCATTTGCTGCGACCATGACGCTCGCGAGTTTTGAGGCCAAGCGCTACCAGAAGGGCGGCTCGTCCATTTTCAATTCCCTCCAGTGGATCAATAGTATTCCGACTGAACACCTGAACCAAACCATCGCGCAGGCGATGTGCCAACGGGAATTTCGGATAGAGACCAGTTCTGCGACCGAAAGAGAACTGGGTTTTGGCGTCCGCGCCGTCAATGCCGGTCGAACCATGGTTTTTGAAACTGGCCGCTGGAAGGAACCGGTTATCGACCTGCGCCACGCCCGGACCACCGAGGGAAATCGCAAAAAAGTCTTTGCGGATCTTGCCATCATCGTCAGCGCTGGCAAACCCGATCACGATGCCAAAAACTTTGTCAGAACCCAACCCGTTAGATTTCTCACTGGCAAAGAATTAAAGAACCTGCTCCGTGACGAAAAATTGTCGGGTAAAAAAGTCTAAATAAGTCTGCCTTTCGTATCCGTCGGCGAATCGGTTTTAATGCGTAGGTTGAACGCCGCTCAGCTAACTACTGTCCATGTTGGTAAATCTGTCATTTGATTCTGGAATTGATACTTTTGCCACGTGAACGAACTCACCATCGGACTTTTGGGCGCACTGCTGTCGACCAACCAGCCGCTCGCCGTCAGCAACGTCATTCAACAGCAGGTTGGCGTGACGGTGAACATCGCAGACAACCCGGCGGAACGTGAATTGCGCGCGGTGATGCTGGCGGATGATAACGCGCAAGATGAGGTGAATGCCTGGCTCCATGATTTCGATTCGCAATCCAGCACCAACCGGGCTGAACGCGCCACGGCGTTGAACCTGCGTATCAAAGCGCGTTTCGACCGTGTGCGCAGCGCCTACGAAAATTTCATCCGCACCCATCCTGACAATGCCCACGCCTGCCTTGCCTATGGCAGCTTCCTAAACGACATCGGCGATGAGGAAGGCGCGCACTTGCAATACGAAAACTCCAAGCAACTTGACCCGAAAAATCCGGCCGTCTGGAACAACCTCGCCAATTACTACGGCGAATTTGGCTCGCCCACCAAGGCATTTGAGTATTACGCGCAGGCGATTAAACTTAAGCCGGATGAACCGGTGTATTACCAAAACTTTGGCACGACGGTTTATCTTTTCCGTAAGGATGCGCGGGAATTTTATCATCTGGACGAACAAGGTGTTTTCGACAAAGCGCTCGCACTTTACCGGCTGGGGATGCAACTGGCACCGGATAACTTCGTGCTCGCGACCGACTACGCGGAAAGTTATTACGGCATCAAACCCATGCGCACGAACGCCGCGCTCGCCGCGTGGACTAACGCCATGAATGTCGCCCATACGGACGCCGAACGACAGGGCGTGGAGCTTCACCTCGCGCGGGTGAAGACCTACGCCGGATTTTTCTGCGAAGCTAGCAACCATCTTGCCGCCGTCACGAATGAGGCTTTTCTCGGCATGAAAAAGCAGCTCCTTCGTTCGCTCGCCGACCATGAACATCCGGTGACCAACTCTGTCCCAGACGTCGAAACCAACCTGCTGCAAACCATCCCGGAACTCACCGCGCCAGCCCTCAACGCCACGAATTCTACGGACGTGCCATCGAAGTTGCTGCTCGCACCGCCGCCGTCGCGCGAGCAAAAGCCGCAGTGAATCCGGCAAATTCCGCTTTGTGCTAAAAGTTTTTTTCTGGTGAAATGCCCGCATGAGTTTCTACGACAAGTTAAAATTTGACGCGCAGGGCTTGATCCCGGCCATCATCCAGGAACAGAAAACCGGGCGCGTCGTGATGATGGCGTGGATGAACCGTGCGTCGCTCGAAAGCACCGTGGCCACGGGCAAAACGCATTTCTGGAGCCGCTCACGCCAGAAGTTTTGGATGAAGGGCGAGGAAAGCGGCAATACGCAGACGGTTAAAAATATCGCGTTCGATTGCGACGGCGACTGCCTGCTGATTCAAGTCGAGCAAAACGGCCCAGCGTGTCACGAAGGTTACAACTCCTGCTTTTTCCGTTCGGTCGAGAATGGCGGTTTCAAAATCATCGAACCGCAACTGCTCACGCCGGAGCAGATGTATAAAAAGAAATAAACCGCTGGCCGGCACTCTGGCCTTCATTCCCGCGCCAAAAAATGTTTTCCTGACGCATGGTTCCGTGCGTGATTTTTGAGGACGAGCATTTGCTGGTGGTTCACAAACCCGCCGGCTGGAATACGCACGCGCCATCACCTTACGCCGGCGAAGGCATTTACGATTGGCTAAAACATCGCGAGCCACGCTGGTCATCGCTCGCTATCCTCCATCGGCTCGATAAGGAAACCAGCGGCGTTCTTGTCTTTGGTAAAACGCCGCTCGCTAACAAATCACTCACGGAACAATTCACCGCTCGCCGCGTCCATAAAAAATATTTTCTACTCACGGACGGCAACGCACCAAAAAACTCTTTCACGGTTAAAACCACCTTGCTCCGTGTTGGCGAGAAATATGCGAGTCTTTCGGGCGGAGAAATGGCGGAGACGAAATTCACACCCGTCGTGGACGCCAAATTAGGCAACGGAAAATTGAAGATGGTTCACGCCGAGCCGTTCACCGGTCGCACACACCAGATTCGCGTCCACGCGGCAGAGAGTGGCTTTCCTATTCTCGGCGATACGCTTTACGGCGGCACCGCCTCGGCACGCGTTTATTTGCATGCGGCGGAAATCGAGTTCACGCATCCGGCAACTGAAAAGCCGGTGAAGTTTTTTGCCCCAGTGGATTTTGACATTGAGGCACGTAGCCCGCTTCGCACTGCCGTTATTGAAGCGAAGGCAACTAATGCCTTCCGCGTGATTCACGGCGCGAGCGACGGCTGGCCGGGCTGGTTCGTGGAAAAACTTGGCGACTTTCTGCTCTCGCAATCGGAAGCGCCGTTGAGCGCAAAACAAAAAGAAGAATTGTCATGGCTCACAAAAAAACATGCGACGCGCGGCGCCTATCATAAAATCCTTTCGCGTCAGATCCGTCAATCCAGCGTGACCAATGCCTCGCCACAACTTGTGTTTGGCGAAGCTGCGCCGGAGCGGTTTGGAATTCTGGAAAACGGTATCCGTTTCGAAATGAGTTTTAACGAAGGCTATTCCGTCGGTCTTTTCCTCGACCAGCGCGACAACCGCCGGCGTTTGCTGACTGGTCATATTGCGGCAGGTTTCCCCCAACTCTCGTCTGCCAACTCCCATCTTCTAAATTGTTTCGCCTACACCTGCGGTTTTTCCGTGTGCGCGGCGCGCGCGGGGGCGCGGGTGACGAGCCTTGATCTCTCCAAAAAATATCTCGAATGGGGCAAACGCAATCTTGCGTTGAACGGCCTCGACCCGGCGGCGCATGATTTTATTTACGGCGACACTTTCGACTGGCTGCGGCGGCTGGCGAAGAAGGGTCGCGCATTCGACGCCATCGTGCTCGATCCGCCGACGTTTTCGCAATCGAAGGAACACGGCACCTTCCGCGCCGAGAAGGATTACGGCCAGCTCGTGACTGCCACTCTACCTGTTCTCAAACCCGGCGGCGTGCTGCTGGCCTCGACCAACGCAGCGGAGTATTTGCCAGAAAAATTTCTCGCAGACATTCAGGCGGTGGTGCGCGCTGCGAAAAGGAAAGTTGCGAAACAACATTACGTGCCGCAGCCGCCGGATTTTCCCATCAGCCGCGACGAGCCGGCGTATTTAAAAACGGTCTGGTTGAAGATTCTTTGATGACTACGGGTAAGTCTTCATCGCAGCTTAAGGTTTGCCCGCTTAATCTTTGAAGATGAAATCTAGATGTGTCGGGCTTCGTCTGATTCAGCTTATGCGCCATTTGCCCAATTTTTCTGTCATTGGTATCACCCTGCTGCTGACCCAGAGTAATGGCTTCGCCCATCTTACCGGTGATTCGGATCATGATGGCCTATTGCCGCATTATGATTCTAGCGTCACACCGCCGACCAATATTGTTTTTAATCTGAACCACGAAAACCTCATTGGCACTAATCGCGGAGCGACGATTGCCACGGCCTTTGCCCCGTTTGCGCCCAGAGTAAGGACGCATTGGGACGGCGATTTTTTCTACGTCGAATCTGATGGCATGGCGTCGCATCCGATGATGGCCGGCATCACGGCATGGCAGCAGCAGGTGCCGTTGCCCCAAACATATTTCGGCGATAACGCATGGCGATTTCCACTGAATCCTATTCCTGCCGCTCAGCCGCATAGCATAAAAAATAATTTCCTGCGCGGAGCCATCGCCATCGCGGTGAATGGAATTCCGATTTTTAATCCGCAGAACAATCGAGGTGAAATCTCCGCTGAAATTGGCGAACTGGATCACTTTGGTGGCCACGCCGGACGCGCGGACGATTATCACTATCACGCCGCGCCGTTGCACTTGCAGCAATATGTCGGGTCGAACAATCCCATCGCGTTCGCGCTCGACGGCTACGCGATTTACGGCCTGACCGATTCGGATGGTTCCGCGCCAAAAAAACTCGACGCGTTTAATGGCCACACGACAGAGCAACTTGGTTATCATTATCATGCCTCAACAAAATATCCCTACATCAATGGCGGCTTTCACGGCGAGGTTACTGAGCGCGACGGGCAGGTTGACCCGCAGCCGCGTGCGCAGCCGGTGCGCCCTTCGACAGGTCCGTTGCGTGGCGCGGCCATCACGGGTTTTCAAACTGAGGCGGATGGGAAAAGCTACACGCTGACTTACACGCTCAACGGCCAGCCTGTGAAGTTGCATTACGGCGCAGAGGCTGGCGCGGTGAAGTTCGACTTTACGGACGCGTCCGGCCAGAAGACGACAAAAACATATCCGACAAATTTTCGCCCTGACCGCGAAAATAATCCCCCGCCGCGAAATGATTCCGACTCTCAGCGTCCGCCGCCAGATGATCAAGGTCGAGTGCAACGTCGCGACCAACCGCCAAAGGTGACGCCAGTGATGATTGAACCGAAGCGCAGCGGTAATTTTGTGCTGACGTGTTCGGCGGTTACAAATGGTGGTGTGTTGCCTGTGGAATTCACCGGCGATGGCGCGAGCGCCACGCCGCCACTCGCATGGAGCGGAGCACCGGTGGGGACAAAATATTTCGCCGTCATTATGGATCATTTTCCCGGCCCGGGCGACGTGAAGTGGTATTGGACGCTTTACAATATTCCCGCCGATGTTCACGGCTTGCCGAAGAATGTTAGCGGCGTCGGCACGCTCGGCAACAATAGCGTGAATCGCCAGTTGGGCTACGCACCGCCGCACTCGAAAGGACCAGGGCCAAAAACGTATTTTATCACCGTGTATGCGTTGTCCGCACCGGTGGAGGTTTCCTTGCCGCCGCCGCAAGTCAGTCGCAACGTGCTGCTCAATGCGATGAAGGACATTATTCTCGACAGCTCGCAATTGAAAGTGACGTATGACCGCACGGCGTTCATCAACCGTGACGGCGGAATTTCACACCCACCATGACAAGTTATGAAAATCAAAATCATCCTCACCGGCCTGATGGTTTGCTGCATCGGGCAGTTCGCTGAAGCGCAACCGCCCGGACCGCAGCGCGACTATTCGATCGCGCAGGCCACGTCCGACCGTGCGCAACTGAACACCATCGCCTTTGACGGGTTGGCCTTTCTCACTGGCAATTTCAACTGTGACACCTTTCTTCCGCCGGGCAAGATTTCCGATTTTTTCGGCTTTCAATACATGCGCGACATTGACGGCGCCGCGCTTGGACACAACACCGATTTTCTCACGCGTATTGCCAACAACACGCTGCGCGTTCTGAATGCCGAACAAAAGGCGCTCCTAGTAGATCTCGGAAAATCCCAAGCGCCGCGCATCCGTGAGGTCGCATTGAAACGATTCCCGCTCATCCAAGGATTTTGTAGGAACCTTGCTGGCGATTTCCCTGCCGGTAAAACGAGCTTAGATCGCGGAGCGGTGATGAAATACACCTCCGATATTTTTGAAATGAGCGGACAACTGGCCTTGGAGCGGGCCGAGGTTTATGGAAAAATTGTCCGCTCGCTCTCGGCAGAACAAAAGGCGGCGTTGGCGAAATTGAAATTTGGCGACTCGCGCACCTGGCCGGAGGTTGACGAGACGGAGGCGTTTGATAAGCGCACCGTGTCCCATCCGGTTCATGTGGCGATGATGACCTACGCAAGTGAGTTCTTCAGTTGGTATGCCGGCTCGGTGGAAGCGGACACTTATTTTTGTCCGGAAGGCCACGGCACTTATTTTGGCTCGTTCTACATGAAGGATGCGCCGGCCGTGCACCAGAAAAACTATTCCATCAGCACCGCGTTGACCGGCGACAGCGGCGCAGCGTTTCTTGACGCGCTCAATCCCGCGCAACGCGCACAGGTGGAAAGTCTCGTGGACTTGCAACGTAAAGACCTCGCGGATATCGTCTCCACACGCCGCGCCGTTGCTATGGAATTGCGGAAGTTCATGACTGACGAATCTGCCAGCAAAAATAAAGTGTTGGAGTTGTGTCGGCATTATGGCGAGCTCGACGGGGAAGTGTCATTTTACTACGCGTCCCATTTCGCCGAAGTGAACCGGAATCTGACGACTGAACAACGCTCGGCGCTCAAGAAGCTTCGTGGGATTGAAGGGTATGAGGCTAAGGCGCCATTTGCTTATGCCGACCCAGTCACCCTGCCAACGACGCTTAACTCAGATTTTTTATTTACCCAAGTCCAATAACTATCGGGAGATTTTTTCTTGAAAAATAGGCTTTCATCATCCGCACAGGCATTAATCCACCAGACGTGTCGAACATTTTTGATCGCTGTAATCGTTTACTGGCACAGAATTGCCGCGGCTGACAACCAAGTGATGTTTTCTGAATCAATGGCGGTCGCTCCGGCAAAGCCGTGGACCGGCAGCGGCTGCGACAATGCGTGGGCAGTCGCAATCACCGGCGGCAATCCATTCGAACAAGGTGCTAATTCCAATTATGGTGGTGGCAACACGAACGGACTGACGTTTAAGAACGGGACGACCAATCTGACGGATAGCACGATTACCACGGTGCAGCCCATCGACACTCGCGGCGACAGTGCCACGCTGACCTTTTACGTCAACACCACCAGCCTGACGAACAATGGCGGCTGGGCGATGCAACTCGATTCCGGCGCGGGCTACACTACGCGTTTCAGCGAGACTACGGGCACGAATCACAGTTGGCGGGCTTACAGCTACGCACTACAACCCAGCGAACTTGTCAGCAACTTGTTCCTACGTTTTCAATTCAGCGGCGGCACGGCTAATAGCCGCATCTGGCTCGACCAGATCACACTCACCGTCACCATCGGCACGTCAAACGCGATCATCCCATTCACCGCGCAGTATGTGCGGATTCCCGGGGGCAGTTTTCTGATGGGCGACCAGTTCGGATATATCGACCTCAAGCACTACACGGACGAAGAACCGGTGCATACTGTTTACATCTCACCATTCTACATGGATACGACGCTCGTGACCTGCCGCGAATATTGCGACTACTTGAACGCCGCGCTGGCGCAAGGATTGATCGAAGTCCGCAACAACATCGTATACGCCCCCGGCGGCACGAACGTTTTTTTCTATACGCACGACGCTTCAGCTTCGAGCCGCATCCAGTTCCAAAACAATTCCTTCACGGTTATCAACAGCCGCGATTTGCATCCGGTCACGAGCGTGCGCTGGTTCGGGGCCATTGCTTATTGCAACTGGTTGAGCCAAACCAACGGGTTTGACGCCTGCTACAACGTCACGAACGGCGACGTGGATTTTACGAAGAACGGCTGGCGTCTACCAACGGAGGCGGAATGGGAATACGCCGCGCATGGCGGTCAGACGAATCCTTACGTCATGTTTCCGTGGGGCATGGATACGAATGCGGACGGAACTTTTGCCAACTGGCAAAATTCCGGCGATCCGTTTGAATCCACCTCGGATTATCCGTGCACGACGCCGGTGGGTTTCTACAACGGCGCGTTGCGGTTGAAGTCCGATTACAATTGGCCCGGCAGCCAGACGAGTTACCAGACCAGCGACGGTTCAAATCCCTACAATCTTTACGACATGGGCGGCAACGTCTGGGAATGGTGCAATGACTGGTATAAAAATGCCTATTACGCCTACTGCACGAACAACAACATCGTCACCAATCCGCCCGGGCCGACCTACGCGCAAGCCGATCTCTTTCCCAGCAACAGCGCACCCGGCGCGGTGGCTTATCGCTGCCTGCGCGGTGGCACTTGGTGGAATGGCAATAGTCTAGGCGATTATGACTACGGCCATGCGCGCGTTTCCAATCGCGATCCATCCTTTTTTCTTGGCGGCGGTCCGCCCGGCGATGCTTACGGCGAATGGAGTCAGACGGGATTCCGGGTGATGCGGGCGGAAAAAATTGCGCAGACGGTCGGGCTGTTCCTCAATGCGAGCAACGCGTGCCCAGGTTACACACTGATGTCGCCGATGCAGGGTTATAACACATATCTGCTCAACAACAGCGGGCAATACGTGCATATGTGGACGAGCAAATACAACCCGGGCCGCGCCGACTATCTGATGACCAACGGCCATCTCATGCGCTCGTGCGGCATTCCGCATACGGTGATTTCCACCGGCGGGGGCGAAGGCGGCCGGATCGAGGAACGCGACTGGTTTGACGATGTGGTCTGGTGCTACGAGATGAACACGGCCACCAATATGACCCATCATGATGTCGCGGTGTTACCCAATGGCAACGTGCTCATGATCGCGAGCGAAGTGAAGTCTTACGCCGAAGTGCTCGCCGCCGGGTTCAATCCGGCCACCCTGCGCTCCGAAGTCACCACCAACGGAGGATTCATGCTGCCGGATTTTGTGATCGAAGTGCAACCGGTTGCCAGAGATGGCACGACGAATGGAATCATCGTCTGGGAATGGCACACCTGGGACCACCTCATCCAGGATTTTGACAACACCAAGAATAATTACGGCGTCGTGAGTAATCATGTCGAGCTGGTTAATTGCAATCCACCCAGCGGACAGGTGCAGCAATTCTGGAATCACATGAACGGCATTGATTACAATCCGCAACTCGACCAAATCGTTTTGAGCGTGCGCGGCAACAGCGAGCTGTGGGTGATTGATCACCAGCTCTCCACGGCGCAAGCCGCCAGTCACTCTGGCGGACGCTACGGCAAAGGCGGTGACCTGCTGTATCGCTGGGGTAATCCGCAACAATACAAACTGGGCACTTCCACCAACCAGAAACTGTTGCAGCAACATTGTGTGACCTGGATACCCACGAATTGTCCGGGCGCCGGCCATTTTCTGGTTCACAACAACGGCATCGGCCGCAACTACACGTCAATCGATGAAATCATCCCGCCGGTGGACGCCTACGGAAATTATTATCGCACGAACGGCGCGGCGTTCGGGCCGGGCGGCCTTTGCTGGACCTATACCAACACCCCGGCCACCAACTTCTTCTCGCCGGAAATTTCCGGCGCGGAACGGGAGCCGAATGGCAATACGCTCATCACCTGGGGCACGCGCGGCATTTTGTTCGAGGTCACCAGCAACCTGCAAACGGTGTGGTATTACGTCGATCCCGTGACCCGTGACCCACTCGCGCAAGGCTCGACCATTCCGTATGATCCGAACAGTAATCCCAGTTTCCCGCCGCAGACGCTGAACGAAGTATTCAAAGTCCATCGTTACCCGACGAATTTTTCCGGCTTCGCGGGCAAGGATTTGACACCGCGCGGCATGATTGAAACTTACACCGGTGCAGCGACTGACACGGTGGGACTCGGCCTGCCGGATGTCTGGGTGCGTTCGCATTTTGGATCCCTTTCGGCTGTAAGCCCGACCAGCGATTACGATGGCGACGGCGTGACGGACCTGCAGGAATTCAGCTTTGGCATCGATCCGACGGCGTGGTCTTCCGCGAACAACGGAATCCCTGACGGCTGGGCGATGCGCTATGGCTTCGACCCCACCCTCGCGTCCGTGGCCAGTCTCATCAATGCCAACGGAAACACCACGCTCCAGAACTACACCGCCGATCTGAACCCAACGAACTCAGTCTCGCGTCTGGCTATTACCGGCCTGCAAGTCGTCGGCGGTGCCGTGAACCTCACCTGGGTCGGCGGCAGTAACGCCTGGCAATACCTCGAGTGTTCGCCCTCGCTCACCGCCAACCAGTGGACTACGATCTTCACGAATTCACCGCCAACAAGCTCGACCAATACCGTCAGCCACAACAGCGGTGGCAGCTTGAGTAACTTATTTTACCGCATCAAAGCGAACCGATAGCCATGAAGTGCAGTTTTAAAAGGTTCATCCTAGCCTCGCTGAGCATATTTTCCATCCTGAAGACCCACGCCGCGACAACCTTGGTCTTTCAAGAGACGATGGCCGCAACGAACGGTGTGATTGATCCCTGGACTGGCGGAAATTGCGACAACGACTGGTCGATCACAGGCGACGCTCTGGCACAGGGGACGAATTGGAATTACGGCACGGGCAATCCGTGCGGTCTACTGTTCCGGCAAGGCACCACCAACCTATCAGACAACATGATGACCACCGCGCAAAGCATCGCGGTCGCCGGCACGGCAGCTTACGTCGAATTTTATCTCAAAATAGTTGGAGCAACGACGAACACGGCCTGGGCATTCCAAATCGACACTGGTGCGGGCTTTAGCACCCGATTGAATGAGACAGGCATCACGAATCACAGTTGGCAGCTATTTCATTATGACCTGCAGACGAGCGAACTGGTCAGCAATTTGAACCTTCGTTTTCAGTTCGCCGGTTTGCCGTCTTCAAATCGGATCAGTCTTGATCGGATTTCCATCTTCGTTGAAGCCGCGACCAATCCGCCTGCCACTGGAGGTTTTAGCGGCTCACTGTTGCTCGGGCGACCCACGGCGAATTCGATCACAGTCAGCGCAATGTCCAATTCAAATCTGCTTGGGTATTTCGAATACGGCACACAGTCAGGCGTTTATTCGACACAGACCGACGCAACAAATTTGCCGGCGGGCCAGCCGGTGTCAGTAGACTTCAATTCGTTGCAGGCCAATACACGCTATTATTACCGGCTGCGCTTCAAAAATATTGCCGATACAAACTTTCTTGCGGATACGGAGCATACCTGCCAAACCCAGCGGGCGCGCGGCAGCACCTTTACTTTTGATATCGAGGCCGATCCGCATTACAACGACTCGCCAGGAACCGTGCCTTCCATCTGGCAGCAAACGCTGGCGAACGTCCTGACTGATCAGGCGGATTTTCTCATCGATCTCGGCGATACGTTCATGTGCGAGAAATACGCTCCCACCAATCCATATACCATGACGCAGCCGGGAATTGATGAAGCTTATGTCGCGGTGCGCGACCAGTTCTTCAGCGTGTCAGGCCATTCCGTGCCGCTGTTTCTGGTCAATGGCAACCACGATCCAGAACTGGGCTGGTGGTTGAGTAACAGCCAACCTTTTGAAAATTCGCCCATCTGGGGCGCCGAAGCACGGGAATACTATTATCCGTGCCCGATTCCCGGCGGCTTTTATTCAGGTGCCACCGTTCCCGATTTCTACCAGCAACAGCCACGGGATGGCTACTATGCGTTTGAGTGGGGCGACGCCTTATTCGTGATGCTTGATCCGTTTTGGTATAGCAACCAGGGCATCACAAAGTCGAAAGACCCGTGGGCATGGACGCTCGGCGCGAATCAATATTTCTGGCTGAAATCCACGCTGGAAGGAAGCTCTGCCAAATTTAAATTTATCTTCGCCCACCATCTCATCGGCGGCAGCTTTGACTCGACTGCTCGCGGCGGGATAGAATTTTCACCCTACTTCGAGTGGGGCGGTTTAAATACGAATGGCACATCCGGCTTTGCAACGCACCGTCCCGGCTGGCCAATGCCGATTCGCGACCTGTTGTTGACCAACAAGGCGCAAGTTTTCTTCCATGGCCACGATCATCTGTTCGTAAAACAGGATTACTATACCAGCGGTGTTTCCAATGGCCCCCCGGATTTCATTTATCAAGAAGTCCCGCAGCCAAGTCATTACCCTTATGATTCAGTAATCTCAGCTACCGATCCCAATTACAATTACACGAATGGAGTCTTGCTTGGCAGTTCGGGACATATGCGTGTCACTGTTTCGCCAACAAACGCTCTCGTCGAATATGTGCGCTCTTATCGCCCCACCGACACCGGCAAAACCAACCGCTTGGTCGCCTACAGCTATTCCATTCCCGCACCGACGAATCCCGTAATCACGCTTTCTGGATTTGGGCTTGTCGGCGGTTCAGTTCAGCTTTCCATTTCCTGCTCCGCACCGGCCAATTGCACCATCCAGGCATCTACGGATTTGATCGTTTGGACCAACGTTTTCTCCACCAACGTGACCGTGTCGCCATCAACATGGGTGGATACGGAGAACAGTCATTATCCGCGCCGTTTTTACCGTGCGACTCTTAAACAATGAATATCCATTCCAATCGCCGTAAATT
>JBAXIY010000037.1:0-21041 GCA_037138135.1 Verrucomicrobiia bacterium
CGGAATGGCGTAAACGGTAGTTCGCCGACAACTTCTAAAATTAATATGACTGAATCAATCAATTGGCCGAGTGGCGAATTTACCCTCCAAACGCTGGTGGCCTTGAACCCGGCATTTCCACAGGCGTTGGTGCGTAAGAAACTTTCCGCCGCGATTGCGGCCAAATCCATTGTCCAAATCCGTAAGGGTGATGGAAAAATCCAGGGCGCATTTCAAGTGGTGAAAGCCGCCGCTGCCGCCTAAAATTTCCATTGGGTGCCCAGCGCGATGAGTTGCTGGGTGAATTCGCGTGTTTGCGGATTGGTCACGTTAGCCTCAGCATTCTGTCCCCAGTTGGCGGCACAGGTCAGGGCGAAGCTGATGTGGTGGTTGACGGCATAACTCACGCCGGCGGAGGTTGTGTATTGCAAATCGTGACGCCTACAGGTCGGTAGATTGCCGCTGTTAAAATTCCATGACATCAGTTTTCCGCCGAGATCGCAGGCGAATTTTTCCGTCAGTTTGACGTGGTAGAGCAATTCGTAATTGCCGTCTGAGTAAGGAACCTTGCCGTTGCCGGAAACCCATTGCCAGAGTTTGTATTTGAAGGTGAGCGTGTTTTCGGGTGCGAAGGTGGCGACGATGAGCGCTTCACCGTAATACTTGACGGGATGCAGGTCGTTCACTGGCGTGATGTGGCCGGTAGAATTTCCTTCATAACTTCGGAAATCCGGCCCGCTGACGACCTTGACATTGAGCCAGTTCCAGGGATTGCCTTCGACGCCCGCCAGCACGCGTTGATAATCACTTGAAGAACTGTAGGGCGAGAAGGTGTATTGCTGCTGGTATTGGTGGCCGTAGCGATAGCCGAGGGTGGCGGCGAACGACGGCGTGATTTTATAGCCGAAGTCCGCGCCGCCGTTCACGTCGTAGCGATCACAATAATTTTGATAGCCTGGAATATTTAGCTGCTCGGTCATCAAATTGTAATACGTCAGCGAGGCGGTCGGCCGGACGAACCAATATTCCTGATCGAATTGCACGCTCATATTGGCACGATCCTGAATCTGCCGTCGCCGTTCGCGATCTGTCGCCGTCGCGAACGTGCTATACAAGCCGCCAGGGTAAAATGGGCCCATGCCATTGCCGTCGATGTAGCAAAAATTATTTTCGCCGGCAAACGTCGCCAGTTCCGTTTTACCCTTGATGGATGTGAGCACACGATGAGCGATGTAACTTTCTGAAGTCTGATCGTGATACGTTACCAAATCAGGTGCATACACCAGATTCAACGACGGGAAATTTGTCTGGCCGGTCAGCGGCGCGAAGTTAACGCCGATTTTTGGCGATGCCGTCGTGATCCAGGAGTAACGATCTTTCAACGCCGCCACGCTGCCGGCGGGAACAGTGTAGGCTGGCGGCAAGTTTTTTGCCTCCACGCCGGACAGGAAAACATTGTTATCATAGCCTTCCTTGACGCTGACTGAACAATCCGTTAGCCACGCCGGTTTCGCGATTTCCGCGCCGGTGGTTGCCGATCCCACGCCGAGAAAAATACCTGTCAGCGTCGTCCAAATGATCCGTCTCAACTTCATTGCGTAGCAATCTATCGGAACACGGCGGCAGCTGATTAACGTAAATTAGCGCAAGCAAACCTTATTTTGTTACCGGCCACGATCCAGGCTTCCGTGACAACAGGCTTTGCGGGTGGAGGCGCAATTCATTACGCTACCGCAATGGCGAAACCTAATTTCATAGAGCTGCCCGGCTGCGATTTGATTCCCATCATTTTTGAGGATCGTTCGGTGCTGGCGATTGACAAGCCGCGCGGCTGGATGCTGGTGCCAGATTCGTGGCGCAAGACGAACTGGAATTTGCAGACAGCGATTGATTCCTCCATTCGCGCCGATGATTTCTGGGCGCGCTCCCGCAATCTACGTTATCTCCGCCACGTTCACCGGCTCGACGCCGACACCAGCGGCGTGATGCTGTTCGCCAAGAGCGAAGGCGCGATGCGTGCGATGGGTGACATGTTCGAATCGCGTCGCATGGAAAAAACTTACCTCGCCGTCGTCGAAGGTGTGCCGAAGGAAAAAGAGTGGACGTGCGAATTGCCCATCGGTCCTGACCCAAAAAATTTCGGCAAGATGCGCGTCGATTATTCGGAAGAAGGCAAGGAATCGGAGACGCACTTCCGCGTGTTAATGAGCAACGAACGATTCACACTCATCGAAGCGAGTCCGCTCACGGGACGCACGCATCAGATTCGTTTGCATCTCGCGGAATCGGGTAGCCCCATCATGTGCGACGAAATTTATGGCCGCGTGGAAAAAGGTTTTCGCCTTGGTCTGCGTGCGGTGCGATTGGCATACAAAGATACTTTTACACGGCGGCCGGTAAACATCATCGCGCCGGCGGAAGAATTTTTGCGGGAATTTAATTTCAAACTGACGCCGGAATTGCAGTCGGCCAAGTGGGTGCGCCGCGCGTTCGTGCCCAAAGAAAAAGGGCAGGATGGAAAGCTGCCGTTGCCCGTTAAGAAAGTTTAGACAGGTTAGTTCGCGTAGTGAACGCTGCAGCCGTAGGGCTTGGTCGCTGAAATAGTCACCGCTTTGCCCGCGAGCAGTTCGTCCACGGCAGCGCTGACGTAATTCTTCGCCTTGCGCGGATCGCCAAAAGGCTTCGGATTGTTGTCCATCGCGCCGTCGTAGGCGAGCGTCCCGTCAGCGGCGATGACGAACATATGCGGTGTGGTCTTCATATCGTAAAGGTGACCGATGGTGCCGGTGGTATCATCAATCCACGCTGTCGCGGCGATTTTTAAATTTGTCCATTCCGTCTGCGCTTCGGCGGGTGTGCGATGGCTGGGATTTTTCGGCCCGACGGAATTGACCATCAACCAGACGACACCTTTATCGGCCATAGTTTTTTGCAACTCCTGCGCCGCGCTGGTCTGATAATGATTTTTACAGAACGGGCAGTCGGAGTTGTAAGATTCCAGCACGACAATTTTCCCCTTGTAATCCGAGAGCCTGATAGTTTTGCCGTTGATATCCGTGCCGGAGAAGTCTGGTGCCGGCTTGCCGATTTCAATGCCAAAAACCGCGCCGGTTAAAAACACGATTGCGAAAAGAGCAATAATTTTTTTCATGATTCAATTTGATTGATGCTGGCAAAAGATAGACGCGGCCTACCGATGATTAGTTCAAAGAAAATTAATTCACCGCGCGGTCGAGCGCATTGAGGACAACGTTGGGCGTCAGCACTTCGGGCAGGACAATGGCGTTCGCCGCTGGATTTTGGGGATAAACCAGCACTAGCGGCACGCCAGCACGATTGAAGTGGTTTAGCTCTGATGTGATGACATCCGGAAAATGTGTGTAATCAGCCAGCAGCGTAATGACGTTGAGTGATTTAATTTTGTCGCGGACAGATTGAACCTCGATGCTCGTGCGTTTGTTCACCTGGCACGTCAAACACCAGTCGGCGGTGAAATCCACCAACACCGGGCGACCCGTGGCGCGCGCTTGCATCAGCGCCTCGGGGCTCCACGCTTGCCACGCAATACCGTCAATATCGTGGGCCAGCCCATTCGTTTTCATTGGCTTCAGCGGCTCACGCCAGCGCAACTGACCTTCCAATGCATAGCCATAACCGGCGGCGAGCAACGCCAGAACCACGATTGTAGCCAAAACCTTTTTTGATCTGCCGCGCTGGACGAACTCGCCGTAAATCCAAAGAGCCATGGCCATCGTCACCAAAAAAACGCCGAGCCACAATACGCGGTCACCGTAACTTTCCGCCGCGAGATTGAACAGCCAGACGACGGTCAACAACATCGGGAACGCCATCGCCATCTTGAATTTTTCCATCCACGCGCCGGGTTTCGGGAGAAATTTCAGCCACGCCGGATTCCAACTCAATAGGACATAAGGCGACGCCAGCCCAGCTGCCACGGTCCCAAAAATCAGCACGATGACGGCGGCACTTTTTGCGAAGGCGAAGCCGAGCGCAATGCTTAAAAATGGCGCGGTGCAGGGCGTCGCCAGCGCCGTAGCGAGGACGCCGTTGAAAAATGCTCCGATCATGCCACTTTTGGTCGAGAGGCCGCTGGCGACGTTCATAGCACCGCCGGCGAGTGTGACTTCAAAGATGCCGAACAGATTCATCGCCACGAGCATCACCAGCGTGACGAGGCAGACGAGGAATACGGGATTGCCAAACTGCATGCCCCAGCCTGCCTTGTGTCCTGCCGCCTTCACCCCAATGACGATGGCGGCCAGCACGAGAAAGGAAAATAGGACGCCCAGTGCATACACGAGACCAAGCGTGCGGACGTGGCGCGGCGAACTTTTGGACTCGTTGACGAAGCCGAGAATTTTGAGCGCAATCACCGGCAGCACACACGGCATGATGTTGAGAATTAGGCCGCCGATGAAGGCGTAAATGAGCATCCGCCACAGCGGTTCAATTTTTTGCGGTGGGGCGATGGCGGCGGCCGCAGCAGTTGTGGGCGTATCGCCGACGGAAACTTTGGTTTCGCTGGCGGTGCTGGCGGTGAGGAATACACCTTTAATTTCCTTGGGCCATTCGCCGGAGAATTTCTTCACCAGTTTACGCAGCCGGATCATTCCGTCGGGCGCAGAAATCTTTTCCGTCGCCCCTTGAATTTCAAAATTATCATCGGCGGCCGGAAAAAAATCTGCGCCCGCTGCATCGCCCAGCCATTGCAAATCCAAAATGCGCGTGTCGCCGTTGGCCGGTTTTTCCCACCATGCCTGTGCGGAAGCCACCGTGTTGGCGGTGGGCACTTTGGCTAGCCAGAGAGCGAGGAGATTTTCGTTGGCGGCATTAATTGCATTGCCGCTGGCAGCGCCGAGGTTCAAATCACCTTGGATTTCGGCGCTCGCAGGGATGCAGGATTCGTTGCATTCCAGCCACGAGACTTTGGCGGCGAGATGGAGCGGACTGTCTTTGACATTCTTTTGTAGCTTCAGCGACACGAGGAGAACGACTTCGTTCTCGTAGCCGTAAGTTGTGATATCCGCCGGCGGAAGTTTTTGCGGCAACGGCCATTGGATTTCACTAGCGGTCACGCCGGGCGGTAACTGCCATTTGATTTCTGTGGCCTGGCCCGCCGCGCCGGGATTTTTCCAGTAGGTATGCCAGCCGGGTGCCATTTTCAGCCGCACGCCCACCAATACCGTGTCGCCGGGGTAGGCGAGAGCAGGCAGAATCAAGTCCGCTTCGGTATGGGCAGCGCGCGCGGTATTGCCGGCAATGGCCGACAGGAAAATGATGATGGCAAGTAACAGTCGCATGGGAACAAAAATGGCGTCAGTTCAAAAACATTACGCCTCAATGTCGCAAATCATCCTTAAATTTGGCGGGGACGGGACATTAAATTTTTTTTATGCGAAACTCACTGGCTTGCCCCTCGGAAAGTTAAAATCATGACTGCGCTTTTTTTCGCTTGGCCATGAACGCAACGAACGCCAATGCCACACAGCTCCAAGCGAACCAGTTGCCGTGGCGCTGATAAAAAGTTGGCGCAGGTTTTTCCGTGGCCGCGCGTAGTGGAATTTCCACCGTCAGAACGCCTGCCGCATATTCGCTGCCGGTCTGGTCGCGCAAGGTTTCCCGCATCCGGCCGTGCGCATCAATCCAGCCGGTCACGCCATTGTTGGAACAGCGGACGAGTGGCAAACCGTTTTCGACTGCGCGAAAAACGGCGTTGGCGAGATGTTGCCGTTGCTCCGCGCTCTCGCCGAACCAGCCGTCGTTGGAGAGGTTCAATAGCAAGTCTGGTTCAATGGCGGCCGCCCGTCGCGCAGTTTTCGGAAACACGTCTTCAAAACAAATCAGCGGCGCGACGGTAAAGTTTTCACCGACAAAAACCACCGATTTGTCGCCGGGCGCCCAGCCGCCTTGAATCGGCGTCAGGTATTTCAGGAACGGCAGCCAGCGCGCGAAGGGAACGTATTCGCCAAAAATCACCAGATTTTGTTTGTGATAAATCCCGGCAAAACGTCCGTCAGGGCCGACCAGAAACGCGGCGTTGAAAAAATTCGTCGCCTTCGGACTGAACTCCGCATCGTCGCCGTTGAAAATGATGGCGACGTGATTGGACTGTGCAAACGCGCTGATGATGTCATAAACGCCGTCAAACATCGGCACGCCGGATTCCGGCCACACCAACAAATCCGTGCCGTTCGAGATGGCGCGCTGCGAACGTGTCAGCAGTTCGTCAAAACGTTTTTGATCTTCGCTCGGCGACCAGATGAGTGTTTGGGGCACGCTCGGTTGAATCAGCGAAACGCGCAGTATTGCCGGACGATCGGTAATGCTGCCCGCCGATTGCGAATGTAAATTGATTTTGAAAATCCCACCGACAAACAGCAGCAACACGGTGATGAGCGGTAAAACAATTTCCGCCTGCCAGACGTGGCGTTTGGTCGGGTTGCGATAAATCATTTCCGCTGCTGAATACAATCCTAGTGATAGCCACACGACGAGAAATGACACGCCATAAACTCCCGTCGCCGCCGCGATTTGGATGAGCGGAACGAGCTGGTATTGCGATGCGCCGAGGAGGCTCCACGGAAATCCGCTGAACAGCCAGCCGCGCAAAAGTTCCAGCGCCACCCACGCCGCTGCACCGGTGATGGTCCAGCGCACGCGGCCAATCCAAGTTGAAAGTTGAAAGTTGAAAGTTGAAATAAACCACGTCCACGCGCCGAAATACAAAGCGACATAAGCTGACAGCGCAATCCAGGCGAGAATCGGGAATCCCGTCGCGGGCATCAGCAGCAGCCAGTAAAGCGATGCGAGCCAGAACGTGATTCCGCCAACGTAGCCCGCACGAAAAGCGTCCGCGCCGGATTTGCCGCGCGCGGCGAACAGCAATAACGCCGGCGCGACCCACGCGAAACCGGCGATGCTAAATTTGGGAAACGCGAGCGCCAGCAAGAGGCCGGCGACGATAGCGATGACGTAACCGCTGCGCCAAAATAATTCCGTGCAAAAACTTTTCGCAACGGCAACGGCGGAAAAGCCTTCGCAAAAGGTCGCGCCAACCTTGGTGCAATTTGCCGCCTCATGCAGCACGCGGCGGCTGGCGTTGACGACGACAGCTTCGTGCGAGCCGCGCCAGACAGCGAAGTCGGCAGAGGAATTTCCAGCGTAATCAAAACCGCGCTCACCAAACTTTTCCGTCAGCACCCGAAGTTTGTTTTCGCTGCGGAGATTGGTTTTGCCATCGCTGGCCAGAACTTCATCGAACAAACCGACGTGCGCGGCAATCGGCTGAGCCATCTTTAGGTCAGAGGCCGTGGCGAGAATGATTTTGCGGCCGGAAGCTTTTTCCGAGCGCAACCACGCGATGAATTTTTCGTGATAGGGCAGGTTGGTAGGATCAACTTGAACGCGCGCGGCGAGTTTTTGTTTGAGCAAGGCGCGTCCGCGTGTCCACCAAAAAAGGATTTGAAAAATGGCGAGCGGATTGCGCCGCAGCAGGCGCGACAGCGATTCCCACATCATGTCGGTGCGGATGAGCGTGCCGTCGAGGTCAACGACGAGCGGAGCATTTTGCGAGTCAGCCATGCGCGCCGAAATTATTCCACCGTCACGCTCTTGGCGAGGTTGCGCGGCTTATCCACATCGCAACCGCGCGCGACGGCGATGTGATACGCGAAGAGTTGCAACGGCACGCTTGCGAGAATCGGATTCAGCAGATCCAGCGCGGGCGGTAGGTAAATCACGTCGTCCGCCACTTTCTTGATCGCCTTGTCGCCTTCGGTCGCGAGCGCGATGATCGGGCCTTGGCGCGCGCGAATCATCGCGAGATTCGCCATCGTCTTGTCATACATCGCGTCCTGCGGCACAAGAAAAACCGTTGGGGTCTTGGCGTCAATCAGCGCAATCGGCCCGTGTTTCATTTCGGCGGCGGAATAACCTTCGGCGTGGATGTAAGAAATTTCTTTTAACTTCAACGCACCTTCGAGTGCGATGGGAAACGTGTAGCCGCGGCCGAGAAAAAAGAAGTCGTCCGCCCTGGCATATTTCTTCGCAACTTTTTTCAACGCGTCATTCTGTGCGAGAATTTTTTCAATCTGTTTCGGCAAGGCTTCGAGTCCGTGTAAAACATCCAACGCGCGCTTCGCGGAGAGATTCCGCAGCCGTCCGAGATGAACGGCGAGCAGCGTGAGAATGGAAATCGTCGAGACGAAAGCCTTCGTCGAGGCCACGCCGATTTCCGGGCCAGCGTGCATGTAGATGCCGCCATCAGATTCGCGCGCGATGGTGCTGCCGACGACGTTGACGATGGCGAGTGCGCGGTGACCGCGGCGTTTGGCTTCGCGCAACGCGGCCAGCGTGTCCGCCGTTTCGCCGGATTGCGAGAGCACCAGCAGCACGGTGTTTTTTTCGAGCGGGCAATTGCGATAACAAAATTCGTGCGCGAATTCCACCTCGACCGGAATCTGCGCGAGTTCTTCAATCAAGTATTCGCCGACAAGCGCGGCGTGCCAGCTCGTGCCGCTCGCCGCGATGACGATGCGGTCAATGTTGCGCAATTCGGCAGCGGTCATGTTCAAGCCGCCGAACTTCGCCGTCGCGCCTTCAAAATCCAGACGACCGCGCAGCGCGTTCAAAATGGTTTGTGGCTGCTCGTAAATTTCCTTGAGCATGAAGTGCGCGTGTTTGCCGCGCGCGGCGTCTTCCTGCGAAAATTCCAGATTGCTGATCTGCACGTTGGCCGTGTCGGCGCCGAGATTCAAAACGTCAAAGCGTTCCGGCGTGATGGTGGCAACGTCGTAGTCGTTGAGATAAACAACTTTTTTGGTGTGCGCGACAATGGCGTTGGCATCGCTGGCGAGAAAGTTTTCATGTTTGCCGATGCCGATGATGAGCGGTGACCCGCGTCGCGCGCCGATGATCGTGTCGGGAAAATCGGTGCAAATGACGGCGAGTCCGTAAGTCCCGATGACTTCGCGCAACGCGTCGCAAACAGCTTGTGCGAGCGCATCGCCAGTTTTGCCGCTACGTTTCGCGTAATGTTCACCGATCAAATGCGCGAGCACCTCCGTGTCGGTGTCGGATTTGAATTTGTGTCCGGCGCGGATGAGTTTTTGTTTTAGCGCGTCGTAATTTTCGATGACGCCGTTGTGAACGATGGCGATTTTGCCGGAAGCGTCGAGGTGCGGATGACAATTCGTGTCGGACGGAACGCCGTGCGTGGCCCAGCGCGTGTGTGCGATGCCGAGATTTCCAGCGGCAGCTTCGGCCTTCAAAACGCGCGCGATGCCATCGTCAATCTTGCCTTTTTTCTTACGCAACGAGAAGTTGGCGTTGTCCAAAATCGCCACGCCGGCGCTGTCGTAGCCGCGATATTCCAACCGCCGCAAGCCTTCGAGCAGGATGGGCGAAGCTGATTTTTTTCCGACGTATCCAATGATGCCGCACATAAATTAATTCTGAATTGCGAATTTCAAATTGCGAATTGGTTTTTCAAAATCCAATCGGCCATTTCGGTCAAATTATTCACGACGACGGCCTTTGAAATTTTTTCCGGTGCTTCCGTTTCCACGCCCGCGCCGTAGCCGGTGCGGACGAGTATGCTTTTTTTTACGCCGGCATTCCAGCCGCATTCGAGGTCAATCAACTTGTCGCCGACCATGAAACTTTCGGCGAGGTTCAAATCAAATTCATCCCGCGCGTCGAAAAGAAATTGCGGCGACGGTTTGCGGACGCGGCTCGGTTGGTCGGGCGCTTCGGGTGCAATGTAAGTTTTTTCGAAATGCACGCCGTCGCGCGCCAGCTCTTGATTGACGCGGGTGTTCACGCTTTCTGCATCCGCCATCGTAAAGAAACCGCGCCCGATGCCGGATTGATTGGTCACGACCAAAAGTTTAAAGCCGGCGTCGGCAAGTTTTTTCAACGCCGCGCCGGCGCCGGGAAAAAGTTCCACGTCTTCAGGGCGGTGTAGATAATTTTTTTCCACGATGAGCGTGCCATCGCGGTCGAGAAATACGGCTCGTTTCATTGCGCGGACAAAGTGTGGTCAGATTGCGGCAAGAATGGAATTGAATTTTTTGCGTTGGGCAGACAGGATGTTTGCCTTGCGCAACCAACATCATATTCAAATCACATGAGCTACAAAGGCAGACTTGGAATTTTGGTCGGCGGCGGTCCGGCGCCCGGACTCAACGGCGTTATCGCCGCAGCCACCATTGAGGGTATTAATCAAGGCTACGAAGTCATTGGCTTCCGCGACGGTTTTAAATACATCGCGCAGGGCGACACCACGCAGATCAAGCCGTTGTCCATTCGCGACGTAAAAGATATTCATTTGAGGGGCGGTTCAATTCTCGGCACGGCGCGGACGAATCCGACGAAATCGCAGGAGCAGATGAATAATATTTTCACAGTGTTCGAAAAGCTTGGCATCACTGCGTTGGTAAGCATCGGCGGCGATGATACGGCATTTTCTGCCAGCTACGTCGCCAAATACAGCAAAGGCAAAATCAAAGTCGCGCACGTGCCCAAGACGATTGATAACGATTTGCCATTGCCGGGAACCGCACCGACGTTCGGCTACGAAACCGCGCGCCATTATGGCGTGCAGATTGTGCGCAACCTGATTGAAGACGCGCGCACCACCTCGCGCTGGTATATCATCATTAGCATGGGGCGTGCGGCTGGCCACCTCGCGCTGGGCATCGCCAAGGCGAGTGCAGCCACATTATCCGTCATCTTGGAGGAATTTCGTGGCCGTCCCGTCACGGTGGATGAAATTTGCGACATCATCATCGGCTCGATTATCAAACGCACGGCGGAGGGCTCGCGCTACGGTCTGGTCGTGCTGGCGGAAGGTCTGATTGAAGGCATTGGCGAAAAGGGATTACTTGAAGCTTTGCCCGAAGGTCAGTTGGCACAATTCGGTAAAATCATCCGCGACGATCACGGGCATCTCCGCCTCGGCGAGATCGAATTTGGCCGCCTGATGAAGGAGCTTTTGACTGTGCGCTTGGAAAAGCTCGGCATTAAAATGGGCTTCATTGACAAGGATCTTGGCTACGAGTTGCGCTGTGCGGACCCGATTCCGTTCGACGCCGAATACACACGCGACCTCGGCTACGCGGCAGTGAAATTCCTGCGCTCGCCCGAATCCGAAAAATACGGTGCCATCATCAGTTTCGTGGACGGCAAGATGAATCCGTTGCCGTTCGAGAATATGCTCGACCCGAAGACGGGTCGCATGCAAAACCGCCGTGTTAACGTGGACGGCGAAGCCTTTGAATGTGCCCAGGCCTATATGATTCGCCTCGAACGCGAAGATTTCGAGGACGCCAGGCAACTCGCCAAACTCGCCGCCGTCATCAAGGTGACGCCTGACGAATTCGCAAAACGCTTCGGCTATCTCGTCGGTCTGAAGTAAAAACAATTCCTTGAAAAGGGCGGCGGGAAAATTCCTGCCGCCGTTTTTGCTTTATAAAATTCGCGCAAAGGCAGCGCCTGCGCTAAAGTCCGCCATGTTCTTCATCGGCCTTGGAACCGCTGCTCCCGCAACCCGCTACGAACAGCGTGAGTCCTGGGACGCCTTGCGCCACTCCTCGTCATTTACGCAACTTGCGCCGCGTTCTCACGCCATTCTTAAAAAAGTTCTTTGCGGCAACAACGGCATTGACTCACGCCACTTGGCACTTGCGCCACTCACAGAAGTTTTTGAACAGACGCCGGACGCGTTGCAAGCGCGCTTTGCCCGTCACGCGCCGGCGCTCGCCGTCGAGGCCGCGCAACGGGCTTTGGCCGATGCGAACTGTCAGCCGTCAGAAATGGACGCCGTGCTCGTCAGCACTTGCACCGGTTATCTGTGTCCCGGCCTTACCAGCTATGTCGCAGAACAACTTGGCCTGCGACAGAATATTTTTGCGCTCGATCTCGTTGGCCAAGGCTGCGGTGCCGCGCTGCCAAATTTCCGCGCCGCCGAAGCTATTTTAAAATCTGGCCGCGCGAAAAAAGTTTTATCCATCTGCGTCGAGGTTTGCAGCGCCGCGTTTTATCTCGATGACGATGCGGGCGTCCTCATCAGCACATGCCTATTTGGGGATGGCGCGGGCGCGGCAGTTTTGGCCAATGAGCCGCTGCCCAACCGGCGGCGTGTGGAATGGAAATTCACCGACTCGCGCCTCGTCACCGCCGAACGCGACACGTTGCGATTTAGTCACAAGAATGGAATGCTGCGGAACATCCTATTGCCGCAAGTCCCGCAAATCGCCAGCGAAATCGCCAAAGAACTATTTGCCGACTCGCTCGTCGCCGCTGGCGTCCAACGTGAGCAGATCACCGGCTGGATACTACACACCGGCGGCCGCGACGTGATTCTTGCTCTCCGCAAAAAACTGGAATTGAGCGAGGCCGACGTGCGTCACAGTTCCGCCGTCCTGCGCGAATTCGGCAACATTAGCAGCCCCACCGTTTACTTCGTGCTTGATCGCGCCCTGCGCGAGCCCGTGCCAGACGGCCTCTGGTGGATGTCCACATTCGGCGCTGGCTTCAGTTGCCACGGTGCCTTGCTGGAAGTGAGCTGACTTTTATCGCCGATGGAGTGAACGTCCCCGCGTGCCGCGAACATGAAACGCAACGTCCAACCTGAAATCCTCGACACGCTTTCGCCTGGCGATCCGCGCGCCGTGCATTCGCGCCGCGACTTGCGCCGCATCAATTGGTGGATGCGCCATCACGCCATCATGGCGCAAGCTTTGGGAAAAAATCTTTCTGCCCCGCCCAAAACCATCACCGAACTGGGCGCGGGCGACGGCGATTTCCTCCTGCGCCTCGCGCAAGAAATTCAAATGATGGGGGAATTCTCGAAGGTGCGCGCGACCTTGCTTGATCTCCAGCCCAATGTTTCTGCCTTAACTCTCAAGGCATTCGAGCAATTAGGCTGGCGCGCCAGCGCGACTGTCACCGACGTTTTCGACTGGCCGCCGATTGCCAGTGACCTCGTGATTGCAAATTTATTTCTACACCATTTTGAGGATGCACGGCTCGCCGAATTGCTCCGGCTCGTTTCAGAACGCACGAATTTATTCATCGCCCTCGAACCGCGCCGCGCCCGCTGGCCATTGTTCTGCAGCCGGCTGTTGTGGGCGATCGGCTGCAACGACGTGACGCGCCACGATGCTGTGGTCAGCATCCGCGCTGGATTTGCGAACCGGGAAATCTCTGCGCTGTGGCCGGACCAAAAGAATTGGCTACTTACCGAACATCGCTCGGGCCTTTTCAGTCATCTGTTCATCGCGCGCCGCCGCGAATAATACATGTCCGCACTGAAGCCCATCCAGATTGTCGGTGGTGGCCTCGCGGGCCTGACTCTGGGCATCGCGCTGCGCCAGCGGGAAATACCGGTGACGATTCGCGAAGCCGGAAATTATCCGCGCCACCGCGTCTGCGGCGAATTCATCAGCGGCCTCGGTCAGGCCTCGCTCGCCCGGCTTGGCTTGCGTGAACTGCTCGACAGCGCGGGTGCCCAGCCGGCGATATCCGCCGCCTTTTTCACCGCGACCCGTTCCGCCGCGCCGCGGCCATTGCCGGCCAGTGCGATTTGTCTTTCCCGTTTCGCACTCGACGCGGTGCTGGCGAAAAAATTTCAATCGCTCGGTGGCGACCTGGTGACCGGTCAGCGCTGGCGCGAAGAAGATTTTGCCGAAGGCATCGTCCGCGCCACCGGTCGTCGGGTGCAAGCCGGGCAGGGCGGGGCACGCTGGTTCGGTTTGAAAATTCACGCTCGCAACGTGCCGCTCACTGCCGATCTGGAGATGCACCTTTCTTCACAGGGCTATATCGGCCTTTGCAAACTGGCCGATGTCGAAGTGAATGTCTGCGGCCTGTTCCGTCGCTCGTCTGGAGAAAATCTTCCGGCGAACTCCCGAGAACTCCTGCGTGGTCTGCCCGGTTCGCCGTTGCGTGAGCGGCTCGCGGCGGCGGAGTTCGATGACGCTTCGTTTTGCGCCGTGGCCGGGCTTTCCCTGCGACCGGAGCGCGCCGCAGCCCGACCGGAAATCTGCGTGGGCGACGCCATCACGATGATTCCACCTGTCACCGGCAACGGCATGTCCATGGCCTTTGAATCAGCAGAACTGGCTGTCGCGCCGCTGGCCGCATGGAGTCGTGGGGAAATTTCCTGGGCGGTCGCTCGGCAGCAGATCGCACGGGCGTGTGACGAACAATTCTCCCGCCGACTCCGCTGGGCGCGCTGGCTGCAACGGTTCATGTTCATGCCCGCGCTCCATGTGCCGATGCTTACGCTCGCCGCCCGTAGCGACCGGTTCTGGCGGATGGCTTTTGAACGGACACGATGAATTTTGTAGCGGCGATCTGTGACCGCCGTGTAAATTGCCGGGGCGACGCTCACAGAGCGATGCTACAAAAATGAAACCGCTCGCGGACTGCAAACTCTACACCTTCGTGGACACGGCCTACCTGCATGGCCGCGCGCCGGAACTCGTCGCGCAAATGCTCTGCGACGGCGGCAGCGACTTGATCCAGCTCCGCGCCAAAAATTCTTCGCCTGACGAAATTCGGGCGATGGCGGAGAAGATTCTGCCCGTCACGCGCCGCGCGAATGTCGGCTTCGTCATCAACGACCATCTGGATATCGCGAAGGCTGTCGGTGCAGATATTTGTCATCTGGGACAGGAAGATTTTTTCGACGCCGGCCACACGCACATTTCCCAACTTCCAACTGCCAACTCCCATCTGCTCATTGGTCTTTCGACCCACGCTCCCGCGCAGGCGCAGCGCGCGCTCGATGCCGGGGCGGATTACATCGCCATCGGTCCGATTTACGCCACCGGCACCAAGCCGACCGCCAAGCCGGTGACGCTGGAATATGTCCGCTGGGCGTCGGCGAACGCGACGGTGCCGTGGTTCGCCATCGGGGGAATCAATCTGCAGACGATTGACGACGTGCTGGCGGCGGGTGCAAAACGGATTTGTGTTGTCTCCGCCATCCTCAACGCGCCGGATGTGGCGAGGGCGTGCGCGCAATTTCGCCGCAAGCTGGGTTAGAACCGCAGATGTTTCACCGTCAGCCCTTTGTTGATGAGCTGTTTCAGTGAATCTATTCCGATGCGCAGATGATGGTCGAGGAACGCCTGTGTCACCTTCGCGTCGCTCGCGGCGGTCTTCACGCCTTCGGGTGTCATCGGCTGGTCGCTCACCAGTAGCAACGCGCCCGTCGTGATCTCGTTGTGAAAGCCCGTGATGAAAATTGTCGCGGTCTCCATATCGATGCCGATGCAGCGGATCTTCTTTAGATATTTTTTGAACTCGCCGTCGTGTTCCCAGACGCGGCGGTTCGTAGTATAGACCGTGCCCGTCCAATAATCCCGCTTGTGATCGCGGATGGTCGTGGAGATCGCCTTCTGCAAACTGAACGCCGGCAACGCGGGCACCTCCGGCGGATAATAATCATTCGACGCGCCCTCGCCGCGGATGGCCGCGATGGGCAACACCAGCGAGCCGAGTTTCGCGACGTGCTTCAACCCGCCGCACTTGCCGAGGAACAACACCGCCTCGGGATGGATGGACGACAACAAATCCATGATCGTCGCCGCGCTCGCGCTGCCCATGCCGAAGTTGATGATGGTGATGCCGTTGGCCGTGGCGTTGGGCATCGGCTTGTCCGCGCCGCGGATGGGCACCTTGTGCCACTTGGCGAACATCTCCACGTAGTTGTTGAAATTGACGAGCAGGATGTGCTTGCCGAAATCCTTGAGCGGCGTGCCCGTGTAGCGCGGGAGCCAATTGGCGACGATGTCAGCTTTCGTTTTCATTCCTTGCCAATGTGTTTTCACACAGAACCCTCAAGACGGCAAGCGCAAAGCCTTGGCCAATTTTGCCTTATAATCATCCTAAAAACTTTTTCCAATACTCTTCTGAAATTATCACGAGCCCGCTCCCTGATTCTCGGAGCTCAATTGCCCGCTCGATTTTACGGCCGAAGTTTGTATGAACCCAATCTCGACTGGCGAATACTCCAATCACCAAATAGTGTGAATCATGCGATGGCATTGCATCTTTGGCGAAACCTCCCTTTTGAGCAATGGTATCGACAACCTTTTGCCGAGTGCCAAAAGCAAATTTGCCAGTGATGTTGAACAACCGATTTGTGAAATCGATGGTTTCCGGCGGTGGTGAATTGAATGGGAGGGTTGTTGAGAAAGTTTCGGACGATGGTGCTGCGGGTGATCGTCCGGATAACGCTTCCATGATTTCCTTCAATTCCTCCCGCTCTTCGGTAGTGCATACTCCATCAGCAAAAATTCGATCGATGCGGCCAAGAATTTCCGTGAATGGCCAAGTAGGTTCAAGTGGTGCGTGCTGCCGAACCCAGTCGGCAAAAAAGTTTGCCTCCTGCTCGTTCACGACCCCATCAGCGAGAATTCCGGCGCAGATGCCAGACAATTGGTCTATCGCTTTCGCCTCATTGTTATCCCGCGCTGCACGAAACATGCGGATAGGTTGTCCATCAGCATTTTTTGATGTGGTGAGCTTGTAGGTGCGCATGGGGTTCAAAAAAGGCTTTCCTGTGCCGCTGGATTTGTTGTTTTCTGCCTGCCAAGCAAGGCAAGAAAGTCTGTTTCACTCAAAATCGTCACGCCCAATTCCTTGGCTTTATCGAATTTCGAACCAGTGCTTTCTCCCGCCAGTAGGAAGTTCGTATTCTTGCTCACAGCACCTGTGACACTGCCACCCGCATCGCGAATGAGTTCTGAGGCTTCATCCCGTGACAACGTTGGAAGTGTTCCGGTGAGGACGAAAACTTTGCCAGACAACTTGCCTCCGGTTGATGCTTTAATGGAAGAAGTTGGATGGATTTGTAGTTGATCCAATTTGTGCAACAAATCCTTTCCCAATTTTGACTTAAAATATGAGAGAACATTTTCAGCAGGAACATAGTCAATGACGGGTAAGAATTTAGGAACAGCTTTACTCCCCACCTGTTCAAGCTTTGACCAATTGCCACTTTTTTTCACCCAGCCTGCTTTTTCCAAAACATTTCCCAATTCAAGAAGCTCTTGCTTAGTTTTTTTGAACAGTTCCTTTCGAGAAGACTTTTCGGATTGCGACAAATTATCAGCAAACGGAGAACAAGCTGTTAGTGCCTTATATAGGTCTCCCAGCGCTTTAATTTCTGCCAATATTTTAGAATCAGCAACTTGCCGCAAATCGTTATGAAATTTCGCTATTTCTATAGCAGTTACTTCGCCAACGTTTGGAATCCCAATTGCAAAAAGCCAGCGGGAGAGCGGCGCGGTCTTGGCGCGCTGGAGCGCGTCGAGAACTTTGGTGGCGTTCTTCTCGCCGAACGTGCGCGGCTCGTCGTCCGTGCCGAGATTCAGTTTGCCGAGCACCTCCAGTTTCAGGTCGAACAAGTCGAGCGGCTCCTTCACGAGCCCGCGTTCGACCAGCTTTTCTGCCACGATGCCGCCAAGTGATTCGAGATCGAGCGCCTTGCGCTGTGCAAAATACTCGACGCGCCGTGTGAGCTGCGCCGGACAGCCCGCGATGTTCTGACAGCGCCACGCGACTTCTTCATTTTCGGTAGGGCGGTGCTGCTGCGCCGCCCCAACATCAAGGCTGACCGGCAGGTCAGCCCTACCAGTCTTAATTTTATCTTTCGCAATCGCACCGCCGCAGGCCGGACATTTGCCGCCGACGTGTTTGAACAGATCAAATTCCTCCGCGCCGGCCGGCCGCTTCGTCTTCATCACCTCGAAAATTTCCGGAATGACCATGCCCGCCTTGCGCACCACCACCGTGTCGCCGATGCGGATGTCTTTGCGCCGGATTTCGTCCTCGTTATGCAGCGTCGCGCGCGCGACCGTCGAGCCTTGCACGAAGACGGGTTCGAGTTCCGCCACGGGCGTGAGCACGCCAGTGCGCCCGACCTGCACGGTGATGGCTTTGAGAATCGTTTCCGCCGGCGTGATCCACGGCACGGGTTTGTGGACGATGGCGTAGCCCGGCGAACGGCTGCGTCCGGGAATTTTCGCCCAATCCGCAAGCGTGTTTACCTTGAGCACGATGCCGTCAATCTCGTAAGGCAACTGTGCGCGCAAATCTTTCGCCTCGTCGTAGAGAGCCACGATTTTATCGCGATAAACTTTCAGCACTTCCTCGATGCCGTCGCATACCCACCAGAGCTTTTGCGTGGGCAGACCGAACTTGGCGAGCGCTTCAAGCATTTCGGAATGCGTCTGGAACTCGATGCCGTCCACCGCGCCGACGGCGTAAAACACGGCGCGGATCGGACGTTGTGCGACGAGCTTTGGGTCGAGCTGCTTGAGCGTGCCGGCGGTGGCGTTGCGCGCGTTGGGAAAAGCTTTTTCGCCCTCGGCGGCGAATTTGGCGTTGAGCGCGTCAAAGTCTTTGATGGAAATGTAAGCCTCGCCGCGCACTTCGAGCAGTGCCGGCGGATTTTTCGAATTCAACTCCAACGGAATGCCACGCACGGTTTTGAGGTTCGTCGTGATGTCGTCGCCCTCGGTGCCGTCGCCGCGCGTGACGCCGAGATCAAATTTGCCGTTCCGGTAATGAACGCTTAGCGAAACGCCGTCCACCTTCGGTTCGATGATGTATTGCACCTTATCTCGGCCGAGATGCTTGCGGATGGTCGTGTCGAACGCGCGCAGTTCCTCCAACGTGTTTTCGTCCTGTGCGCGATTGCGTTTGTCTCGATCCGGTTCCTCGTCTTTCGTCGGCGAATCGCTGGCTTGCACCTTGTCGAGCGAGAGCATCGGGACGAGATGTTTGACGCGGGCAAACTTTTCGCTCGGCGCGCCGCCGACGCGCTGGGTGGGGGACTCGGGCGTGATGAGATCGGGAAATTGTTTCTCAAGTTCCTGAAGTTCCTTGAACAGCAGATCGTATTCGTGGTCCGTGATGACCTGCCGGCCCTCGACGTAATAGGCGTGGTCGTGCCGGCGGATTTCGGCGGACAGTTCGGCGTGGCGTTGTTTGGCGGCGGCGTGCGTCACGCGGAAATGATGAGCGCTGGCGCGGTAAAAGAAAATTCTTTTTGCTGAACCCGTTTTCCGGCGCGCGGTTTGAATTGATTGTTGCCGAAAAAAAAGGCATTAAAACGCGCGCATGAAACACAATTCTTATTTTGAAGGCAAAGTCCAGAGTCTCGCCATCGGCACCACCGACGGCCCGGCGACCGTGGGCGTGATCGAATCCGGCAAATACAGCTTCGGCACCGATTGCATCGAACACATGCACGTCGTGGCGGGCACGCTCAAGGCGAAATTGCCCGGCGGCGAATGGGCGAGCTACGGCGCGGGCCAATTCTTCATCGTGCCGTGCGGCGTGAAGTTTGAAGTCGAAGCCGCGGGCGATGTCGCCTATCTGTGCTACTACAAACGCTGAGGCGAAAACAATTCAAGGAAACTGCCGGATGAAAAATATTTCGTCCGGCAGTTTTTTATTTCGCGGCTTTGAGCAACGCAGCAATCAAGCCGTCCGTCGTGTGTTCCTTCGCTTCGAGCGTCGGCTTGAGCCCGAGCGCGACGATGGCTTTGCTGGTTTCCGGGCCGATGGAGGCGAGCTTGAGTTGCGGAAATTGTTTCACCAATTTCGGCAAATCGAAACGTGCGTGAAAATGTTCGACCGTTGAACTGCTCGTGAACGTCACCCAATCTGCGCCTTCTTCCGCGAGCCGAGCAGCTGCGCCGGTGCGGTCTTCGGTCTCGGCCACGGTGCGGTAAACCGCGATGTCATCGACAATTGCGCCTTCTTCCATCAGCGCATCCGGCAAATCTTTATTCGCCACTTCGGCGCGGAAGAGACACATCTTGACATTGTCGATGTCCTGAAATTTTTTGAACTCGGCGACGATTTTTTTGCCGACGTATTCCTCCGGTTGCAAGTCCACCTGCAAATGCAACTCGCGCAATTTCGCCGCCGTCTTCGGGCCGACCGCCGCGATGCGCGCGCCGCCGATGTCGCGCAAATCCTGAAAGCGCTTGAAGAACATATCGAAGAACGCCGTCACGCCGTTCGCGCTGGTGAAGATGAGCCAGTCGTAGGAATTGATTTCGAGCAGCGCGTCCACGATGGCCATTTTTTCCAGCGGCTCGGTGATTTTAATCGTCGGCACTTCGAGCACGTCTGCGCCGAGATTGGCGAGGCGCTGCGCGAATGTTCCCGCTTGTTCCGGACGACGCGTGACGACGATTTTTTTTCCGAATAACGAAAGGTTTTCAAACCAATTTAATTTTCCGCGCAGCTTCACGACGTCGCCGAGAATGGTGATGGCCGGCGGTGAAATTTTTTCTTTCTCCGCGAGCTTGGCAATCGTCGCAAGCGTGCCCGCGACGGATTTTTGCCGACCGGTGGTGCCGCGATGAACGATAGCGACGGGCGTTTCCGGATCCATGCCGTGCGCGACGAGTGACTGCGTCCAATCCGCGAGATTATCCATGCCCATCAACACGACTTTGGTGCCGGGAATTTTTGCAATCTGCTCGTAACGCAACGCCGTGGGCGCGTCGGCGGTATCGCTGTGTCCGGTGAAAACGGTGAAGCTGGAGCAATGTTCGCGGTGCGTGAGCGGAATGCCCGCGTAGTTCGCGGCGGCGACAACGGATGAAACTCCGGGCACAACTTCGAAAGAAATTTTTTCAGCGACGAGGGCTTCGGCTTCTTCGCCGCCGCGACCAAAAATAAATGGATCGCCACCTTTGAGGCGCACGACAATTTTGCCTTCGCGCGCGCGGGCGAGTATGAGTTCGGTGAGTTGTTCCTGCGAAAGACCGCCGTCGCGTTTGTGGTTTCCTCGCGCGATGATTTCGGCCGACGTCGGCGCGAGCCGGAGCAGTTCGGGATTCACCAACACATCGCTGATGACGACTTCGGCCTTACGAAGTAATTCCGCGCCGCGCAACGTGAGCAAGCCCGCATCACCGGGACCCGCGCCCACCAAATAAACTGTGCCTTTGGATTTCACGCGGACAATTTATCGGAATGCGCGCGGCGGGCAATGCTGGAGGCGG
>JBAXIY010000038.1:0-20894 GCA_037138135.1 Verrucomicrobiia bacterium
TGACGAAGCCGGCGAGGTGATACAAAAATTGAATCAACAAGCCCGCGCCCACCATCGCGCAGCCGATGTAAGGTGTCAACCAGCCGGGATTGCGCACGACGGAGAGGACGGAGGTCGCAGTGCGGCCGGCCATCTGCGCCGCTTGGCCAGCGTCCATCTGGTATTGGTAATAGGTGTAGCCGCCGTAGCGCAATGGATGGTTCATGGAGATTTCCACCTCGCGCTTCTCGCCAGTCTGGGTGTTGTCAATGCGGACGCGGCTACGGAAATCTTTCGGAATATCCGTGCCGAGATACGTCGTGTGCGAAGCCTTGAGCAGCGTCAATGAGAATGGATGCCGCACGCGGGCGGGCCGCATGGTAAAGGTGAATTTCTTCCCGTCCGCTTCAATGGCCTGCGGCGCGACCAGTTGATTGGCGATCTTCTGCGCCATGCCTGCGCCCATCTGCATGTAGCCGTTCCGCACCGCTTCCACGAGCGAGGCGTCGCCGATCCAATCGCTGGCCACCCAGGCGCCGAGCGAACCTGCCAGCGTGCTGAATTCCAGCAACACCGTTGGGACATTGCGCTGATCCATGGCTTTCACATCCTCGACTTTGCGGAAATCAAAATTACGGGCGACGCCATTGGTCGTAAGCGGCGGGACGTTTTGCATCATCGGCGCGCGGAAATTGATGTCAGAGTTGTGCCAGTGTTCTTTGACGCGGATGGTGAAGGGCAAGCCGGTCTGCGCCGGTAACAACACATTGTCCGGCTTGAGGATTTTTTCAGAAATGGCCGTGACCTGGTCGCCGGCGACAAAATTGAGTTCGTATTCCGTGGCGCTTTCCGAAAAATTCCGCGTGTCGCCCTCGGCAAAATGCATCTGCAATTCGCGCGAAAGTAAATCCGTCGAGAGCTGGCCGACGAGCAGAACGATGACGCCGGCGTGCGCGAGCTGAATGCCAATTTTTTTCCGCGAGAATTCAAAACGGTAGATGTGCGCCGAGATTAAATTGACCAGCAGCAGCACGCCCAGCAGATAGCCACCCGGCAGAATCAGCGGCACCTTGTGGCCGAAGAGGTGGGCGCCAATCACCAGCCACTGCTTGAAATAATGCGCCTGCGCACCGTAAAGCCCTTCATCTGCCTGCGCGATCGTGCCGACGAACACAAGCACGACGGAAAAAGCGAGCAGCACCACCGTTAGTTTTAACGACGTGAAAAATTCGACAATTTTTTTCATGGGCGGCGCGGGGAATTTTTATTGTGCCGACGGATATTTTGCGGATTGCACGAACTTGATGAACGCATCTTTTTGTGCGCTAACCACGTTCGCGTCTCCCATCAGCTTGTAAAACCAAGTTTGGCCGCCGAGTGGCAGCACCAGGCCGGTGAGTCGTGCCGGTTTACCGGTGCGCGCGTCTGTGCCAGCGATTTCCACAAGTCTCGCCTTGCCGCCGGAAGCTTCGATGGTGGGCAGATCTGCCAGATCGGTTTCGGCGAATGGCGCGAGGCCAAGTTGGGCGCGCCAGCGGTTGACGTTGGCGGCCAAACCGCCGCCATCGCCGGAGAGCGAACTGACATTCACCGCCGCCGTGGCGTCGCTGCTGCCGATGATGAATTTGGCGACGAGAAATTGCGCGAGCTGGCCTTCCTTCCAGTCAGCCGGAACGGTCCAGGTTGGTTTGGTGCCAGCGTCAGCGGCGGCGGGAGCCGTTTGGCTGCCAAGGCTCGTTCCGAGAATTGCCGGATGCGACGGCGGCAATTGGCTCAAATCCATTGCGGCGGGTTCAGCGGATTGGCCGAATTCGACCGATTTCAGAAACGCGATGAAGTTGGCCTTTTGCTTGGCCGTCAAATCGGCATCGCCGGACATCTTGAAATACCACGTCGCAGTGTCGCTGTGTAAAATGGTGCCGATAATCCGCTGGGGATCGCCGCTGCCAGGACTCGTGCCCGCGATGTCATACAAATCCGCTGGCTGACCGGCGACCGTGATTTTTTCTGCGAGCTGCACCACGGCGGATTCGTCCAGCGGTGACTGGCCGACCTGTCCGCGCCAGCGGTTCACATTCGCCGCGTCGCCGCCGGACATGGCTCCAAGTGGAATCACGCTGATGTCGGCTGCCTTTCCGTTTTCGGAAACTTCAAAACTCGCCACGCGCATTTGCGTCAAAGTTTTTTCCTTCCAGCCGTCTGGCAACGTGTATTTCAACTGCGGCTGGCCGGAATTATCCGGCACGGCCAAGCCGTCCGGCATGGTTGCGGGCATGGCTCCAGGGGTGGCGGCGGGTGGGGGTGTCGTGGCGGTGTCGCTGGCATCCGCTTGGTAAACTTTGACGCTGTCGCGGTCGCAGCCGGTGGCGACCGCAATAAGTGCAGCAGCGGCGAGCGGCCAGAGGTGGCAATGGGCGAGGTGTTTCATTTTACGTTCCAAATAAATATAGCAAAAAGCCAACTGCGACGAAACCTTGATTGGCATTCGCTCACCAAATCTTGCTGTGCCGCTGGCAAAAAATGCGGACTGCCGGAGCCGCAACTTCAGCCAATGGCCATGTTAAGCAGGAATTCAATGTTGCTGCCGGTCTTTTTCAATTTGCCCAGCAGCAGATCCATCGCCTCAACCGGCGGCACGCCCGTGAGCGCGCGGCGCAGGACGGCGACGCGGCTGCCTTCGTCGGGATGGTAGAGCAGTTCTTCCTTGCGTGTCCCGGAGCGCTCGATGTTGATGCTCGGAAAAATCCGGCGATCCACCAACGCGCGGTCGAGATGCACTTCCATGTTGCCCGTGCCTTTGAACTCTTCAAAAATCACTTCATCCATGCGGCTACCGGTGTCCACCAGCGCTGTTGCCATGATTGTGAGCGAACCGCCTTCTTCAATGTTGCGCGCCGCGCCGAAAAAGCGTTTCGGCTTGTGCAACGCATTCGCATCTACGCCGCCGGAAAGAATCTTGCCGGAATGCGGCTGAACCGTGTTGTAAGCGCGCGCCAAACGCGTAATGGAATCCAGTAGAATAATCACATCGCGTTTCTGCTCAACCATGCGGCGCGCTTTTTCAATGACCATTTCTGCGACCTGCACATGGCGTTCTGGCGGTTCATCGAACGTGGATGAAATCACTTCGGCGCCTTTGCAGGAGCGTTCCATGTCGGTGACTTCTTCGGGGCGTTCGTCAATTAACAGGATGAACAGATATGTTTCCGGATTATTTTTTAGAACCGCATTGGCCATCTTCTGCATCATCACCGTTTTGCCCGTGCGTGGCGGCGCGACGATGAGGCCGCGGGTGCCTTTGCCGATGGGGCAGACTAGATCCAAAACGCGCGTGCTCAATTCGTCCGCGTCCGTTTCGAGAATGAATCGTTTGTTGGGGAACAGCGGCGTAAGATTTTCAAAATGCGTTTTGTCCTTCGCCTTGTCTGGTTCCTCGCCGTCCACGGCTTCGACTTTCAGCAGCGCGAAGAATTTTTCCTTTTCCTTCGGCGGACGGATCTGGCCGGTGATCAAATTGCCCGTTTGCAAATCAAATCGGCGGATCTGCGACGGCGAAACGTAGATGTCCTCAGGGCAGGGCAGATAATTGAAACTTTGGGAGCGTAGAAAGCCAAAGCCTTCCGGCAGCACTTCAATGACGCCCTCGGAAAACAGCACGCCAGCGCGCTCGGCATTTTTCGAGAGGATGTGGTAGATAACCTCGTGCTTGCGCATCGTGCCGAAATTTTCCACACCGTAATCGCGCGCCATTTGGTTCAGCTCCGTCATGTTCATCCCCTGCAACTTGGCGATGTTTAGCGAAGTGGCGATACGGTCGCGTTGAAACCCGCCCACGCGCCGGTCGGGATAACGGATTTCTTCGCGTCCATCTTCGCCGGTCGGCTCCATCGGGGCGGATGGCGGGCGCAGTTTGTCCGACGACTCGGCGGCAAAACGGGAGTTATCCTTCCGTGCGTCTTCGGTCGCGGCGGCCTTGATGCTGTCCACCGTGCGTTCCGCCGGCAATTCGGCTTCGACCGGTGATGGTTGATTTTTTTCTGATGGCACAGCCGGTTCAAACATCGGTTCCGCCGCCGCTACGGGCGCGGGTGTTTCAACTCCGGGTGCGGTTTCTTCGCCCTTGGCGAGCCTTTTTGCAGTGGTTTTCTTCGTGGGAATTCGGGCCATATAAATTTATTGGTTGGGTGACGGAGACTCCGCTGGCAACCGGCAATGCTTCAGTATATTTCTTCCCGCATTGGACGGGCTGCGTCAGGAAAAGTTCAATTTGAATTTACCAACCGATGGGATTTATTTCCTCAAATCGGCAAGGGGAATCTCGCAGTCAACGGCCGCCAGCATCGCGCACCATCCCCGCCAAGTCAAACCTGATTTTCCCGCGCCGAGGGAAAATTACTTGAAACCAATGTTATTTGGTGGCGTCAATAGGCCTATGAACTCGCGGCGTGCCTTCACGCTCATTGAATTGCTCGTCGTCATCGCCATCATTGCCATCCTCGCGGCCATGTTGCTGCCGGCGCTCAGCCGCGCCAAGGAAGCCGGTCGCCGAATTGCGTGCCTCAACAATCTCAAGCAGTTGAGCCTCGCCGCCCACATGTATGTGGACGAAAACCAGGGCAACTTTCCGCCGCGCAATGGTGTCAATCGCTGGCCGAACCGCTTTTATGACAGCTATGGCAAAAGTGTGAGATTGCTGCTGTGCCCCACGGACATCGCCTTGCCTACGCCGCCAGCCTCGTCCGGCAACTCGCCGTCGAACAACGTCGCCGACGCCGCGCCGCGCAGCTATTTGATCAACGGCTGGAACGATTATTTTGCCGATCAGATCGGCACGACTGATTGGAGTAAGGTCGAGCCTGCCATGTCCGCCCTGCCTTCCAGCATTAAGGAAAATGCCATCGTTCACACCAGCGACACCGCTCTCCTTGGTGAAAAGAAACATGATAAAGGTGATTTCTTCATGGATCTGTTAGAACCCAGTGGCAACAACAACGGCAATAACGGCGGCGGTGGCAATGACTTTGCTGGCATCATGGAACAAGGCCAGCACAGCAACAGCGGCAAAACCAGTGATCAACAAAATGGCTCCGGCAGTTCCGGCGGTTCCAATTACGCCATGGCCGACGGCAGCGCGCGGTTCATCAAATTTCCTCAAGCCGTTGCCCCGCTACACTTGTGGGCTGTCTCCGACAGTAATCGCGTGGCCTACGCTATTAGCTACTGACCTCGTCCGCTTTTACTTTTTACCGCTTCACCTGCGTTTCGTTCGCATGTAGTGAAACAAATACTGCTGCGCGTAACCAGCGTGCGGGCCAAAATGCGTGGCGGCAAAGTGGCGCAGTCGTTTTTCGCTGGCGCGGCGGCGCGGAAAATAAAGTTCCTGCAACGCGCGTTCAATCCACACATCCACTGGAAACGCGGCGTCAAAGCCGTAACCGAAGAGCAGCACGCAATCGGCAATCTTCCCGCCCACGCCGCGCAAGGTCATCAGTTCGGCACGGGCGGCGGCGTAGTCGAGCGTGCGAATTTTTTCCAAATCGAGCTTGCCGGCGGCAATTTCCCGCGCGGCGTTCAATAGGCCGGGCGCGCGGAAACCCATTTTGCACGCGCGTAAATCCGCTTCGGTGGCGGTGGCGAGGCGCTGTGGGGAAGGGAAACTGGTAGGGCGCGTCACTCCGTGCGCGCCGTCGTGGTGAACCAGCATGCGTCCGTAGGCAGGCGGTGGCGCGCAGAGGACTGCCCGCTCTACCGGTGGCTGCGGCGCAAGCCGCTCGCCAAATCGTTCGCAGAGCATGGCGACAATCTGGCGGATTTGCACAATCTGTTTGGTGGACGAAAGAATAAACGAGGCGAGACATTCCCATGGGTCTTGCCGGAGCAGTCGCAGTCCACGGCAACTGGCGACGGCGGCGCGCATGGGCGCATCGTCAGGAAAGGTTTTTACGATGGCGGCCAGATCCGTTTCCGTCTGGAGAAAGTGGCGGAGAAAATCCCAATCGTCCACCGGCGCGGCGGTGGCGGCGTGAATTTTATTTCCGGTTTGGGTAAGCTGGATGAAATGTTGGCCAAGGACGCCGTGCCAGGAATCGCCCACGCGTTGCCAGCGGAAAACTTGTCCAGAATCTAGCGTGGCAGCGAGATTGTAGTCGCGCACCAGAATTTCCGTTGCTCCCATGATTCAAAGGCGCGAACGGTTTCCCAGATTCAAGTTCTGCACGAGCACAGGCGCTTGGGCGAACGCGCGCGGAAAATATTTCTTTCCAAAAAATTGCCACGCACATTGAATCAGCACCGCCATTGCCACCGCCCAGCCCGCGCCAATAATTGCCCCCGCCAGCACGTCGCTCGGATAATGCACGCCATTGTAAAGGCGCGAAAACGCCACGCCGCAGGCGAGCGGCAACATGAACCACAGGCTGCGCCGGTAAAAAAGAAAGAGCGTCATCGTAGCGGCGAACCAGTTGGCGGCGTGTGCCGACGGCATGCTGTTGTGGCTACCTTTATTCGCGGCGAGATTCACGCCATCGGCATTGATCTCCGGCGGAATGTAGCCTTTGCCGACCACGCCAAACAATCGCGCCTCCGGCAGCGTGACGAATGGTCGTGCGCGGCCGACGGCGTGTTTGATTGGGTTTATAATCAGGCCGTCGTTAGTCGCGACGATGAGGAGCGTGAATACCATGCAGAGCCGCAAGCGGCGATTACCGAAGGCGAGCAGGGCGACGCCGATGGCAATCGCGACGACCAAGAACGGTGTTTTCACGCCGTTGCTGCCGCTCAAAACCGGCATGAGCCAGTCGAAGAATGGATTGACCAACGACCGGTTGACAAACAGAAACAGGTTCGTGTCGAGGGTTTGCAGCCAGTGCATGGGGAAAAGGTAGCGTGAAAAACGCCATTGGAAAACTGAATTGCGCGCGGCAATTATTGTGGCGGGCGCGGTGGAAAATTAATTTGCTCCGCCACTTCAAAACGGAACATCCGTTTTTGCATCCAGCGCACGGCGAACAAATCGTGGATGGTGACGAACAGCCGGTTCATCACGCCGTAATGGCTCTGGCCGGTGAGCCGCGTGTAGTGGCTGATGGGGATTTCCGTGACCACAAAACCTTCGATGCGGAACAGGGTGGGCATGAAGCGGTGCATGCCTTTGAAAAATTTCAGCCGCGCGGCGCACTCGCGCTTGAAGATGCGATAGCCGCAGGCGGAATCGCTGACGGTCTCATGCGTGATGCGGTTGCGGATGCCATTGGCAATCTTGGAAGAAACCTGCCGGACCCATGAATCGCCTTGCGCGCGGGCGGCGACGCGCGAGCCACAGACGCAATCGCTGTCACCGCGCTGAATGGCTTCCAGAAAACGCGGCAGTTCGCGCGGATGATTTTGCAAATCGGCGTCGAGCGTGGCGAGGTAGCGACCGGTGGCAGCTTGAATGCCTGCCCACACGGCGGCGGACTGGCCGCAATTGCGATTGAGCCGCACCGCGCGGATACGATTATCTTCCGCGCCGAGCTTTTGGAGAATTTTCCAAGAATCGTCGCGGCTAAAATCGTCGGCGACGACAATTTCGTAGGCGATTTTCAGCGGTTCGAGCGCTTCGCGGATGGCGGTCACCAGCGGAATCAAGTTCCCCTGCTCGTTATAGCAGGGAGCCACGACGCTCAGGATGGGAGCTTCACTCATGCGGCGCGAATCAGTAGGCGACAATCGAACGCACCGGCAAATTTGGCAACTGCTTGCGCCCGTCGAGAAATTTCAGTTCGATGAGAAACGCGACTTCGAGGATGTTGCCACCGAGTTTTTTCACGAGCGCGGCGGCGGCACCGGACGTGCCGCCGGTAGCCAGCAGATCGTCCACGAGCAGGACGCGCGCGCCGGGTTTGATGGCGTCGGTGTGGAGCGCGACGGTCGCGTGACCGTATTCGAGCGCGTAATCCTGTTCGATGGTCGTGAAGGGCAGTTTGCCTTTTTTGCGAACGGGAATAAATCCGGCTTTTAGTTTGGTCGCCGCGGCGGCGGCAAAAATAAATCCGCGTGCGTCAATGCCCACCACAGCGTCAATACTGCCGGGCGCAAAATTTTTCGTGAGCAGTTCGATGGCACCGGCAAACAGGCGCGCGTCGGCCAGCACCGGCGTGATGTCTTTGAACTGGATGCCGGGCTTGGGAAAATCCGGGACGTTGCGGATGGCGGCGGCGATTTCCGCAGCGGTGACGGTGGCGGGCATGGCTTAAAGTTCCTTCTGTTTGGTCTTCTCTAATTTCTCGATCATCTTGCGGAGCTTGCGCAAGGCGAGGTTCTGGATCTGGCGGACGCGTTCGCGGGTGACGCCGAATTTCACGCCAACTTCCTCGAGAGTTTTCTCATTGCCGCCGTCGAGGCCGAAGCGGTAGCGCAGAATCGTCGCCTCGCGGGCGTCGAGATGTTTGACCATGTCCTGCAACATGCCGGTGACGGTTTTGTCCTCAAGTTCGTCGTAGGGATTGACGGCACGGTCGTCCTCAACCATTTCGGAATAAGTATTAGAATCGTCATCGCCTACCGGCGCGTCGAGCGAGGCGGGGCGAATGGACGCGGTGCGCATTTGCGAAACGCGCGCGGCGGTCGTGCTCAACTCGGCGGCCAATTCTTCGTCGGTCGGTTCGCGGCCAAAGGCTTCCTGCAATTTTAACGCCGTCCGGCGCATCTTGGAAATTTTATCTACGAGATGCACGGGCAAGCGAATCGTCTTGGATTGATTGGCAAGCGCGCGTTTGATGGATTGTTTGATCCACCATGAACCGTAAGTGGAAAGTTTGCCACCTTTGGCGGGGTCGAAACGCTCGACGGCTTTCATCAGGCCGATGTTGCCTTCGCTGATGAGGTCGAGCAGTGGCAGGCCGATGCCTTCGTAGTCGCGCGCAATTTTCACAACGAGGCGGAGGTTCGCCTTAATCATGTGTTCGCGGGCTTTTTTGTCACCCTTTTTGATCTTGGCGGCGAGTTCGATTTCTTCCTGCGGTGTGAGCAGTTTGACCAGACCGATTTCGCGGAGATACAGCCGGATGGAACTGTCGCTATCCATCCGCTCGGCCTCGCGGCGAAGAAATTGCGTGGTATCGCCCTCGGCTGGTTTGGTGATCGGCAAATCCGACGGCACCGTGATTGGCGGCGGTGGCGGAACCGCTTTGACGGGTGCCGGTGCGGAAATTATTTTTTTCCGTTTAACCGGCTTGGACTTGCGTTGGACTTTTTTAGCCGCCATGAGAGCAAAAAGTTAAACGCGGACGGCGGCGCTGCAAGCAAATTAACGTCAATTCCGGCTGTCGCGCGCGGCGGTGATGTAATACAGCAGCGTCAATACCGAGCTGACCAGCGCGGCGACGTAGGTGAGCGCGGCGGCATCCAGCACCTTGGCCACGCCCGCGCGCTCGGTCTCGCGCACGAGGCCGAGACGGAAAAGCTGTTCCTTGGCGCGGTTGCTGGCGTCGTATTCCACCGGCAGCGTGATGAGTTGGAACAAGGTGATGATAGCGAAAATGGCGATGACGATGGGCAACATTACTTTCATCAGGCCCATGAACATGCCCAACAGTAAAATTCCCGTGTAAGCGTAGCTGGCAAACTGTGTGATTGGAACCATGGCCATGCGCAGATTGAGCATCGCGTAAGCCGCCTGATGTTGCAGTGCGTGACCCGCCTCGTGGGCGGCGACGCCCACGGCAGCAATGGAATTGCCGCTGTAATTTTCCGACGATAAAAACAACGCGCGCTTTGTCGGGTCGTAATGATCTGTCAGCTTGCCTTCAACTTCCTCCACTGGCACGTCATTAAGACCGGCGTTATCGAGAATTCGCCGGGCCGCGCGCGCGCCCGTCAAACCGGATTCCACCGGCACCTGGCTGTATTTGCCAAAAGCGGAATGCAGCTTCATCTGCGCCCACAGGCCGATCAACAAGCCGGGCAGCGCCACGAATAACAGGTATTTGTAATCCCAGAACATAAATTTTAATCAGTGATGATATGACAGCGTGGTGGCCGAAAGATTCAAACAAACCGCGAACTTCTCAGTTCAATAGGTGCCGTGAGTCCAGCCGGTGTTTTCGTTCCACTCCACCCATTTGCCGTCATCCCCGCCGCCGCCGGAATCTTCGCCCAGCGCGGCCATCACGCGGTTGTTGCCGGCCATTTTGCTATACATGAGAATCTGCTGATAATCCTGATACGCTTGGGCATTCCCCAGATAAATCTGATTATGCGCCGGGTCGGGAAACACGAAGAACATTTTGCCCTTCACATTGACGACGCTCAACTTATCGGCTGGCAAAGATTTCAGGTGGAGCGTCTGTTTCTCCGTGGTAGCCGCCACTGGCTTGAAGCCAGCTTCGAGCAAGGCTTGCTCCGTGTTCTTCGTGGTGGCGCAGCCCGTGGCTAACGCCAGCAGCAGAACAACGCCGATGAATTGAAATGATTTTAGAATAATTTTCATGTTCAGATTTTTTCTATTATCGCCAGCCGATTTTCGGAGTCAATCTTCTGGCGTGTCCAAGTATGCGCCCGGTGGCAGCTCGGCGAATTTCTCAAAATGCTCTGGCTTGAGCGGTTCGGAAATGGCGTGTTCGCCGCTGAACCATTTGCCGAGGTCAACCAGCTTGCAGCGATGCGAGCAGAACGGGCCATATTTCCCCGCGAACCAGTCGCCGGACTTCTTGCACGTCGGGCATTTGACGGGACGCATGGCACCACTGGTTATGGGGCGGCGGAACTATTTTTACCGAGCAGCGAAATGTAATCCAGCAGGATGCGCTGCGTCTCGTCGAGCTGCGGATCAAACGGCGGCGGCGACTTTTTATCAGCCGCGGCGGATTTCACGGCGTTGGTTCCAGTGGCAACATTGCTGGCGGTGGCGACGCTGTTAGAATCCGTGTTCGACGAAGCGCTGACGGTGTTGGTTTCCGTTTTGGCACCTGCAAGAGTAAGTCCCGGCAGTTCAGAATTTTTCACGGTAATATCATAAATTTTCAGGCCGTCTGGCGGGCGCGCAGTGCGTTCGGCCTCGCGGGCTTTGCTTTGGTGGAAACCCCGTTCGCGTTCCTTGATGGTTTCGTGTTCGTTAATGGAGGCCGTTTGGTCGGCCTGTATCTTCACGAATTGATCAATGTCTTGTTTGACGTAGAGAAAATCTTGATTGGTTGCGATGCGTTCGTCGGAACGCGTCTTGAGCGCGGCGAGGTAGGCTTGAACAAGATTAAATCTCGTGTAACTCGCGGGCTGGATGGTGTCCCACGGTAACGGATTTTCGAGCGCGCTCTCGCCGATCTGCGTGGAGTAATTCAGCACATCTGGCAAAACAAGGTCGGGCGCAACGCCCTTGAGCTGGGTGGATGCGCCGCTGACGCGGTAGAATTTGCGGATGGTAATTTTGAGGTTGCCCGGATCGCTGTCGCCGGTGCTTGTGCCGGGGAAAGGCTTGAGCGGATTCAAACTTTGCACCGTGCCTTTGCCGTGCGTGGAGATGTCGCCCACGATGAGCGCGCGACCGTAATCCTGCAAGGCGGCGGCGGCGATTTCCGAGGCGGACGCGCTGAAACGGTTGATCATCACCACGAGCGGCCCGTCATAAAGTTCCGTCGGATCGGGATCGGAATCCACCTGCACCCGACCATTGGGATCGCGCGCGAGAACAACCGGGCCGTCCTTGATGAACAGGCCGGTGAACTTGATGGCTTCCTCTAGCGAGCCGCCGGGATTCGTGCGCAGGTCAATGATGATGCCAGAAACTTTTTCCGCCTTCAGTTTGTTGATGAGTTTAACCACGTCTGCGGTGGTGCTTTTGGGCGTGGTGTTGCCGTCGCTGCCGAGGTTCACCGTGGCGTAAAACGACGGCAGGTCGATAATCCCAATGCGCTGGCCGTTTGGGTATTCGATCAACTTCGCCTTGGCCTCGGAATCTTCGAGTTTGATTTCGTCGCGGATGAAGGTGACGACCTTGCGCGCGGTGCGGTCGGAGATGGGGCTGATGGTCAAACGCACTTCGGTGCCTTTCGGTCCGCGGATTTGCTGGACGACTTTTTCCAGATCCATGTCCACCACATCCACCGGCGGCTTGTCGCCTTGCGCGACGGCCACGATGCGATCTTTTTCAAATACCTGTTTGCTCTTCGCTGCCGGCCCGCCGGGCACCAGCGAACGGATGGTGCAATAGCCGTCATCTTCCGAGAGTTGTGCGCCGATGCCGAAGAGCGAGAGGTTCATGCCGATGGAAAAATCCTGCGCGTGTGGCGCGCTGAAATAATCCGTGTGCGGATCGTAAGCGTGGGCGAGGCCGTTCAGATAAGCTTGCAGCACGCCGTCGCTGTCCCAATTCGTAGTCTGGCGTAGATTCCATTGGTAATGCCGGGCGAGCGTGGCGGAAATATCCTTGGCCGCATCCGCCGGCAGTTTCACGCTGAAGGTGTCGTTCGTCGTGCTGATTTCGCGCGTCAATTTTTCTTGCAAATATTCATAGCGCAGCCGCTGCCGCCAGAGCGATTCCGCTTCGGTCAAATCTTTCGGGAAGGGCGCGTGCCGCCGGTCGAGGGTGATTTTCTCGTCCGTGTTGAACTTGAATTTGTCGTGCGCCAGCAAGTCCATCACATAAGCGTCATGCTGCCGGATGCGTTCGGCGTAGCGGTTGTAAACGGCAAAGGCCGGTGTCAAATCTGCCGTGCCGCCGTGCTGGAGCGTCAGCTTGTCGAGATTCGTCCGGTAAATGTCAAATTCTGCTAGATCGCTCTGGAGAAAATTTTCGTGGCGCGGATCGAGCGAATTGATGTAGCCGTCGAAAAACTTCTCCGACAATTCCGCGTCCAGCGGCCGTTGCGAGTAATGATATTCCTCCAGCAGCCGCGCCGCGACGTGGGCGATGCGCGGATCGTTTGGCCCCGGCTTCAGGCTGGTGGCGGGGAGCGTCGGCAGCGCCGGGGTGTCAGAGCGGCTCGTCTCGCAACCGACCCAGATGGCCAGCGCGACGGCGGGGATGACATATAGCGGCAAAAACTTTCGAACGCGAAGCATGGTGTTTGGCATGAGCACAATTTGACCCAAGCTAACGCAAACCGTTCACCGAGGAAAACAAATTGCGCTAAGGGCGGCAGAAAATTCCCGTGAAAAGTGAATTGCCTTTGTAGGCTAAATCCAGAATTATGGCCGCTCGCTTATGAAAAAAATAATTTTTGGAACCATCGTCAGTCTCGGTCTCGCTTCCGTTGTGGCGGCGGCGGATACTAATTTGTTGAGTGACACAAAATCCCGCGTCAGTTACGCCATCGGCATGATGCTCGGCCACAACTGGCAGCAACAGGGGTTGGAAGTAAATCCCGATATCGCCGCCCGCGCCATCAAGGATATTCAAGCCGGCGGCCCCACGCTGCTCACGCAGGCGGAAATGCAACAGACGCTTACCAGCTTCCAGCAGGAATTTCGTGCGACCCAGCAAAAGAAACAGGCCGAGCTCGGGCTCAAGAACAAGGCCGCCGGTGAAGCCTTCCTCGCCGAAAACAAAACCAAGCCGGGAGTGATTACGCTGCCCGACGGTTTGGAATATCAGGTCATCACCAACGGCTCCGGCCCCACGCCCACCGCCAACGACACCGTGACGGTGAATTATCGCGGCACGTTGATTGACGGCACGGAGTTTGACAGTTCCTATAAGCGCGGTCAGCCGGCGGAATTTCCCGTGGGCGGCGTCATTCGCGGTTGGACCGAGGCGTTGGAAAAAATGACCGTCGGCTCCAAATGGCGCTTGTTCATCCCGTCCGAACTCGCTTATGGCGAACGCGGTCAGAACGGTATTCCGCCGAATTCCGCGTTGATTTTTGAAGTCGAACTGCTCGTCACCAAATCACCCACGCCCGTTCAGCCGCTTACCAGCGACATCATCAAAGTGCCGAGTGCCGAAGAAATGAAGCACGGCGCGAAGATCGAAGTCATCAAATCCGAAGACGCAGCGAAGGCTGCCGCTGCCGCCAAATAAAATCCCGAACGATTAATTCTTAGACCAAACCCCTTCCGTTGCGGGAAGGGGTTTTTGGCGTCCATCTCCAAAAATGTTTACGAACATTGAACAAAAACCCGCTGCCGTCGTCCAATCCCTCACCAAACACCATTGGTGTAATTACCGTCAAATGACTATGAAATTAATTTCAAAACCCGTATTCGGTTTATTCGCCGTCACGCTTGCTGCCGCCGTCATCCTTTCCGTCTCGCATCTCACCAGTTGGGGCCGCGAAGGCGGTTCGCCCACGTTTAATGTTTCCAGCACGCCCGTCAATCGCGACGCGCGGCTCGGCACCAGCTTTGCGCCCATCGTCAAGAAAGTTGCGCCGAGCGTCGTCAATATTTACTCCACGCGTTTCATCAAGGAACGGCAAATGCGCAATCCGATGTTCAACGACCCGATTTTCCGCCAGTTCTTCGGCAACCAGCTGCCGTCCCAAGGCGATGATCGCGAACGCACGCGCAAAGAACAGAGCCTTGGCTCCGGCGTCATCGTTTCGCCGGACGGTTATATTTTGACGGCCAACCACGTCGTGGCCGATGCGGACGAAGTGAAAGTCTCCATCGCCGACAACAAGAAAGAATACACCGCCAAAGTCATCGGCAAAGACAAGGCCACAGACATCGCCGTGCTGAAAATTTCTGCCGCCAATCTTCCCGCCGTCACGCTCGCCGACAGCGACCAGCTGGAAGTTGGCGACGTCGTGCTGGCGCTCGGCAATCCGTTCGGCGTCGGTCAGACCGTCACGAGCGGCATCGTCAGCGCGCTTGGCCGCAGCGGCCTCGGTTTCAATGGCTACGAAGATTTTATCCAAACCGACGCCGCCATCAATCCCGGTAACTCCGGCGGTGCGCTGATAGATGTGGAAGGCCGGTTAGTCGGCATCAATACCGCCATCATCAGCCGCAGCGGCGGTAACCAAGGCATCGGTTTCGCCGTGCCCATTAATCTGGCGCGCAATGTTCTCGAACGCCTCGTCAGCGGCGGCAAAGTCACGCGCGGTTATCTCGGCATCGTGCCGCAGGACATTGACGCCGAACTGGCCAAGCAATTCAAGCTGCCCAGCGCGAGCGGTGCGCTCATCGGCGATGTGCTGGCGGATGCGCCGGCGGCCAAAGCTGGTTTGAAATCCGGCGATGTCATCGTTGCCATCAACGGCAAACCGATTGAAGATGCTCACAGCTTGCAGCTCATGATTTCGCAAATCAGTCCAGGCACCGCCGTCACGGTAAAACTCATCCGTAACAGCCTCAACAAAACTTTCACCGTGACGCTGGCGGAGTTGCCCGGCAGCGAAATTGCCACCGGCGATCAGGATAATTCCGACGCCAGCACCGGCATGGCCGATGCGCTCGACGGCGTGACCGTGGCCGATCTTGAACCGCAAGTTCGCGAACAACTTCGCGTGCCTGCCAGTATTCATGGCGCTCTCGTCACCGAGGTGAACAGCGATTCCAATTCCGCCGACGCCGGGCTGCAAGCCAACGACCTCATCGTGGAAATCAACCGTCAGCCCGTGGCCAGCGCCGAGGATGCCGTGCGGTGGTGCAAGGCGGCGCGGGGCGAACAAATTCTCGTCAAAGTCTGGCGGCGCGCTGGCAACTTCGCCGGCACTCGTTATTTGAGCGTGGATAACACCAAGCGCGTGAAATAGCCGGTTCCCTTTGTAATCATAATCTTAATCCTGATCTTAATCGCCGTATAAAACGGATTGTGATTAAGAGTAAGATTATGATTAGGATTCAGATTGGCTGTCATCCGGCTTTGACAATTCGCCGTTGACAGGCAAATTCATTCCCGATGGCTGCCCAATATAAAGATTATTACCAGACTCTCGGCGTGCCGCGCACCGCGACCGCCGACGAGCTGAAGAAATCCTTTCGTAAACTTGCGCGTGAATTTCATCCCGACGTCGCCAAGGACAAGAAGAAGGCCGAAGAAAAATTCAAGGACATCAACGAGGCTTACGAAGTGTTGTCCGACGCCGACAAGCGCAAGAAATACGACGAGCTTGGCGCGAACTGGAAATCCGGCGCGGAGTTTCGTCCGCCGCCCGGCCACGGCGGTTTTGGTGGCGGCCAGCCTTTTCGCGGTGGCGCTGGACGCGGCGGCGGCGGTGTGGAATTTGAATTTCAAGGCACCGGCTTCAGCGATTTCTTCGAGCAATTGTTCGGCGCTCAAAGGCGCGGCGGCGGCGCGAGCATGCGTGGCGGTTTTCCCGGCGGCCAAGTGGAAGAACCCAGTCGCGACATCGAGGGCGACATCATGGTCACGCTCGAAGAAGCCAAGGCCGGCTCCGTCCGCACCGTCACCGTGCGCCACGAGAACCGCACCGATTCGCAGCAGGTCAAGATTCCCGCCGGCATCACCGAAGGCCAGAAACTCCGCATCGCCGGACGCGGCGAGGGTGGCGGCGATTTGTATCTGCGTGTGAAGCTGGCCAAGCATCCCGATTTTGAAGTAGATGGCCACAACCTCATTTTCGAACTCGAACTTGCACCGTGGGAAGCGGCGCTCGGCGCAGAGATTGCCGTGCCCACGCTCGATGGCAAGGTGAACATCAAGATTCCCGCTGGAACGGCGAGCGGCCAAAAACTCCGCGTGCGCGGACGCGGCCTTGGCAAGACGGGCGACCTACTGGTTGCCACCAAAATCGTGGTGCCCGCAAAAATTACCGACGCGCAAAAGAAATTGTGGGAACAGCTCGCCAAGGAATCTAAATTCAATCCGCGCGATTGAAATTTTCCGTCCGCGCGCCAAGTTTTTTGTTCGGAGCTCTCTCCCTTGAGTCAAAATTGGTGCGTCGGAAACTTATCCGTTTTCCAGCCTTTGGCCGACTGGAAATGTTGTCCCGCAGCCTTCCCCGACCGTCAAAAGTCAGGCTAAGGTTCCAAAACGCAGATTTTGACCGTCAAAATCTACGCTGGCTTTCCAAAATCTTCTTTCTGACGGTCAATGGGCATGATGAGGCTTCCCCGGCACCCGATTTGACCGTCGAGACGGCCGCTGGGCGACCCCAAGGCCAGTTTTGACCGTCAAGAGTCACGCTGGGCGTCCAAATTTACTATTTTGACGGTCAAAAACCGTGCTGGGCGGCAAAATACCCATTTTTGGCCGTCAAAAACCGTGCTTGGCGCGGAAAAACGTGTTTATAAACAGCGTTTTATGCGAAAAATTGCCCGTTTAGGCGTTTGGGCTGTAATGCGGCGGTAATGGCCGTAAGTTATTTACCTTTGACCCGTTCGCTGGCGGGCTTTACGTTTCCGCATGGCCAACGCCAAAAAACCTAAACGCAAGGCCGCATTGCTCGGTCTCGGGCTGGATTCCGACGGGCATAAGCGCGTGACCAAGGGCGATAATTTCCTGCTCGTCGGCGGCACCAAGGACACGCATGAGGAGATGACCGAGAAAGCTATCAAGATCAACGAGAAGCTCAAGGCGCGTGGCAAGCAGCTTGAAACCGTCAGCAAGGCGGAGTTCGACGACATTGCGCACGAGGTCGGGCTGAAGAAGATTGAGCCGCGCAAAAATTAATCCCCGTAGCAGCCGACGTAAGGAGGCTTAAATTTCCTTCAAATCAAAATGAGCCGACTCATGTCGGCTGCTACAAAATTCCAATGAAAACCGTCATCTACTGGTTCCGCCGTGATTTGCGCGTGAGCGACAACGTCGCTTTGAGCGAGGCGGCTAAGCGCGCGGAGATGGTCGTGCCCGTTTTCATTTTTGAAGACGCCTTTCGCACTGGTCCCGATGTCGGCGCGGCGCGACTGGCCTTTCTTCTGCAATCGGTGGAATCGCTCCGAAAAATTCTGGCTGAGCTGGGACACACGCTTGTCATCCGCTGCGGCAAGTCGGAAGAAATTTTGCCCGCGCTGGCGAAGGAAGTTGGCGCGCAAGCGGTCTTCGCCAACAAGCGTTACGAGCCTTACACGCAAAAACGCGATGAACGCATCACGCAGGCGTTGCTGAAAATCGGCGTTGGGTTTGAGCTGTTTAAAGATGCCGTCGTGTGGGAAGAAGCGGAGATTCTCAATCTGTCCGGCAAGCCTTACACGGTCTTCACGCCGTATTCGAAAGCGTGGAAGGCGCGGACAGTGTCCGCTCCCACAGGAAAACTTGGTCACGCCAAAGTCGCCGTTCAAAACTTTAGGTCAGAGCCATTGCCCGAATCATCGGCAGCCGTTGGTTATTCGCTCACGCAAAAAATTCCCGCTGGCGGCGAGCGCGCGGCGTTGGAGTTGTTGCGCAAGTTCATGGCGGGGCCGGTTTACAGTTACACGACCAACCGGAATTTTCCCGCGCTGGACGGCGGCTCGAATCTTTCGCCGCACCTGCGCGCGGGGACGATTGGCATTCGCACGATCATCGCCGAGCTGGACAAGGCGAAGGCCAAAGCTGTCGGCGCGGACGCGTTGAAAAGCTGCGAGACGCTCCTGAATGAACTCATCTGGCGCGAGTTTTACGCGCAGGTGTTGCACAACTTTCCGCATGTCACCAAAGGCGCGTTTCGTCCCGAATACGACAAGCTCGCGTGGTCAGACAATCAGGAGCACTTCGCCGCGTGGTGCGCCGGGCAGACCGGTTATCCCATCGTGGACGCGGCAATGCGTTGTCTCAACGCCACCGGCACGATGCACAATCGGCTGCGCATGATCGTGGCAATGTTTCTTACGAAAGATTTACTCATCAACTGGCAGTTGGGTGAACGCTATTTCATGAAGCAGCTCGTGGATGGCGACATGGCCGCGAACAACGGCGGTTGGCAGTGGAGCGCGGGCACGGGCACGGATGCCGCGCCGTATTTCCGCATCTTCAATCCGGTGTCGCAGGGCGAAAAATTTGATGCGGAAGGAAAATTCGTGCGCCGCTGGCTGCCCGAATTGAAAGATTTTCCTGACGAATTGATTCAGCAGCCATGGGAAAATCCGTTGCTCCTGTCGAAGTCAAAATATCCCCAGCGCATCGTCCTCCACGAGGAACAGCGGGGGAAATGTTTGGCGATGTTCAAGGCGGTGAAGGGTTAACCCCAGACCAGTTTAGGCAATCGGCATCAACCGGCGGCGGGCGGCGCGTCGACGGTCGTTTCTTGGGTTAATTTCTCGATGGCTTCGGGTGAGATGCCATGCGAGAGCTTGAGGTGCAAATGCTGTTTTAAAAATTCCTCGAACGTCAGCCACTTCCCCGCCACGCGAATGCGTTTCGTCCAGGCACAAACCACTTGCAACTGGCCCTGTAGCTTTTCGATTTCCGCCGCCGATTGTCGCAGTTCAAAAACCATCTTTTCCAGCTCAAGTCGCGCCAGTTGCTGTTTTCGTAAATTATTGCCGAGACTATTGACGACCATTCCCATAATGAGTAGCGAAGCGAAGCTGACCAGAACATTCCCATACCAGTAAGCCGGATTGTTATACAGATGGCCCGCGCGAATGTCTGCATAACCCCAAGTCAAGCCGCCTAAAATCGCCGAGATGAAGACATCCCGCCGCCGCAAATACCACGCGCAAATTGAAATCGGGATAAAATAAAGAATATCGAGATTCAGGTCGTAACCCGTGGCGTAATCGGTGAAGCCCACCACGACCTGCGTTAATAAACTGACGAGCAAAACCCGTGAGCGGGTCAGGAAGTCAGATTTCTTTAACATGGTTCATCAGACGATTAGCGTCGCGGTAAGGTTTAATGATTTTTTGCGGCCAAGCTGGCTATTTCTTGGCTTTCTTTTGCTTCGCCAAGGCCGCCAATTGAATGGCCTTGCGTGCCCACAGCGTGAGTTCGTGCGGTTGCTCCAGCACATCCGGCGGCACTTCGTGATACGCCATCGTCATCGTCTTGTCCTTGGATTCGTAAGTGAAAGCGTCCATGCCGCGCGCCGTGTAATCCGCCGCGCTCACCGCATCCGTTTTGAAGAACAACCGGCCTTCATCCAGAATCCCGAAGAAATGATCGCCCGAATAAATCCCATGCGCGCCGAACATCGCCTTCGCCCGCACGTCCGGCAACGCGCTTAACTGGTCGAGCACAAATTCTTTGAAAGAGTCGTCAGGCATGAATTATTTAGAAAAAAACAATCCGGCAATGCCGAATAAAGTTGAAAGCGACGAAACAACAAGTCCACAAATACTCATCTTCCTCATCCAGTTTCCATATTCTCGACGATAAAAGAAACCAATGGTGGCCGGAATCACACCAATAAGAGGAGCCCAACACAACAGAACTCCGATTATTATGCAAACTTTGCCAACGAATGACACACGTTTGGCCAGAAGATATTTCAAAGTCGGCAGATTGCTGCGCCCTAACTCATCCAATGAGCATTTTGCCACCATGTCTTCATGACAGGAATCACATTGGACAAATATGGTGTGAAATGGAAACAGTGGCACGATATGAAATAGCATCAGCCATTCAGTGCGCTTGCGACTATGAGCATTTGTCTGTTGTCCGCACCAGAGACAATCAACGGTCAATTTAGGGCCGGGAACTTCTTTAGCGATTGTGCCAAGTGCGAAGTGCATGGAGTTATGAATTTTCGTTTTATTCCTTCTGCGCTTCCTTCGCCCAAGTGTCTTTCAACGTGATGGTGCGGTTGAAAATCAATGGCTGACCGGGCGGGGCGAACCAGACCGGGCGGCGCGGCGGGGAAAAGTTTTCGCCAGCCGGACAAGCTGCCCGACTTTCCGGATTTTTTCCGCGAACGGTTCGCGCGCGAGTTTTTGCCGCTGTTCCAGTTTCATGGCAGCTTCAATTTATGCCGTTGCAGAATTTTTTCCAACTGCATTTTATCGAGGTCGGCCTGTTGCAGCATTTGTTCGATGCGCGCCTTGTCCTTATCGGGCACGAACCAGACGCACTTGGCTTTTCTCGCCGCCGATAAGTGGCAAATCAAGCTTGGTATGCT
>JBAXIY010000039.1:0-20653 GCA_037138135.1 Verrucomicrobiia bacterium
CGCTGCAATTTGTAGAGCAGCGCGCGGCGGCTGATGCCCAAGGCCTTCGCGGTTTCCGTGCGGTTGGACTTGTTCTGCTTCAACGCGGCCAGAATCGCATGCCGCTCGATTTCATCCATCGTCTGCGCGTCCACCGCCGGCTGCGGCGCGGCGGATTTCACGGCCTCGCGCAGTTTGGCCGGCAGATGTTCGGGCAAAATCAGTTCACTTTGCGAGAGCAGCACCGCGCGCTCGATGGCGTTGCGCAGTTCGCGCACATTGCCCGGCCACGCATAATTTTGCAGGCAGTTCACCGTCGCCTCCGCGAGCCGCGCGCGGTTGCGGGCAAACTCGGCGGTGAACAAATTTGCCAGCGGCAAAATATCCTCGCGCCGTTCGCGCAACGGCGGCAGATTCAGTTCCACCACGTTCAGGCGATAAAATAAATCTTCGCGGAAACGTCCGGCTTTCACCTCGGCTTCGAGGTCACGATTGCTCGCGGCGAGAATGCGCGCGTTGGTGCGGATTTCGCGGTTGGAGCCGATGCGCTGGAATTTTCCGTCCTGCGTCACGCGTAGCAGTTTCGCCTGCAAGCCCGGTGACATCTCGGTGATTTCATCCAGAAAAATCGTGCCGCCATCGGCTTCTTCAAAGCGTCCAATGCGCATCGCGCTCGCGCCGGTGAACGCACCGCGTTCGTGGCCGAACAATTCGCTTTCCAAAAGATTTTCGGGAATCGCGGCGCAATTGATTTTGATGAGCTTGCCGTTCGCGCGCGCGCTCCACGCGTGAATCGTGTCGGCGACAACTTCTTTGCCCGTGCCACTTTCGCCGGTGATGAGCACGCGCGTTTCCGACGGCGCGATGAGCGCGATGTCTTGAAATAACGCGGTGGTCAAAGGACTTTGCGCGACGATGTTCGGCGGCAATTTTTTCGCATCGCCAAGTTTCAACGGCGCAGCGGGCGCAAGACCGGTGACCTGACGCACGGTCGCGAGCAGTTCGTCGAGATCAATCGGCTTGGCGAGATAATTCAGCGCGCCATCACGCATCGCCTCGACGGCGTCGCGGATGTCGGCGTAAGCAGTGACGAGCAAAACCGGCAGTGTCGGAAAAATTTTCCGCGCGCGCTGCAAGGTTTCGAGGCCGGTGAGTCCGGGCATCCGCACGTCGGAAATCATCATGGAAAATTTTCCGGACGGAAGCAGTTCGAGTGCGCGTTCGCCGGAATCGGCGAGGACGGTTTCAAAACCCTGACCGCGCAAGAACGAGTCCAGCAGACTGCGCTGGCCGGGATCGTCGTCCACGATGAGAATGCGCGGCGTTTCGTTTGGCACGCGGGAAAGCTAGTTCATCGCGCGGACGGCCAAAAGAAAAATTCCGTCAGCGCAAGATTTACGCTGGCCGTTTCAAAGGTTGTTCCGTATCGTCGCGCAGTTATTCGGACAACTAAAACCTGCGTTAAAACTATGAATTCAATCTTCAACATTTTTTCGATTTGGGCCGGACGGCTCGCTATCATTGCTGCCGTGCTCGCAACCGGCTGTAGCTCACTGAACCGGCCAGCCTCCACCAGTTTCGCAGGCGTGCTGATTCCGAATCAAAGCCGCGAGCAAATCAAGGCAGCAACGGTGATGGTGTTTCAGCAAAACGGCTACCAGTTGGCGCCGACACCCAGTAACGAGCTCGCTTTTCAACGGGAGGCGACGCGGCGCGAGCAACTGGACTACGCCGGACTCGTCGGCACCCACGATGGCGAACAAGTGCTCATCCGCGTGCAGATGAACATCGAACCGAACGGCGTCGGCGCGTATTGGCTGGGCTGCAAGGCTTACGCCATCTGCAATCCGGGTCAGCCGGTATTTGAATCATCCACCGCGCTGTTCGGCTTTCAGAGTGGGCCTTACCAGAAGCTCTTGGATAATATCAAAGACACGTTGCAACAAACTCGGATGACAGGCGGATCAAATTAAGGCAGCGCAAATAAAAAAGCGCGCCCTGACGAGCGCGCTTTGGTGATGGTTAAAAGTAAGATATAGTGGCGAAAATCATTCCGTTTTCTTCGCATCCTTGATTTTGGCCAGCAACTCGTCGCGTTCCGAAGTGTCCGCGGTGCCGCAATGGCTGCCAACGTGCGCTTCGTGATTGTGCGCGGTTTCTTCCTTGCGGGAGAACGCGGCCTGTGCGCCGTTCATCGCGGTGCGGGGAGAGTTGAGCACGGCTTTGGCTTCGGCGAGATGGCCTTTGCCAATGGTGACGCCGTTGAACGCGGTTTTGACAAGTTCCGGCGAGGCAGCATACGGCTTGGGCTTGGCGCCGAAGTTATAGGCGAAGTTTTTCCAGTTGTCGCCGGCCTGATAATTCGTCCCGAGAGCGCCGCTGGGATCGTAGCCGCAATGCACCATGCAGTTTTCGCAGCGCGGGTCGCGGGCGACGCCGTTGACAACGCCGTATTTTTCCCAGTTCACCTTCGAGAGCATTTCCTGATAGCCGTCGTAATGGCCATCAGTCATCAGGTAGCACGGAGCTTTCCAGCCCTTGACGTTGTAAGTCGGAATTGCCCACGCGGTGCAGGTCAACTCGCGTTTACCCGCGAGGAATTCCTGATAGACGGGCGTGCCGAAAATGGTGAATTTTTCGCCCCACTCCTGGATCTTGGCGAATTTCTGGCGCGTCATTTTGCGCGTGAGGAAGAAATCTTCCGGCTGTTTGCCGAGGCGCGAAACCATGTCCTTTTTCGCCGCGTCGTATTCGTAGCCGGGCGAAATCGTGTGGCCGTCCACTTCGAGCGAGGAGAGGAACTTGAACATCTCTTCGAGTTCCTGCACGTCGGTTTCTTTATAAACCGTGGTATTGGTCGCCGTCTGGTAGCCGCAAATCTTGGCCATCTTGATGGCTTCGACGCATTCCTTGAAGACGCCTTCGCGCTCGACGATGAGGTCGTGTGTGAATTCGAGACCGTCCACGTGGACGTTCCAATACATCCATTTCGTGGGGCGGATGACGACTTTGCTCTTGGCCGCTTCGTTGGCGTTGCGGATGGCGTCGGCTTCCTTGTCGGTAATGAGCTTTTCTTCGAGCAGCTTCTTGAGGGTCGGCTCGATGGCGGGTGTGTAAACGGCGGCCAAGTAATCGCGCATTTTTTTCCGCATGAACACACCGTTCGTGCAGATATAAATGACGCGGCCCTGTTCGCGCAGACCGGCTACCAGTTCCTCGATCTTCGGATAAATCAGCGGTTCCCCACCACAAATGGAGACCATCGGCGCATCGCATTCCTGGGCGACCGCAAGGCATTTTTCCAGCGGGACCATGTCCTTGAGATTCGTGGAATATTCACGAATACGCCCGCAACCAGTGCAGGTCAGGTTGCAGGTGTGCAAAGGTTCGAGCTGCAAGACCATCGCGAATTTCGGGGTCTTACGGACTTTATGTTTGACGATGTGGCTGGCGATTTTGACCGTCAGCGCGAGTGGGAAACGCATAATTTATTTTACCGAAGCGATTTCGTTGGAAATCACCGGCGAGATGGCCGGCGGGTTGGTCGAGCAGTCATTCCTCAGCAATCCTGGCAGGAAAAAACTGGCGGGCGAGACGCTCTGGCTGGTATTCACACCAGAACAGCCGGCACCCACCAAAGGGAGGGCTGCCAGCAGCACCAGCCGCAGAAAATTCCAGCTTAATCTCACTTGCCGAGTATAAATTACTTCGTCACGATGGCAACTTCTAATTGACTGCATCATGGCATTGAAACCTCATATTCAAGGGATATTGGCCATTGCTCTCTTGCTGGCAACGGCGAGCGCCAGCGGCCAACCGCTGACGAACCAAATTTTTGCCGCGCGTGCGCAAGCCGCCTTTGCGCTGGCACAGAAAAATTATCTAGCCAACACCAATTCCCCGGCTGCCGCCCTGGAACTGGCGCGCACCAGCTTTGATTTCAGTGAGTTTGCCACCAACGAACCGCAACGGGCGGCGCGGGCGGAGACGGGCATTGCCGCGTGTCGGCAGGCACTGGCTCACAAACCCAATTCCGCGCCCGGCCATTACTTTCTCGCCATGAATCTCGGCAAGCTGGCGCAGGCCAAAGCCCCTTCCCTTACCGCCTACAAACTAGTCCACGAAGTCGAGCGCGAGTTCGTCACGGCGGCGGAACTGGATGTGCGCTTTGATTATGCCGGCCCGGCGCGCGGTCTGGGCGAACTTTATTTTCAGGCACCCGGCTGGCCGTTCAGCGTTGGCAACAAGCGTAAAGCCCACGAATGGCTCGAACGTGCCATCACTCTGGCCCCGGAATATCCCGGCAACCACCTCAATCTCGCTGAGGCGCAATGGCAGTGGCGCGAAACCGACGCGTTTGCAACCACGATGAAAAATCTAGAATCCCAGTGGCCATCGGCCAAAACCAATTTTACCGGCGAGGCGTGGGAACCGTGCTGGGCGGATTGGAACGCCCGCCGCACCGCCCTGCGGTCGGAATTCCAAAAAAAGTTCAAAACCGTTCCCGGATCGTAACAATTTTTCTTTGGGCAAATCCGAGCGATTAATCTACACTCCGCAAAATTAGTAGAAGCATGGCAAAAAAAATCATCGCGGCGTTGAGCGACTCGACCGTTTTCCTGCGCGAATGGTTCGTCAACCCACAACGCACCGGCTCGGTCGCTCCCAGTTCGCCGCAACTTGGTGCCGCCATGGCACGCTGGCTACCGCGCAACCCGGAAAGTTTTGTCCTCGAGCTTGGCCCCGGCACCGGTGCGGTCACCGATGCGCTGTTGAAATATGGTTTGCGGGAAGACCGGCTCATCGCCATCGAGCACAACCCCGCACTGGCAAAGTTGCTCCAGAAAAAATTCCCGCGGGCTTGCATCATTTCCGGCGATGCGTGGGAGATGGACACCTTGCTCACCACGCTGCCGGTGCCCGTCGCTTCTGTAGGCGCCGTCATTTCCAGCCTGCCCCTGCTGAATTTTCCCAAGGCGCAGGCGGACGCGCTAGCCCAAAAAATCCGCGCCATCCTTGAACCGCGCGGACGATTGGTGCAATACAGTTACCATATCATCAAGGACCGTAGCCGGGGCGCCGACGACTTCCGGCTGGTCGCCTCCCAAATCGTCTGGTGGAATTTTCCGCCCGCCCGCGTCCACGTCTTTCAGAAGTAATGGCACAGCTTTTTTCGGCAGCCGCCAAATTTAGAATTGTTCTAAATCTTGACTTGCCATTCTCGTGCGGTAAATTTTGCCGCAATGAAGGCGCGCAGCCCACATGTAGATGAACAGCACCTGACCGAACAGTTGGGTGCGACTGGTTTGCGCCTGACGCCGCAGCGCCAGCAGGTCTACGATGTGCTGCGCCACAAGCGCGATCATCCGACGGCGGAAGAAGTCTTCATGCGCGCCAAGAAAGCGATGCCTGAAATCTCTCACGCCACCGTTTACAACTGCCTCGATGCACTCGTGAAAAGCGGCCTCGCCCGGCAGGTCACGGTGGATCGTGGCGCGACGCGCTATTGCCCGAACATGCACGAACACGGTCATTTTCATTGCGATTCGTGCCAGACGGTTTTTGACGTGGATTTGCCGACGCAAGCCATGCCGCTGCCCAAGGGTTTTGAGGCCGCCCATTTTGACATTGCCATCCACGGCAATTGCCCGGATTGCGCGAAGAAAAAATAATTTATCACCATGAGCACCGCCACCGAGACAATCGAAGATTTGGTCAAGACGGAATACAAGTATGGTTTCATCACCGATGTCGAAACCGAATCTACGCCGCCGGGTTTGAGTGAGGAAACCATCCGCCACATTTCCGCCAAGAAAAACGAGCCGACGTGGCTGACCGAATGGCGCATCAAGGCCTATCAATACTGGCTGAAAATGCCCGAACCGACCTGGCAGTTCGTCAAGTATCCGAAGATTGATTTTCAGGACATCAGTTATTTTTCGCAGCCAAAACCGAACGCCAACGCGCCGAAAAGTCTGGACGAAGTTGATCCAAAGTTGCTCGAAACTTACGAGAAACTCGGCATCCCCTTGCGCGAACGCAGCCGGCTCGCCGGCGTGGCGGTGGACGCGATTTTTGATTCCGTCAGCGTCGGCACGACCTATCGCGAGGAATTGGCGAAGAAGGGAATTATCTTTTGCTCCTTCAGCGAAGCGGTTCACGAGCATCCTGACCTCGTCAAAAAATATCTCGGCTCGGTCGTGCCTTACACGGACAACTATTACGCCGCGCTGAATTCCGCTGTGTTCACGGACGGATCGTTCTGCTACATCCCGAAGGGCGTGCGCTGCCCGATGGAGCTTTCGACCTATTTCCGCATTAACGCCGCCAAGTCCGGCCAGTTCGAACGCACCTTGATCATTGCCGATGACGGCGGACAGGTCAGTTACCTCGAAGGTTGCACCGCCCCGATGCGCGATGAAAATCAATTGCACGCCGCCGTCGTGGAACTGGTCGCGCTCGAAACGGCCGAGATCAAATATAGCACCGTGCAAAACTGGTATCCCGGCGATGAAAATGGCGTCGGCGGCATCTACAATTTCGTGACCAAGCGCGGCCTCTGCAAAGGCAAAAACTCGCGCATCACCTGGACGCAAGTGGAAACCGGCTCGGCCATCACGTGGAAATATCCGAGCTGCATTTTGTTGGGCGATGGCTCGAAGGGTGAATTTTATTCCGTCGCCGTCGTGAACAACCTGCAGCAGGCCGACACCGGCACGAAGATGATTCACATCGGCAAGAACACGAAAAGCACCATTGTTTCCAAGGGTATTTCCGCCGGTCGTGGCCAGAACAGCTATCGCGGCCTCGTGGAAATCCGCAAGAGCGCGGCGAACTCGCGTAACTTTTCGCAGTGCGACTCGATGCTCATCGGTGCTAAGTGCGGCGCGCATACCTTTCCGTATATCGAAGTGAAGAACACCACCTCCAGCGTGGAGCATGAAGCATCGACCTCGAAGATCGGTGAGGACCAGATTTTTTACTGCAACTCGCGCGGCCTCGAAACACAGGACGCGGTGAACATGATTGTAAACGGTTTTTGTAAAGAAGTGTTCAAAGAACTCCCGATGGAATTCGCCGTCGAAGCGCAAAAACTTCTGGGCGTGAGTCTGGAAGGCAGCGTCGGCTGATGGCGCGCAGATTTAATCTGTGTTTGTATCCAACTTCAGTTAAAATAATTTTTTAGAAAATGAGCAAGCAACCTATTCTTGAAATCAAAAACCTCCACGCGGGCGTGGAAAATAAAAAAATCCTCAAGGGCTTCAGCCTGACCATCAATGCGGGCGAAGTCCACGCTTTGATGGGTTTGAACGGCTCCGGCAAGAGCACACTCGCCGCGATTCTCGCCGGCCGCGACGGCTACGAAGTCACCGAGGGCACGGTGCATTATCTCGGTAAAGATTTGCTGGAACTCGATCCCGAAGAACGGGCTCGCGAAGGCGTGTTTCTCGCGTTCCAGTATCCGGTGGAAATTCCCGGCGTGAACAGCACTTACTTTCTCAAGGCCGCGCTCAACGAAATCCGCAAGCACCACGGCTTGCCGGAACTCGATGCGATTGAATTTCTCAATCTCGTGAAGGACAAAATCAAGTTGCTAGAGCTCAACGAGGATTTGCTCAAGCGCTCGGTGAACGAAGGTTTTTCCGGCGGCGAAAAGAAGCGCGCGGAAATTTTCCAGATGGCTGTGCTAGAGCCGAAGCTCGCAATTTTGGATGAAACGGATTCTGGTCTGGACATTGACGCGCTGAAAATCGTTTCCAGCGGCGTGAACAAATTGCGTCGCCCGGATTCCTGCCAGCTTGTCATCACGCACTATCAGCGACTGTTGAATCATATCGTGCCTGACGTGGTTCACGTCATGGCGGATGGCCGTATCGTGAAATCTGGTGGCAAGGAACTCGCGCTGGAACTCGAAGCCAACGGCTACGAAGCGATCTTAAAACAGTAATTTGAATCAATAAACCGGCGTTTCTGTCGCAAGCAGGAACGCCGGTTTGCTTTTTAAAGGCCAAGATATTTTGCCTTACCCGCACTTTCGCATTTTCATTTTCTACGCTTCGTCTAATTTCTGCGCCACGAATTTCTATGGCTGAAAAACCAAAAGCAGTTTACGACGAGAGTAAAATCAAAACGCTGTCGTCGCTCGAACACATCCGCCTACGCACGGGCATGTATATCGGGCGTATCGGCACGGGCGCGCATCCGGATGACGGCTGCTATGTGCTGCTCAAGGAAGTCGTGGATAATACCATTGATGAATTCATCATGGGCAACGGCAAGGAAGTCCATATCGGCCTCGATGGTAATCGCGTGACGGTGCGCGATTTCGGGCGCGGCATTCCGCTCGGCAAAGTGGTGGACTGTGTTTCCAAGATCAATACTGGCGCGAAATATAACGATGACGTTTTTCAATTCAGCGTCGGCTTGAACGGTGTCGGCACGAAGGCGGTGAATGCACTGTCCAAACATTTTCTCGCGCGCAGCCATCGCGATGGTGAATTCGCCGAGGCGCAATTCAAAGCTGGCAAACTCAAGAAGGAAGACACGGGCAAGACGAAGGAGCCGAATGGCACCTACATCGAGTTCGAGCCGGATGACGAAATTTTCAAGAGCAGCGAGTTCAAACTAGAGTTCATCGAACGCCGCCTGCGCCATTACAGTTACCTCAACACCGGATTGAAGTTAGTGCTGAATGTCAAAGGCGCGGAGCCGAAATCATTTCAATCGCGGCACGGCTTGATGGATTTGGTGATGGAAGAACTCGGCGTGGACGGCGCGGAACCGTTGTATGCGCCGCTGCATTATTCCGGCAAGACCTTGGAATTTTGTTTCACGCACAGTAATTCGCGCTACGGCGAAACCTTTTTTTCCTTCGTCAACGGTCAATACACCAGCGACGGCGGCACGCATTTGAGCGCCTTCCGCGAAGGTTTGCTCAAGGCGGTTAACGAATATTGCAACGGCAAGTTCGAAGGCGACGACGTCCGCGAAGCGATGGTCGGCGCGGTGGCAATTCGTTTGAAAGACCCGATGTTCGAATCGCAGACGAAGAACAAATTGGGCAACACGGAAATCCGCACGGAACTGGTCAACAATGTGCGCGAGGAGTTGCTGCATTTCTTTCAGCGCAACAAAACTATTGCCGAGACGATCATCGCGAAGGTCAAAGACACGATGGAGTTGCGGAAGGAATTGCAGAACGTGAAGAAGCTGGCGCGCGAGCGTTCCAAGGCAATCACGCTGCGCATTCCGCAGTTGAAAGATTGCAAAAATCATTTCGATAAGAAGAAGGAAAAAGGCAAGGGCACGATGGTCTTCATCTGCGAAGGTCAGTCGGCGGCCGGTTCCATCACGAGTAGCCGCGACGTGAATAACCAGGCCGTGTTCACGCTGAAAGGTAAACCGCTCAACGTGTGGGATCTCAAGCGCGACGTGATGTATAAGAACGATGAGATGTATAATCTCATGCAGGCGCTGAACGTCGAGGACACCACGGACAGCCTGCGTTTTGAGAAGGTCATTTTGGCGACCGATGCCGACGTAGACGGCATGCACATCCGCAACTTGATGATCACGTATTTTTTCAAATTCTTCGAACAACTCGTCCACGAAGATCGCATCTGGATTTTGGAAACGCCGTTGTTTCGCGTGCGTAACAAGCAGGAGACGATTTACTGCTACAGCGAAACGGAACGCGATGCGGCGTCCACGAAGCTGGGCGGCAAACCAGAGATCACGCGCTTCAAAGGTTTGGGCGAAATTTCGCCAAAGGAATTTCAGCAATTCATTGGCAAAGGCATGCGCCTGAGCAAAGTGGAATACGCGCCGCGCGCCGAGTCCGGGCAGATCTTTGATTTCTACATGGGCAAGAACACGCCGGAACGCAAAGATTACATCATGGAAAAACTCGTGGTGCCGGTTGAAGAATAACTTTCAAATTTTTTACCAATGTCAGACAAGAAAAAGAAAGAGTCCGGCCAGCCGGAATTACCCGTCGAAGTCAAAGGCGAGCAGCACATCGTGGCCGAAGCGGTTGAAGCCATCGCGCACAAGCCGTTCGATCCCAAAAAACTTGGCGTTGGTTTGCACACGCGCGTGGATCGCGGTTTTCTCGATTACGCCAGCTACGTCATTCGCGACCGCGCGATTCCAAATCTCGCGGATGGTTTGAAGCCGGTGCAACGCCGTATCATGTGGGCGCTGCACGAAAAAGACGACGGCCGTTTTATCAAAGTCGCCAACGTCGTTGGTCACACGATGCAATATCATCCGCACGGCGATGCTTCAATTGGTGATGCGCTCGTGGTGTTGGCGAACAAGCGTTACCTCATCGAAGGACAGGGTAACTTCGGAAACATTTTCACCGGCGATCCGGCGGCAGCTTCGCGGTATATCGAATGTCGTTTGACCGAACTGGCACGCACGGAAGTGTTCAATGATTCCATCACGGAATTCATTCCGAGTTACGACGGCCGCAACAAGGAGCCGGTGACGCTGCCGTGTAAACTGCCGTTGACGTTGATGCTCGGCACGGAAGGCATCGCGGTTGGTTTGAGCGCGCGGATTCTGCCGCATAATTTCCCTGAATTGCTTGAAGCGCAGATCGCTATTCTCAAGAAGCAGCCGTTCAAATGTCTGCCGGATTTTCCGACCGGCGGATTGATGGACGCGCGTGATTATCAGGACGGCAAGGGCTCGGTCAAAGTTCGCGCCAAGATCAAGGTGAAGGACGAATCTACCGTCGTCATCAAAGACATTCCGCCGACCACGACGACGGAATCGCTCATCGCTTCGATTGAAGACGCGGTGCAGAAAGGCAAACTCAAAGTCAAATCCATCAATGATTTCACGTCGGAAGATGTGGAGATTGAAATCCGCTGTCACGCGGGTGTGGACGCGGAGAAGTTGATTGATGCGCTGTATGCGTTCACGGATTGTGAAGTGACCATTTCGAGCCGCATTGTGGTCATCAAAGACAATCGGCCGGTGGAATTGACGGTGTCAGAAATTTTGCAAGAGAACACCGACCAACTCGTCCGCATTCTCAAACGCGAACTTGAGTTGAAGGAGAAAAACCTGCTCGACGAACTGCATTATCGCACTTTGGAACGCATCTTCATCGAGGAACGCATCTATAAAAAGATTGAATCGTGTAAGACGAATGAGGCGGTTATCGCTAGTGTTTACTATGGTTTTAAGCCGTTCAAAAAGGAATTAATCCGCGACATCGTGGATGCGGACGTGGAAAAACTGCTACAAGTTCGCATCCGCCGGATTTCGCTCTTCGACATCAACAAGCATCGCGAGGAGATGGAGAAAACGAAGGCCGAGTTGGAAGAGACGCGTAAGCATCTCAAAGGCCTGACGAAATACGTCATCAGCCACATCGAAGCGTTGCTGGAAAAATACGGCAAACAATATCCGCGCCTCACGACCAAGTCTGCGCGCCACGAAGAAGTGGACGTGAAGGCGGTTGCGTTCAAGTCGTTCAAGGTCGCTTACGATCGCGAGACGGGTTACGTCGGCTACAAAGTTTCCGGCGAAGAATTTCGGTTGGAGTGCACAAAGTTCGACAAGATTCTACTCGTGTTCCGCGACGGCACTTACAAGGTCACCGAGTTGCCAGAAAAATTATTCGTCGGGCAGGAATTGTTTTATTGCGGCTTGCCGGACCGTGAGAAGGTTTTCACTTGTGCCTACACCGACCGCGAGGCGAGCTACCTCAAGCGCTTTACTTTCGGCGGCACAATTATGAATAAGGCGTATTCGTGCATTCCGGAAAAATCCCGCATTTTGTATTTTGCGCCGGAGACGCCGAAAACGCTCTACATCCGTTACAAACCCGCGCCGCACCAGAAAGTCAGCCAGCAGACGTGCGACCCGAGTCAGGTGGATGTAAAATCGCCCAAGACGTTGGGTCGGCAGCTTTCCATTAAGGACATTTCGTCGGTCACGGCAGAACCGACACGTGGCTGGGACGAAAAGGAAGCGACCACCAAGATTGTATTTACTTGAAAGGCTCGCGCAAAGGTTTGGCGCGCGTTTTCAGAGTTATTCACATTCGCGGCTTGACCTTTGGCTGGGCGGGGTTTTAACTGTTCGCGATTAGGCACATTCATGCTAGAGCAATTCAAAAGCCTGTTTTCCAATGACATTGGCATAGATTTAGGGACTGCAAATTCCCTGGTTTATGTGCGGGATCGCGGCATCGTCCTGCGCGAACCGTCGGTGGTGGCCATTCAAGCCGGCACAACCAATGTGCTGGCGGTCGGTGACGAAGCAAAACGGATGTTGGGCAGAACGCCTGGCAACATCGTGGCGATTCGCCCGATGAAAGACGGCGTGATCGCCGACTTCGAAATCACCGAGGCGATGTTGCGCCACTTCATCCAAAAGGTTCATCATCGGAAATTGATTGCGCCACGCGTTGTGGTGGCAGTTCCTTCGGGGATTACCGAGGTGGAAAAACGGGCGGTAAAAGATTCGGCCACGCACGCGGGCGCGCGCGAGGTCTATTTGATCGAGCAACCGATGGCTTCGGCAATCGGGGTCGGTCTGCCGGTGCATGAACCGGCGGGTAACATGATCGTGGATATTGGCGGCGGAACTTGCGAAATAGCAATCATCTCGCTCGCCGGCATCGTCTTCAGCCGCAGCCTGCGGGTGGGCGGGGACGAACTGGATTCCACAATTGTTGCCCACATGAAGCGTGCCTACAACATGATGATCGGTGAACGCACCGCAGAAGAAATCAAAATTAGAATTGGCTCCGCATTTCCGTTGGAACAAGAACTGACGATGGACGTGAAAGGCCGTGACTTAGGGTCCGGACTTCCGAAAACGCTCACCATTCGTTCCGAAGAAATTCGCGAAGCCTTGCAGGAACCGCTTTCGAGCATTCTCGAATCAATCCGCATCACCCTCGAACGCTGCCCTCCAGAACTCGCCTCCGATCTCGTCGATCGCGGCCTGGTGATGGCCGGTGGCGGTTCATTGATCCGCGGCATTGACCGGCTGGTGGCTGGAGAAACCGGCCTGCCCGTGCATCTCGCTGACGACCCGATGAGCGCCGTCGCCGAAGGCACCGGCCGCGTGTTGCAGGAAATCGAATTCCTGAAACGCGTCGCGACCAACGCCAAATACTGATTCTTCCGGGAGTTCACCGCACGGCGGCTGCGAAGCCGCCACGTTGCGGATGTTTAAGCAAAAAAATTATTTAGTGCTGGGCGCGGTGGTGTTCGTGGCGATTGTGCTTTTGAGCCTGCCCACGAGCGCAACGGCGCGCCTGAAACTCGCGGTTGGCAGCTGGTTTCTCCCGCTGTTTGGTCTCACGGGTGCCGCGCAACAACTCCCCGCCGACCTCGCCGATTCCGTTTTGCCCCGCCGCGAACTGCTCAAGCAGATTGATAATCTCCGCCGCGAAAACCAACAACTCCGTTCGCAATCCGTCCAGAACACGGCCATCGCCCGCGAGAACGTTCAACTGCGCACCCTCTTCAACTGGCAGAAAACCGTGCCGTGGAAACTCAAGCTCGCCAAAGTCGTCATGCGTGATCCGGCCAACTGGTGGCGCACGGTTCAGATCGACCTCGGCAGCCGCGACGGCATGCGGGAAAATCTGCCGGTCATCACCGATGATGGTTTGGTGGGCCGCGTCAGCTCCGTCAGCCTGACGCGTTCCCAGGTGGCTTTGGTGGGCGACCCTAATTGCCGCGTCTCCGCACTTGTGGAAAATGCCGCGCGCGACATGGGTGTGCTCATCGCTGGCGGCGCACTTGATACTTCGCTAGTGGAACTGACCTACCTTGCCAGCAGCGCGAATCTGAAACCTGGTCAAAACGTCATCACCAGCGGTCTCGGCGGCGTTTTTCCGAAGGGCATTCCTATCGGCCAGATCGTGGACGCGCGTTCAATAGAATACGGTCTTTACACCGACGCGCGCGTGAAATTGAATGCGAACCTCGGGTCGCTCGAACAAGTTTGGGTTTTGTTTCCGTGAATATTTTTCAAACCATCCTGATTCTGGTGGCGGCGTTTCTCGCGGTGTTTGGCGAAGCGACGTTGGCCGCGCCGCGCCAGTGGCTCGGCGCGCAGGTGGATTTGCTGCCGGCCTTGATGGTGTTTGCCGCCCTCAATGCCGGATTACCGACCATCGCGTTGCTGGCGGTATTTGGCGGGCTTTGGTTCGATACGCTTTCGGCGAATCCGCTGGGCATCAGCATCCTGCCGCTGGCCATCATCGGCTGGCCGATTTATCTGCGGCGAGATTTGATTTTGCGCGACTTGCCGTTCGCTCAATTTGTTCTGGGCGCGATTGCCAGCGCCGCCGCGCCTGCGCTAACACTGCTGCTGCTGTTGAGCGGCGGCCAGTATCTGCTCCTCGGCTGGGGCACGCTCTGGCAATGGCTGGTGATGACCGCCATTGGCGCGGTGGCCACGCCGTTTATTTTTAAGCTAATGGACACGTGCAATCGCGCGCTCGGTTATCAGCCGCGCGTCGAACCGGGATTCCGGCTCGACCGCGAAATCCAGCGCAGCCGCAAGAAATTGTGAAAATGAAATTAGCCACAGAGACACAGAGAACACAGAGTTGGAAAAAGTTTTTCTCTGTGCGCTCTGTGTCTCTGTGGCAAAATTAAAATGCTAGTCTTTGACGAACTAAAAAAGAACGAACCGCATCTCCGCCTCGTCGCGGTGGGGTTGATGGCGGGGCTGTGCATTTTATTTCTAGGCTTGTGGTGGGTGCAGGTGGTCTCTTCACGCGAGTATCAGGAGCATTTGACGACCCAGGCTTATCGAACCATCCGATTGCCCGCCGTGCGCGGCAAAATTCTCGACCGCGAAGGCCGCGTGTTGGCCGAGAATCAGCCGCGCTACAACCTTTGCCTGTATCTGGACGATTTGGGCGACCAGTTCAAAAAAGAATACAACCGCCTACGCCCGGTAAAACTGGCGGTCACTTCCCCGCCGTTCTGGAGATTTTGGAGCAGCGCCAAAACCGTCGAAACCAACCGTGTGCGCCTGAAACCAAACCAGATTGAAGCCCTGACCTGGCAGGCCCGTTACAATGTCGTGAGCCGGATCGCCGCGCAGGTCGGCCAAAAACTGGGCCAGCCTATGCCGGTGGATCCGAAGAAATTCGCGCGCAGCTATGAGCAAGAACGGGCCATTCCCCTGCCCATCTTAAAAAAACTCGACGCGGCGCAAATCGCCCGGTTTGAGGAAAATTTCACCAACAAGCTCGTGGCCGATCTGGAATTACAGTCCGTGCGCAGCTATCCGTTGGGCGACACGGCGGTGCATTTGCTCGGCTATTTGCAGCACGACGATAGTTCGTCGGAGGGCGAGGAATCTTTCTTTAATTATCGGCTGCCGGATTTTCACGGCGTGGTCGGCGTGGAATATGGCTTCGATGACGAATTGCGCGGGCGCGCGGGCGCGGAATCGCTGCTGGTCAACAGTCAGGGTTATCGCCAGTCGGAAAACATCTGGAGCCAGCCGGAGCCGGGACAAAATGTAGTGCTGACGATTGATCTGGATTTGCAACGCGCCGCCGAAGCCTCCATCGCCAAGCATCACGGCAACGATGCGCGCGCGGCGGTGGTGGTGATGGATGTGCGCAACGGCGATGTGCTGGCGATGGCATCGTCGCCCACCATTGACCCCCTCTTCTTCACCGGCGGCTTAACATCAGAAGAATCACAACGCGAAGCGGCGCGCCGTGCGGATGTGAAACTGCGGCCGGAGATCAACCGCGCGACGCAGGAAAATTACGCGCCCGGTTCCATCTTCAAAGTCATCATCGGCTTGGCCGCGCTGGAAGCGGGCTTGAATCCAGAAAAATTTTATGATGTGGAAGCCGATTCATCGCGACCCGGCAAAGGCTGTGTTTACGTTGGCCGCCGCAAGATTGACGACACCGCGCCGCCGGGTGCTTACAACTTCAAACGGGCGGTAGAGCGGTCGAGCAATTCGTATTTCATCCAAGTCGGCGAACAAGCGGGCGCAGACCGGATCGTGACGCTGGCGGAAAAATTTCATCTCGGCGAAAACTTTGATTTGCCCACGCGGCAGGAGACGAGCGGCAATCTGCCGTCGTCCGCTCGCATTCATTCCGGCTGGAGTGCCGGCGATACGGCGAACATTTGTATTGGCCAGGGCGAAGTTTCGGTGACGCCGTTACAGATGGCCGTGGTCTATTCGGCGATCGCGAATGGCGGCACAGTGTTCTGGCCACGGCTGGTTTCACGGATTGAGCCGCCGGATCCGATGGCGCGCAGTGGCGCGACGAATCTGCCGGCCGGACTTGTGCGCGACCGCATCGGCGTGAGTGGACGCAGCCTGCGGATTTTGCACAATGCCATGCTGGCGGAAACCGAGGATGTGGAAGGCACCGGCAAGGCAGCGGTGGTGCCGGGTCTGAGAATCTGCGGCAAGACCGGCACGGCGCAGGTGACCAACGAGCGCAATCAAGTGGTGGATCACACAACGTGGTTCGCCTCCTTCGCGCCGTATGAAAAACCAAAATACGCGGTGGTCGTGATGGTGGAGAGCGGCGTTTCCGGCGGCGAATCGTGCGCGCCGATTGCCCATGACATCTACCAGACAATTTTGGAAAAAGAAAAATCCGGCGGCGGGAAAATTTTAGCGGCGAATTAACCATGTTTCCCCTGAACACAACTCCGAGAGAATCGTTTGACCGGCTGCAAATCGCAGCGCTGGTCGGGCTGATGCTCGTCGGCACGGCGTTCGTGTTCAGCGCGACGATGGTGAGCGACGCAGCGGCAGCGCTGCCGTGGTATAGCCAGACGTGGGTGCGTCAAATCGTCTGGTATCTACTTGGCCTCGGCGTGGCGGCGGCACTGTGCGTGGTGGATTATCACACGCTGGCGCGGTGGTCATTCGTGGCGTATTGGGCGATGATTGTGTGCCTGATCGCGGTGCTGATTCCTCACGTCGGCTCGATGCGTTTTGGCGCGCGCCGCTGGATTGATCTTAGCTTTTTCCAATTTCAGCCGAGCGAATTTGCGAAGCTGGCGTTCATTCTGGCGGGCGCAAATTTCTTAAGCCGACCGCCGGATGAACTGCGCCAGCCGGTCAATTTTTGGAAGGCCATCGGTTTGATGATGCTGCCTTTCGTATTGATTTTGAAGGAACCTGATCTGGGTTCGGCACTTGTTTTATTGCCGACGGGTTTGGTGATGATGTTGGTCGCAGGCACACCAAGAATTTATTTGCTCAAGCTTATCGGCATTGTCGGACTGCTGGCGACGCTGTTTGTCGTGGACATTAAGTTTTTGCCGACGCGCTGGCAGGTGCCGATGCAGGATTACCAGCGCAACCGGCTGCTGATTTATTTTGGTCGCAACTATACTGATTTTGCTCCGCCGAAGGCCACCGAGGCGGAGTTGCAACGCCTGCGCCAAAGGCAGGCGGATGATGGTTACAACATCCGCCAGGCGTTGATTTCCGTGGGCTCCGGTGGGCTCACGGGCAAAGGCTGGCGGCAGGGAACCCAGAATGCTCTGGGCTATCTGCCGCGGGCGGTGGCACACAACGACTTCATTTTCTCGGTAATCGCCGAGGAGGAAGGTTTCGTTGGCAGCGTCATTGTCTTGGCGCTGTATGCGGTGGTTCTCTTCACCGGATTGAGAATCGCCGGCCAGGCGCGCGACCGCCTGGGCAAGCTCGTGGCGGTGGGCGTAGTGACGCTCATTTTCAGCCACGTTTTTATTAACATCGGAATGAACATTCGCATCATGCCTGTGACGGGTGTGCCACTGCCGCTGCTATCGTATGGCGGGTCTTCAGTGCTGTGCTCGTTGATCGCCGTGGGCTTGATGCAAAACATCCACATCCATCGAAGGGGATACTAATTAATTATGAGCAATAACTTCTCGCGGCGCCGCCGCGGTATGCGCTTCAAACCCAAAGGCGGCTTGAATCCCGCCCATCAAAAAACTGACCGCGACGCGCTGGAAGCCCGCGCCGACGTCGTCACCGAACAAGGCGGACAGGAGCGCCTGTTTGAGAAACGTCACCAAAACGAAATTGAACGCGCCGAAAACGTCGCCGCTGGTCTGCCGCCCGAAGGCAAACCCGAGACCGCCGCGTCGCATCCGGAACATGCCCACGCGCATCCGCACAAACCGGAAGCCGCGCCCATCGCGCCGGTTGCAGAGGAGACGTTCGCGCCGGTGAAAATTCCCGAGCAGCCGAAGGGTTTGCTTGAGACTATCACTACCGCTGCGTCAAACATTGTTAAAAAAGTTCAGCGGCTCATTCGCCCCGAAAAGAAACTCCACAAGGAAGTCATCATCAATGCCGAGACGCTCGAAACGCGCGTGGCCGTCACCGAAGATGGCAAGTTGGAGGAATTCAACATCGAGCGCACAACGGAAGAACGCCTCGTCGGCAGCATCTTCAAAGGCCGCGTCCGCAATCTCGAAGACGGCCTCAAGGCCGCGTTCGTGGACATCGGTTTTGAGAAAAACGCGTTCCTGCATTACTGGGACATCGTGCCGAATCAGTTCGACAGCGGCGTTGAAATCGTCGAGCGTGAAAATCAAGGCCGCCGTCCGCAACGCCCGAAGATCACGCAGAAGGACATTCCGCGCCTCTATTCACCCGGCGCCGACATCATTGTGCAAGTCACGAAAGGCCCCATCGGCACGAAAGGCCCGCGAGTCACGACCAACTTGGTTTTGCCCGGACGTTTCCTCGTGCTGTTGCCGAACTCGGATCAAAGCGGTATTTCCCGCAAGATTGAAAATCCCGAGGAGCGCAAGCGCCTCAAGAAAATTCTCCGCGAACTGCACATTCCCGATGGCATGGGCGTCATCATGCGCACCGCCGGCGAAGGTCAGCAGCTCCGTTACTTCGTGCGCGACCTCGCGTTTCTCGTTGAGGAATGGAACTCGATTCAGGAACGCATCAAGAAGCAGCCCATGGCGACCTGCGTGTTTCAGGAGCCGGATTTGATTGAACGCACCGTGCGCGATTTTCTTACCGAAGACGTCGAACGCATCGTCGTGGACAACCAGAAGGCGCACGACCGCATGCGCGACATCATCCAGAAGATTTCCAAACGTTCCGCCAGCAAGATCAAGCTCTACACCGAAGCGCAGCCGATTTTCGACCGCTTCAACGTTAGCAAACAATTGGAAAACACCTTCTCGCGACAGGTGAATCTCAAGAGCGGCGGCGCCATCGTCATTGATGAAACCGAAGCGCTCGTGGCGATCGACGTGAACACCGGCCGTCACAAAGGCGGCAAAGATCAGGACGCGCTCATCCTCAAAGTGAATCTCGAAGCCGCCGAGGAAATCACGCGCCAATTGCGTTTGCGCAACATGGGCGGCCTCATCGTGCTCGACTTCATTGATATGAAATCCGGGCGCGACCGGCAGGCCGTCCACAACAAGATGCGCGATGGTTTGCGCCGCGACAAAGCCAAGACCCACATCCTACCCATCTCGCAATTGGGTTTGATGGAAATGACCCGTCAGCGCCACAGCGAAAGCGTGCGCGCTGCCGTGTATGACGATTGTCCGTATTGCAAAGGTCGCGGCAAGGTCAAGTCCACCACCACCATGAGCGTGGAGATCCAGCGCAAGTTGCAGGAACTCCTCAAGAAACGCACGCGCGACGAAAGCGATTTCCAGTTACGCATCGTCGTGCATCCGACCGTGCTGGAACGGCTCCGCACCGAGGACGAAAAACATCTCATCGAGATGGAGAAACGTTACTTCGGCAAGCTGTCCTTCCGCGCGGACACCGGCATGCACGCCGAACAGTTCAAGATCGTGAACGTGGAGACGAACGAAGAACTCGCCAGCGTTGGCGCGTGAAATAAATCTGTAAACACCAAACGCCCCGCGAGCAATCGCGGGGCGTTTTTTTATTTCGGCGAAGGGCTTTTTTCGTCTGCCTCCGAGTTGGGCAGCACGATTCCGTTCGTGGCGGATGTAAACCACTGATCAAGACTTTTGGCTGAAACTTCAGGATGCCGCCAGCCATACGAAACATCGCCAGTATGCCGATTAACACGAATGTTACCTAGAGTTGTGCTAACCAAATCGACGTGAACAGGAACTTCCCAATAATTACCTTTTGCGACTACGTCACCAACACCACCGCTACAGGAAATATACTGCATGTCATAAATAGCCGCTAAATGCCAAGCACGGTCTGCGGTGATTTCGACGGAATCGCTAGCAGGTTGTGAACTTTTACAGCTAACAAGAAGAAGCGTAAAAATAATGATGAATGAATTCCTCATGAATGTTCAATGCAGACAAACATCTTTTTGTGCTAAATTCGACTTCACATCCCCGAACGCTATTTCCGCCCCGCCCGCGTGTCGAGCCTGTTTTTGGCGTAGCGGGTTAGTTCCCCAGCACCGTCGGTGCGGAATCTTTGTAGTATCGCATTCTCTGGATCATCTCAAGCTCCGTAGGAGCGGCATCGTCGGGATATGTCGCTCCTACGGAGCTAGGGCTGGTTTGGCCTGGTTCATTACAAATATGCCGCACCGACGGTGCTGGTCGAGGGGGCCGGGAAGGGCTAAACTGTCGCTTTTTGGCCATCGTCACCCCGCCAAAACCCATCGCAAACGGGAAAATACCCGCGCAAACCGGCTTTTAGCCGTCGCAAGTCGGTGGAAGGCCGTCGC
>JBAXIY010000040.1:0-20366 GCA_037138135.1 Verrucomicrobiia bacterium
TAAAAACTGAATGAAGCGCACCGCGATTTATCCCGGCAGTTTTGATCCGCTGACCAACGGCCATTTGGACGTCATTCAGCGCGCAGCGAAATTATTCGACCGCGTCATCGTCGCCGTCGCGGAAAACGAGAGCAAACATCCGCTCTTCACGCTCGCCGAACGCGTGGCGCTGGCGAAAAAAGCCGTGGCCAAGCTGCCGAATGTGGAGACGGATTCGTTCAGCACCTTGCTGGTAGAATATGTCGCAGCGCAAAAGGCACAAGCTATCGTGCGCGGGCTGCGCGCCGTGTCGGATTTTGAATTTGAGTTCCAGCTCGCGCTGATGAACCGCAAGCTGGATGAAAAAATTGAAACGATTTTCATGATGCCGAAGGATACGTATACGTTTTTGAGTTCGCGCATTGTGAAGGAAATCGCGCGACTGGGCGGCGATGTGCGGCCATTCGTGCCGCCGAATGTGCAAATCGCGCTGAAGGCAAAGCTAAACAAGAAATAAATAGCCACAGAGTCACAGAGCGCACAGAGATTTTTTCACTCTGTGTTCTCTGTGACTCGGTGGCAAAACAAAATGTCCTTAAAAATCAATCTTCGCCACTTGGAAGAAGACGGCATTCAGCTGAAAGGCGAATTGTCGTTGGCGGAGTTGGATTTGGGCGTGAACGACGAGCTGATCCACACTGAAAAACCATTGCGCTACGATTTGTCTGTGGAATTGCTGCACGATGCCGTGCTCGCGACGGGTTCGCTGACGTTGCCGCTGACTTGCGAGTGCGGTCGTTGCCTGAAAAAGTTCAAAACCGAGTTGAAGTTGACCGGTTGGGCCGCGCATTTGCCGCTGGAAGGCGAGGACAAGGTGTCCGTCGAGAGCGATTGTGTGGACTTGACGCCGTTCGTGCGGGAAGATATGCTGCTCAACTTTCCGCAACATCCGTTGTGCAAACCGGAGTGTGCGGGATTGAAGAAAAAAAGCGTTGTGCCCGACGCCGAAGCTGGTGAGCCATCAGCTTTGGACGTGTGGGCGGAACTAAACAAACTGAAAATTAAATAGAATTTATGGGCGTTCCAAAAAGAAAACCATCGACCAGCCGGCAGCGTATGCGCCGCGCTTACAACAGCGTGCTAAAACTTCCGCAATTGGGCAAATGCCCGCAATGCGACGCGCCGGCCATGCCGCACCGCGTATGTCCCGCCTGCGGTTTCTACAAAGGCCGCCAGGTTTTGACCATCACGGCGGGCGCGTAAGCAGTTTTTAATTTTAAGTTTTGAATTTTGAGTTAGAGCAACCGGCGACGGTTTTTCAACTTAAAACTAAAAATTAAAAACTAAAAACTATCATGCGAATCGCAGTGGATGTCATGGGTGGTGACCACGGTTGCGGGGTCATCATCGCCGGCGTGAAAGGCGCGCTGGAAGAAAACAAGGATATCACGTCCATTTACCTCGTCGGCAACAAGGCCGACATTCATGCGGCGCTGCCAGCGCGCGGCTTTCGCGATCACCGTGTTCGCATCATTCATACCACCGAGGTCGTGGAGATGGAGGACAAGCCGGTCATTGCGCTCCGCAAGAAAAAGGATTCCTCCATCGTCCGTGCCGCCGAACTCGTCAGTGAAGGCAAGGCTGACGCGCTCATTTCCCTCGGCAACACCGGTGGGATTTTTGCCGCCGGAACTTTCAAGGTCGGCCGCATTGCCGGCGTAGATCGCGGTTGTATCGCTACGGTGATTCCCCGTCTAAACAACGAATTTGTGTTGCTGGATGCGGGCGCAAATGTCGAATGCAAGCCGTTGCACCTCGCGCAGTTTGCCGTGATGGGCAGCGTCTATTCGCGCGAAGTATTGAAGCGTAAAAACCCTCGCGTCGGCATCTTGAGCATCGGCTCGGAGGACTCCAAAGGTAACGATCTTACGCTCGAAGCGTTCCGGCTTTGTAAAAAACTGGATTTGAATTTCATTGGCAACGTTGAGGGGCATGACTTGTTCAAGGACCGTGTGGACGTGGTTGTGTGCGACGGTTTCGTAGGCAACATCGTTTTGAAAAGTATCGAAAGCCTGGCCGTGGCGATGTTTTCCATGCTCAAGCGCGAATTGATGCACACCACGCAGCGCAAGCTAGGGGCGTATCTCGCCAAAGGCGCATTTCACACTATCCGCCGCCGCATGGATCCAGAAGTTTACGGTGGCGCCCCGCTGCTAGGCTTCAACGGTCTGGTGTTCAAGGCGCATGCTTCGGCGCGTGAACGGGCCGTGACTAGCGCCATTCGCGTCACGGCCAACGCGGTGAAAACACAGATCAACCAGACCATCGCCCGCGACATTGCCGCCGCTAATTTAATTCTCAACGCCGAAACCCCGTTGCCGAATCCATGAAGAATCCCCGCGCCCAACATAATTTTGTCGGTCGTCCATGCTCCATCGCCGGCGTCGGTTCGTATGTGCCGGAACGCATTCTGACCAATGCTGACTTAGAAAAACTGGTCGAGACGACTGACGAATGGATCACCACGCGCACCGGCATCAAGGAGCGGCGCATCGCGGCGGCGGACGAATTCACCTCCGACTTGGCGGCCAAAGCCGCCGAGCGCGCGATGAAAATGGCGGGCGTCACCGCTGACCAAATCGATCTCATCATCGTGGCGACGCTCACGCCGGATATGCCGTTTCCTTCGACCGCGTGTCTGGTGCAACGGAAAATCGGCGCATTGCGCGCGGCCGCGTTTGACATCGAGGCGGCGTGCTCGGGTTTCATTTATGCGCTGGAAATCGGGCAGCAATTCATTTTATCGCGCACCTATGAAACCGTGCTCGTCATCGGTGCGGAAAAACTTTCATCCATTGTGAACTGGCAGGATCGTAACACCTGCGTGCTGTTCGGCGACGGCGCAGGCGCGGCGATTTTGCAGCATCGCGAAAATTCCCACGGTTTGCTCACGGCGGTCATGGGTGCGGATGGTAACAAGGCGGATTTGCTTTCGATGCCCGGCGGCGGTAGCGCGTGCCCCGCTACTGCAGAATCCGTCGCGGCTGGTCATCATTACTTGCGCATGGATGGCAAGGAAACTTTCAAGAATGCCGTCAACGCGATGGTTTCTGCCGCGACCGAAGCGATGCGCCGTTGCGAAATTGACATCACGAAAGTGAAGTGTGTCATACCGCATCAGGCCAACCAGCGCATCGTGGATGCCGTCGGCGAACGGCTCAAAGCCACGCCGGAACAGCTTTTTATCAATCTTCAAAAATACGGTAACACCTCCGCTGCCTCGGTCGCCATCGCGCTGGACGAGGCGGTGCATTCAGGTAAACTCTCGCGCGGCGACTTGATTTTGCTCGTCGTGTTCGGCGCGGGCCTGACGTGGGGCGCGGCGGTGATTGAGTGGTGAAAAACTTAAATTTGACGGCGAACGTGGCCGTGCTAGTGTGAATTACTTATGAGTGCGAAGAAAATCAGCAGTCTGGGTTCAATGGAAAACTCCGTCAGTGTTTCCGGCCGCCAATCGGCGCTGGATCTTTGTGCGGACAAGGTTTCCGTGCACAAGAACGGCATCGAGTTTTGCAGTCCCACGCCGTTCAAGGAATGGTCCGAGATGACGGTCTCGCTTCAGTCGCCTGCGTCCGGCCAGCCGGTTGCCTGCCACGGCGTCGTCGTCGCGTGCACCGGCAGCAAACATTCCGGTTATCACATTTCAATGCTGTTCACCAGCCTGACCCCGACAGCGGAAAAACAGTTGGGCGTCATGGCGCGCTCGGAATTCGGCCTCGGTTGAACCGGAGCCTTGCCGACCAAATCCCCTTGCCCCCGGACAAAAGTTCGGGGCATTTTTTTGTTCCAAATCCAGCATGAGCGAAGAAATTTTTGATGTCGTCAACGAGCGCGACGAAGTGATCGGCCAGGCGCCGCGCCGGGAGGTGCATGCGCGCGGGCTGTGGCATCGCGCCGTGCACGTGCTGGTGTTCAACGCGCGGGGTGAAGTGTTTCTCCAGAAGCGTTCGCTAAAAAAAGATATCGCCGCCGGCAAATGGGATTCATCGGCGTCCGGTCATCTTGACACCGGCGAGGCTTACGATGTCTGCGCCGTGCGCGAGGTGCGCGAGGAAATCGGCCTGTCTTTGCCGCAAACACCGCAACGGTTATTCAAGCTCGATGCGTGTCGGGAAACGGGTTGGGAATTCTGCTGGATTTACCGCTGCGCCAGCGAGGGGCCATTCACCCTGCATCCGGATGAGATTGAAACTGGCGCGTGGTTCGCGCCCGCCGCCGTGACGCAATGGGTGCGCGAAACCCCCGGTGATTTCGCCAGCGCGTTTGTGCTGATTTGGCAGACCTATTTGCCGTTGGCCGCAGCCTAGCCAAGGCTTGGGCAGTTGGTGGCATACTCCGGCTTGAACATCTGCGAACGGATATAGCCGGATAGGTCGGCGGGTTTTGGCCGTGTGTTTAGCTTATGGGCAAATACTTCCTCGGCAACGGCGACCGCGATGGCGTGGGAAACTTCATGGATGCGATTCAATGCCGGATACACGCGACCCTCGGCAAGTTCGTTCTCGCGAATGAGCGAGGCCAGTGTGCGCGCGGCGGCGATGAACATGGATTCGGTCACGCGCCGGGCGCCGGTGCTGACAATCCCCAAACCAACGCCGGGAAAAATGTAGGCGTTGTTGCCTTGGCCGGGCACGAGCGTTTTCTCTCCTATTTTTACTGGGGCAAACGGACTGCCGCTGGCGAATACCGCACGGCCTTCAGTCCATGTGTAAGCCTCTTCGGCGGTGCATTCGGCTTTGGAAGTCGGATTAGACAGCGCAAAAATTACCGGCCGCTGGTTGAGGCTGCCCATGGTTTTGACAATTTCCTGCGTGAACGTCTTGGGCTGGCCGGACACGCCGATAAGCATGGTGGGCTTAAGCGATTTGACCGCCGAAAATAAATCAGTGCAGGTCGTATGATCGTGGGCGTAATGCTGTTTGTGGGCGCTGAGATCGGTCCGGCTCTTGACGATGAGACCTTTGGAATCCACGAACCAGCAGCGTTTGCGGGCTGCCTCTGGCGTCAGTCCGGTTTCGACAAGCACGTTGACAATATTCTCGGCGATGCCGATGCCGGCCTCGCCCGCGCCGAGGAACAGCACGCGCTGATCGCTCAGTTTTCCACCGGTGAGATGCAACGCGGACAAAACTCCTGCGAGCGCCACGGAACCGGTGCCTTGGATATCGTCGTTGAACGTGCAGGCTTGATCGCGGTAGCGGGCCAGCAGGCGGAAGGCATTGCTGTTTCCGAAATCTTCAAACTGGACTAGCACGCCAGGAAAATTCTTTTCAACGGCGACCATGAATTCCTCAATGATCGCGTCGTAAGCCTCGCCGCGAATGCGTTTTTGCCGCAGGCCGGTGTAGAGCGGATCTATCAGCAGCGCCTCGTTGTCCGTGCCAACGTCAATTGTGATGGGCAGGCATTGTGTGGGATTGATGCCGGCGCACGCCGTGTAGAGCGACAGCTTGCCGATAGGAATGCCCATGCCGGATGCGCCCAAATCGCCAAGACCCAGAATGCGTTCACCGTCGGTGACGACAATGACTTTCACGTCGCGCGTCGGCCAATTGTGCAGCATTTTCTCCATCTGCCCGCGATCGTTGCTGGAAATATAGAAGCCGCGCGACCGACGAAAAATGTGGCCGAATTCCTGACACGCCTTGCCAACGGTCGGCGTGTAAATGATCGGCATCATTTCTTCCAGATGATCCATCACCACGCGGTAAAACAGCGTTTCGTTGCGATCCTGCAAGCCGGCCAGTTGAATGTAGCGCTCCAGATCGCTCGACTTGCTACGGAAGTTATTCATCACTCGCTGCACTTGTTCTGCCATCGTCTGAACATGCGGCGGCAATAAACCGCGCAAACCTAGCGCATCGCGTTCTGCTTCGGTGAAGGCTGTGCCTTTGTTGAAAATTGGGTTGTGCAGCCAGTCCATGCCTTTGGCTGGTAGCGCGCGTTGGGCGCTGTAGTTTTCGGATATCTTTTGAGTGGTCATATATTAAAAATCAAAGTGGTGTTCGGTGTGTGGTTTCCCACAATTGCCTTCAACCGCCCACGCCTAGATACTCTTCATCCGTTTTAAGATTCAGTCCGAGCAGAACGTAATCGTGGGTGACAGCCTTCATATCAAGGACATAGTCGTCGAGGTGCATGAGCTCGCTAAAACCGAATTGGGAAAGAACTTGCAGCGCGATCTTGCGTTCGCCGTTGACTTCGGCTTCGAGTCGGCGCAGACCACAGTGTTTGGCGATTTCAATCAGCTCGCCGATGAGCAGTTTCGAGACGTCGCGCCCGCGATATTCCGGATGCGTGAGCAAAGTAATCATGCCGATATGGCGTTTCCAACCGCCGAACCGTTGATGGAGCGTGGCTTCGCCGATGACTTTCTGGCCATGCAATATAAGCAGCGGCAAATTACGGTCGAAGTCCGCGTGCTTACACCATTGCTGAACCACAGTGAGGTCAAAAATGGGTTGCTTGATGAATAGGCGTTCCTCTTCGGGCACACCCAGCAAAAACTTTTGTAGCTTTCTCACATCACGCTTGCCGATGGGGCGGATGGTGACGGTCGTGCCGTCACGCAGCTTGGCCGTCATAGGAAACTTTTCGAGGATGTAATCAGGTAACATAAATGAGTTCTTTTGTCGTTGTTGTCTGGTCATGCGTCCGAAAGCGCCAGCCTGTGTCTTCAAGATAGATTTATATATATAATCTATAGAAGGCTTACTAGTGATTAATCTAATTCAGAAATCGGGATGAAGGCATCGCAAAAATTGGAAATAGATGCCCATTTTTTGCAATCACCGGCGGCGTTGGATTGAAAAAACAAATTATGGTGTTTGTTTACCAAGCGTGGTGGTGGAAATTTCTTGTTTAGCAGTGTTAATTAAACAACGTAAGAAAAACAGTATTATTAACTATGAATGCCGCCGTTGCTACGCCGCAGAAAAATAAAATCCAAGCTTTGCTGAAGCACGCCAGCGGGGACAAACGCTTCAAGATTCTGGAAGTTCACATGAAGAAGCATCAGTTCCGTCAAGATGCTTTGATTGAAGTTTTGCACAAGGCGCAGGAGCTTTTCGGCTTTCTTGAAGACGATCTTCTGTTGTTTGTCGCGACCAAACTCAAGCTGCCGCCGAGCCGAGTTTATGGAGTTGCGACGTTTTATCATTTCTTCCAACTCAAGCCGCAGGGCGAACACACCTGCGTCGTCTGTCTTGGCACGGCGTGTTACGTGAAGGGCGCAGACAAAATCATCAGCGGCATTCAGGAAAAATATAAAATCAAGTCCGGCGAGACGACGGCGGATAACAAACTTTCATTGCTTACGGCCCGCTGTATTGGTGCGTGTGGCATTGCGCCAGCGGTGACTTACGACGGCCACGTCGCGCCAAAACAAACTCCCGAATTGGCGCTCGAAAAAATTAAAACCTGGATTTGAATTATGCAATTAGACGATCTCACTGCGATTGCCGGAAAACATATTGGCTCCCGGAAAAAAATCACCTTGCGCACTTGCATGTCGGCCGGCTGCATGTCTTCGCAGGCGGACATGATTAAAAAAAATCTCGAAGCCGAGGTTAAAGCGCAGGGCATGGATGCGGAGGTCGAAGTGCGCCGCGTTGGCTGCATGGGTTTTTGCGGTCAAGGCCCGCTCATTGGCGTGGATGGGTTGAGCGCCAAGGAAAAACTGTTTGAATTTGTAAAGCCGGAGAACGCAGCCGCCATTGTTGGTTCACTCAAAGGCGGCGCCTGCGACGTTCAAGTGGGCGACCCTGACCATCCGTTTTTTGCCAAGCAGATGCGTATCGTGCGCGCGAATGGCGGCATTGTTGACCCAGAACGCATCGAGGATTACATCGCGATTGGTGGCTACAAGGCGCTGCATCACGTGCTGACGGAGTTGCAACCGTCGCAAGTTGTCGAGGAAGTGACGAAGAGCGGATTGCGCGGTCGCGGCGGCGCCGGTTTTCCGACCGGATTGAAATGGGGCACGGTGGCGAAGTCGCCCGGTGCTAAAAAATATATTGTCTGCAACGGTGACGAAGGCGATCCCGGCGCGTTCATGGATCGCAGCGTTTTGGAAAGTGATCCGCACATTGTGCTCGAAGGAATGGCGATTGCCGCCTTCGCTGTTGGTGCAGATCAGGGCTATCTGTATGTGCGCGCTGAATATCCGCTGGCCATTTCACGGTTGCAAACCGCTATTAAGCAAGCCAAAGCGCTGGGGCTACTTGGCGCGGGAATTTTTGAAACGCCTTTCAATTTCAACGTGGATATACGCATCGGTGCGGGTGCGTTTGTGTGTGGCGAAGAAACCGCGCTCATGGCGTCGGTTGAAGGCAAGCGCGGCACGCCGCGTCCGCGTCCGCCGTTTCCGGCAGAAAGCGGGTTGTGGGGTTGCCCGACGCTTATCAACAACGTCGAATCATTTGCCAACATTTCCGCCATCATTAACAAGGGCGGAAAATGGTATGCGAGCATCGGCACGGAGAAGAGCAAGGGCACTAAAGTTTTCGCGCTCACGGGAAAAATCAAAAACAACGGCCTTATCGAAGTGCCGATGGGTATTCCGCTACGGCAGATTATTATGGAAATGGGCGGCGGTGCTCCCGATGGTCGCCAAGTGAAATCGGTCCAGACTGGCGGGCCTTCGGGCGGTTGTATTCCAGCGGATTATCTCGATACCCCAGTGGACTATGAATCGCTGAACAAGCTCGGCTCTATCATGGGTTCCGGCGGCATGGTCGTGATGGATGACAGCACGAACATGGTGGAGATCGCCAAGTTTTACATGGAGTTTTGCATGGAGGAATCTTGTGGCAAATGCATTCCCTGCCGCGCGGGCACGGTGCAGATGTTCAATCTGCTCGAAAAAATTACGCAGCGCAAAGCCACCGCGCGCGATTTGGCGAAGCTGGAAGAGCTGTGCGATATGGTGAAAAATACGAGCCTCTGCGGACTCGGTCAGACCGCGCCAAATCCGGTGGTTAGCACGTTGAAATATTTCCGCAAGGAATACGAAGAATTGCTTCAACCTGATCCGTTTGGTCCGCATTCAAACGGCGTCGCGCAACAACCTGAACTCGCTACGAAATAAATTTTATGGCTGTTAAAACATTGACCATTGACGGCAAGCAAATCACGGCTGAAGAAGGCGCGACCGTTTTGCAAGCCGCGACCGAGGCGGGCATCAAAATCCCAACGTTATGTCATCTCGAAGGCGTTTATGATGTCGGTGCATGCCGGTTGTGCATTGTTGAAATCACCGGCACCGCAAAGCTGTTACCGGCTTGCACCACCAAAGTTGCCGAAGGCATGGAGATTCAAACGAACAGCGAGCGGCTGCGGAAATATCGTTGCATGATTCTCGAACTGTTGTTCGCCGAACGCAATCACGTCTGCGCGGTGTGTGTTTCCAACGGCCATTGCGAATTGCAGACGCTCGCGTATTCGCAGGGCATGGCGCACGTCCGTTATGAATATACATTTCCAAAATGGACGGTGGATACGACGCACCGACTCTTTGGCATGGATCATAATCGCTGTGTGCTTTGCTCGCGCTGCGTTCGTGTTTGTTGGCACATCGAAGGCGCCGGCACGAAGAATATCGCCGGTCGCGGCGGTAATTCAAAAATCATCACCGATCTTAACCAGCCGTGGGGCGATTCGGATTCCTGCACCGAATGCGGCAAATGCGTCATGGCTTGTCCGACCGGCGCGCTGTTCCAAAAAGGTTCGGCCACCGGTGAGATGCAACACGACCGCGATAAATTAGAATTCATCGTCAACGCCCGCGAAAAGAAAGAATGGGTAGCCGTTGAATAAATATAAAATATGAAAATTCGTTTAGCCACAGTTTGGTTGGGCGGCTGCGCTGGCTGCCACATGTCGTTTCTCGACCTCGATGAGTTTCTCATTGATCTCGCCGATGCCGTGGATCTGGTTTACAGCCCCGTCGTGGATATGAAGGATTATCCCGAAAACGTGGATTTGTGCCTCATCGAAGGCGCGGTCTGCAACGAGGACAATCTGGAAATCCTCCACAAGATTCGCGCTCGCACCAAAGTGCTGGTGTCCTTCGGCGACTGCGCCGTGACCGGCAATGTTCCCGCAATGCGTAACACGTTCGGCATTGATAACGCGGACAATGTTTTGCAACGCGCCTACATTGATAGCGCGCAAAATAATCCCGCCGTGCCCAAGGCCGATGGCATCGTGCCGCAACTTCTTGCACGCGTGCGGCCCGTTCACGAAATGGTTTTTGTTGAATATTTTTTACCCGGTTGCCCGCCGCCCGCCGCGCGCATCAAGGAGTTGGTCGCGCAACTGTTGGCTGGGACCACACCCAAACAAGAAGGTGAACAATTAAAATTCGGCTGAAAATTTGTTATGTCAAAACGCATTATCATTGATCCGGTGACTCGCATTGAAGGTCACGCCAAGATCAGCATTTACATGGACGATGCCGGCAATGTCGCCGACGCGGAATTTCACGTCGTCGAATTTCGCGGCTTTGAAAAATTTTGCGAGGGTCGGCCTTACACGGAAATGCCTGGCATCACGCAGCGCATTTGCGGCATTTGTCCGGTGAGTCACACGCTGGCCTCGGCCAAAGCGGGCGACGCGCTGATGGCCGTCAGCATTCCACCCGCCGCTGATAAATTGCGCCGGTTGATGAACCTCGGTCAGATTATCCAATCGCACGCGTTGAGTTTCTTTCATTTGAGCGCGCCCGATTTTCTGCTCGGCTGGGATTCGCCTCAGGCCCAGCGCAATGTTTTTGGTTTGATTGCGTCGAACAAAGAATTGGCCCGCGCGGGCATCCGTCTCCGCCAGTTCGGTCAGGAAATCATAGAAATTCTCGGCGACAAAAAAATTCATCCGATGTGGGCGGTTCCCGGCGGTGTGCGTTCAGCGCTCAGTGCGGAAGGCCGCGCGAAAATCCGCGCGTGGCTGCCGGAAGCTTACGCCACCACAAAAATCGCGTTTGATCTCTGGCAGAAAACTATGGAAACGCATCAGCGCGAGATTCAAATTTACGGAAATTTTCCGTCGCTCTTCATGGGACTCGTCGCGGAAGACGGCACTTGGGAGCATCATGGTGGCAAGCTCCGGTTCTCCGACAGCAGCGGCAGTATCATTGCCGACCAGATTGACGCGCTGAATTATGCCGACTACATCGGCGAATCCGTGCAAAGCTCGTCGTATCTCAAATCGCCCTATTACAAACCGCTTGGATTTCCGGCGGGCATCTATCGCGTCGGCCCTCTGGCGCGCCTCAACGTTTGCGAACAGATGGGCGTGCCGCAGGCGGAAGCCGAGTTGAAGAAATTCAAGAAGCTCGGACACGGCGCGGTCACGTCGTCGTTTCTGTATCACTACGCGCGGTTGATTGAAATTTTAGCGAGTATTGAATACGTCGAGCACTACATGGACGACGCTGAATTATCCAGTGGTGATCTCCGTGCCGATGCTGGCATCAATTGTCTGCGGGGCGTGGGCGTGAGCGAAGCGCCGCGCGGCACGTTATTCCATGATTATACCGTGGATCGCAACGGCCTGTTGCAAAAGGTAAATCTCATCGTCGCCACCGGCCAAAACAATTTGGCGATGAATCAAACCGTGGCGCAGATTGCACGGCATTATGTTCATGAAAAAAATCAGCAAATCTCCGAGCCGATGCTCAATCGCGTTGAGCACGGCATCCGCTGTTATGATCCGTGCTTGAGCTGTTCGACGCATGCCGTTGGCCAGATGCCGCTGCACGTGCAATTGATCGCGCCTGATGGCTCGGTGCTGAACGAAGTGGCGCGCGGCTGATTTTTGTTTGAGTTGGACAAAATCAACGGCGGGGAAGCGAGGGTTGGTCGTTTCTCTGCCGGTTTAAATTTATGGATTGCGAAGTTTCAATTAAATCGGAAGTGCTTGTCATCGGCTACGGCAACACGTTGCGTGGCGATGATGGCGTCGGTCCGCGCGTGGCCGAGGCGGTTGGCAATTTGCTCTTGCCCGGCGTGCGCACGCTCATTTGCCCGCTGCTTACGCCCGAACTGGCCGCGCCGATTTCGCGGGCGGAAACAGTTATTTTTGTAGACGCCGCCGTGGACGCGCCTGATCAGGTGCAGTGGCGCAAACTGGAACCGAACGAGACCTCGCAGCTCATGGCGCATGCCGCCGATCCACGCACGATGCTGGCGATTTCCCGCGATGTCTTTGGCCATGTGCCGGAAGCTTGGTGGCTCACGATTCCCGCCGTGGACTTGAGTTTCCGCGAAGACTTTTCCCCCACCGTCCAAAGCAGTTTTGTCGAAGCTGTAGAAAAAATTCAAGAATTCTGCCGGGCGGCAAAAACGAATTAGATTCGTCCGGCGAAACTTTATTTACCATTCACCGCGGCGCGCTGTTTCGCCAAATAATCCAGCCACGCCTGCATGCCATCGCCTGTCTTGGACGACAACTCAAAAACCTGCGCGTGATGACTGACGCGATGGAGATTGGCGAGCGCCAGATCGCGGTTGAAACCGGCGGCGGTTGCCATGTCGCACTTCGTAATCACCGCGACATTAGCCGAATGAAACATTGGCGGATACTTCAGCGGCTTGTCTTCACCTTCGGTCACAGATAAAAGCACCACGCGTAAATCTTCACCAAGATCGTAGTCGGCTGGGCAGACGAGATTGCCGACATTCTCGATGACGAGCACGTCGAGCTTGTCCAAATCAAGTTGCGCTGTCGCTTTGGAGATCATGTCCGCATCCAGATGGCACACGGTTCCCGTGGTGATTTGCACGACGGGAATCCCCGCAGTGCGTAAACGCGCGGCATCATTATCTGTGGCGAGATCGCCGACGATCACACCGACGCGCAAACTCGCGCCCAGCTTTGCGGCCGTCTCGCGGATGAAAGTGGTTTTACCTGAGCCCGGCGAAGAAACGACGTTCAGCACGAGCAGTTTTTTAGCGTGGAAAAACCCACGATTCCGCTCGGCCAACAGGGCGTTTTTCTCCATCAGCGAACGGTTGAGATTAAGCGTCTGCTTGCCCTGAGCGTGATCGTGTCCATGACCATGGTCGTGATGTTCATGGCTGTGTGTGTGCTCATGCTCGTGGCCGTGATGATGGTGTTCATTTTCATGCGAGTGGGCGCCGATTTTCACGTCGCCACCGCCACTGCCGCAGCCACATTCTTGACACATATTATGAAGTCTCCACGTCGGCGATTTCCAATTCCCGCCCGCGCCGCAACTCGCCGCTTACATCGTGGCAATGGGGACATTCGTTAAAAAAATTCTCACATTCAAACTCCGCCTGACAGGCCGCACACCAGCAGGCAGCCGGCACTGTTTCAATTTCCAGCGTCGCGCCCTGTGCCATCGTATCATGACAAACCGCGTCAAAAGCGAAGCGTAGAGCTTCCGGCACCACGCCGCTCAAGGTGCCGATGCGCAGACGCAATTTCAGCACACGTGTCGCGCCGGCGGATTTCGCGGCGTCCATCGCCATCCGCAATGCTTCGGTCATGATGGAAACTTCGTGCATTGACGCACTGCAACGTGAACCGGCTGCGCTGGAAAATCAAACCATTCCGGCCAGATAGCAATTTGCGGTTGTGCTTTACCAAGAGATGTAAGGTTGCATCGTGAAAACCGGCTGAAAATACAGTGTCGGCACGCTTTGGTGACGGGAAACCAAATGAAGAATCAAACCCAATCTCAACCACGCGTTCGCGTCAAACTCGCCTTGCGTGGCGCGGTGCAAGGCGTAGGGTTTCGTCCATTCGTGCATCGGCTTGCCAACGAACTGGCGGTCACTGGTTGGGTCAATAATTCGCCGGAAGGTGTTTTTGTCGAAGCGGAGAGTCGGCGCCCGCAGTTGGAGCAATTCATCCGCCGCCTGCAAACGGAAAAACCTTCTGCCAGTTATATCCAAAGTCTAGAGATGAATTGGCTCGCCCCGGTCGGTTTTGACCGTTTTGAAATCCGCCCCAGTGAAAACAGTGGAGAAAAAATTGCATTTGTGTTGCCGGACATCGCCACGTGTCCCGATTGTTTGCGCGAGATATGCGACCCAACCAACCGTCGTTACCGGTATCCATTCACGAACTGCACGAATTGCGGACCGCGTTTTAGCCTCATCAACGCTTTGCCTTACGACCGCGCAAACACCTCGATGGATAAGTTCGTGATGTGTCCGGCGTGTCGCGCGGAATACAAAAATCCAAGCGACCGCCGCTTTCACGCGCAACCGAATGCATGTCCGGTTTGCGGTCCACAATTGGAATTTTGGAATGCCGACGGTGAAGCGATTTTTGGCGGAAATGACGCGTTGCGTGCCGCTGCTGACGCCATCCGTCGCGGGAAAATTGTTGCCGTCAAAGGTATCGGCGGATTCCATCTGCTGGCGGACGCGTGTAATGAAAATGTTGTCCGCCGCTTGCGTGTTCGAAAGAGCCGTGAGGAAAAACCGTTGGCGCTTATGTTCCCAGCGCTTGCAAGCGTAAAACTAGTTTGTGAGGTTTCAATCTTGGAAGAGCGGCTACTAACTTCACCGGAAGCGCCGATTGTATTGCTGAAACAAAACGGAAATCAGCAATCGGAAATTGCGAAGGCCGTTGCTCCCAACAATCCCAATCTTGGAGCGATGCTGCCGTCCAATCCGCTGTATCATCTGCTGATGGCGGAATTAAAATTTCCCGTGGTGGCCACGAGCGGCAACTTGAGCGATGAACCGCTGTGCACAGATGAGTTGGAAGCGCTGGTGCGGTTACGGGGTATCGCTGATGTGTTTCTGGTTCACGATCGGCCGGTTGTCCGCCCCGAAGACGATTCGATTGTTCGGGTGGTTTTGAATCGCGAAATGATTTTGCGCCGCGCGCGTGGCTATGCACCGTTGCCAATTGCCCTAAAATCCGAAAATGGAAAACGGAAAACGGAAATTATTCTGGCGGTTGGGGCACACTTAAAAAATGCAGTGGCGCTGGCCGTCGGCGAAAATGTTTTTATCAGCCAGCACCTTGGTGATTTGGAAACTGAGCAGGCGAACTTAGCTTTCCGGCGGGCTTGTGCCGATTTGCCAAAGCTCTACGGCGTGGGTCCCGCGCGGATTGCTGCGGATTTGCATCCGGATTATCTCTCCACTAAATTTGCGCAGGAGCGCGGTAAAAAAATTATTGGCGTGCAGCACCATGTCGCGCACGTGCTGTCGTGTATTGCAGAAAATGAAGTTGAACTACCTGCACTCGGCGTGGCGTGGGATGGCACCGGTTATGGAACCGACGGCACGATTTGGGGCGGTGAATTTTTCCGCATTGAAAAAGATAAAGTTGTCCGCTTTGCGCATCTACGACCGTTCCGATTACCTGGCGGCGACAAGGCGGTGAAGGAACCGCGTCGCGCTGCGCTGGGATTGCTATATGAAATATATGGCGAGGCGACATTTGAAATGAGCCATCTGCCGCCACTCCGAGAAATGCCGCCGATTGAGATGGTCACGCTGAAAGGGATGCTGCAACGCCGATTAAACTCGCCAGCGACCTCGAGCGTGGGACGCTTGTTTGACGCGGTTGCCTCGCTGGTCAACTTGCGCCATCGGATGGGATTCGAAGGGCAGCCGGCCATGGAGTTGGAATTTGCCGTTGGCGGAGTTGAGACCGACGAGCGTTATGACCTGTCGCTCGTCAGTCATCCTCCGTCCCTCGTGCTAGATTGGTCGCGGATGATTCATGAAATTCTGGCTGACGTGAATGGCGGTGTTTCAGTGGCGAATATTTCCGCCAAATTTCACAACGCGCTGGCGGAAGCGGTGGTGGTCGTCGCGCAGCAGTTCAGCGAATCACGCGTGGTTTTGAGCGGCGGTTGTTTCCAAAACCGTTATTTGCTCGAACGCATCGTGACGCGGTTGCGCGCGGAAAATTTCCAACCGTATTGGCAGCAGCGCGTGCCGACCAACGATGGCGGCATTGCCTTGGGACAAATCTATGCGGCGCAAAGCGGTTTAACCCTGAAATAAATTATGTGTTTGGCCATTCCCGGAAAAGTTGTAAGCATCAGTGGTGACGATCCGTTGACGCGCATGGGGCGAATTGATTTTTCCGGCGTCGTGAAGCAGGCCAGCCTCGCCTATGTTCCGGAGGTGAATATCGGCGATTACGTTATTGTTCATGTTGGTTTTGCCTTGAGCAAGGTGGACGAGGACGAGGCGCAAAAAGTTTTTCAATACCTGAAGCAAATCGGCGAACTCGATGAATTGAAGGAGCCTGCGCCATGAAATTTCTCGACGAATATCGTGACGCTGAGCTGGCGCAAAAGTTTGCGCAGGAAATCCATCGTATCACCACGCGGCCGTGGAAAATCATGGAGGTTTGTGGCGGTCAGACCCACGCCATCGTGAAGTATGGCATTGATGAATTGTTGCCTAAACAAATCGAATTGATTCATGGTCCGGGCTGTCCGGTTTGCGTGACGCCGTTGGAGGTCATTGATCAAGCGCTCGAAATCGCGGCGCGACCGGGAGTCATCTTCACCTCGTTCGGCGATATGTTGCGCGTGCCCGGCAGCACGACGGATTTGCTTTCGGTCAAAGCCCAAGGCGGCGACGTGCGGATTATTTACTCGCCTTTGGACGCAGTAAAAATCGCGGAACAAAATCCGGAGAAGGAAGTGGTGTTCTTCGGCGTGGGCTTTGAAACCACGGCACCGGCGACGGCGATGGCGATTTATCAGGCGGCGCAAAAAGGGTTGAAGAATTTCTCCATGCTCATTTCGCACGTGCTCGTGCCGCCGGCGATTGAAGCGTTGATGTCCTCGCCCAACTGTCAGGTGCAAGCGTTTCTCGCCGCCGGCCACGTTTGCGCCGTGATGGGCTACGAAGAATATTTTCCGCTCGCAAAAAAATATCGCGTGCCAATCGTCGTGACCGGTTTTGAGCCGCTGGACGTTTTGCACGGCATCCTGTTCACCGTGCAGCAACTGGAATCAGGCCGGGTGGAAGTGGAGAATCAATATGTCCGCGCCGTCAGCCGCGGCGGCAATCAACCAGCGCAGGATTTGGTAAAAAAAGTTTTCGAAGTTGTGCCGCGTAAGTGGCGAGGCATCGGTGAAATTCCGCAAAGCGGCCTCGGCTTGAGCGAAGCTTACGGCGCGTTTGACGCCGCAAAAAAGTTTGAGCTGACCGATCGTTGCGTGGACGAACCCGCCGAGTGCATCGCCGGTTTGATTTTGCAGGGACTAAAAAAGCCGCACGAATGTCCGGTGTTTGGCACGCGTTGCACGCCGGAACATCCATTTGGTGCAACGATGGTTTCCAGTGAAGGCGCATGCGCTGCTTATTACCGCTACCGTCGGCAAGGTGCGAATGAAAGGGTAGGGGCATTATGAACTCGCCAGATTTCAGCGCGGCGTGTCCGCTGCCTATTTCGCAATACCCGCACGTCCTCATGGCGCACGGCGGCGGCGGCCGACTGATGCATCGTTTGCTGGAAGATGTGTTTGGCAAGGCCTTCAGCAATCCGTTACTCGATACACGCCACGACTCGGCGCAATTTAACGTTCCGCTCGGACGTCTCGCAATGACGACCGATTCTTACGTCGTGCGGCCAATTTTTTTTCCCGGCGGCGACATCGGTTCAATGGCTGTTCATGGCACGGTGAACGATTTGGCGATGAGCGGCGCGCGTCCGCTTTATCTTACTAGCGCATTTATTATTGAAGAAGGTTTGCCAATGCAAACCTTGTGGCGCGTGGTTTGTTCGATGCGTGATGCGGCGAAAAAATGCGGCGTGCAAATCATCACTGGCGACACGAAGGTCGTGGACAAAGGCAAGGGCGACGGATTGTTTATCAACACGACCGGCATCGGCGTGCTGGAACACTCGCTCAACATCGCGCCGCAAAACGTGCAGCCGGGCGACGCCGTGATTGTAAGCGGCGATCTCGGACGGCATGGCATGGCCATCATGGCTGTGCGCGAAGGTTTAGAATTTGAAAGCCGGATTGAAAGCGATTCCGCGCCGGTGCATGAGCCGATTTTAGAATTGATTAAAGCAGGAACTGAAATTCATTGTCTCCGCGATTTGACCCGGGGTGGACTGGCTAGCGCGTTAAATGAAATTGCCGAGGCGGCGGGCGTAAAAATTGCCATTGAACAGAAACTGGTTCCGGTTCGCGAAGATGTGAGTGCCGCCTGTGAAATTCTGGGGCTTGATGTCCTCCACGTGGCCAACGAGGGGCGATTTGTGGCGTTCGTGCCCGCGCAAGAGGTTGAGTCAGTCTTGGCAATTCTCCGTCAGCATGAGGTCAGCGGGAATTCAGTCGTGATTGGCCGAGTAATCGAAAAAGCCGCCCCGCTAGTGACGGTAAAAAGCACCTTGGGCGTCAGTCGTATCCTCGATATGCCGAGTGGTGAGCAGTTGCCGAGAATTTGTTAGTCGAAAATCCGCCTAGCCGCTGATGGCATTGCGTATTCAGCGCGGGCAAATTTCTTGCGCCGATATCTTTGTCAAATCCGCGACCGTCCAGTCGGCGCCGCAGGGTTTTAATTCTTCCAACTTCGAGCCGCCCGTCGCCACGGCCAAAGTTTTTGCGCCGATGAATTTCCCACATTTTACGTCAAACGGTGTGTCACCGATGACGATGATTTCCTGCGGCTGCAAATCTTTCGCCAGCACACGACGACCGCGTTCGAGCGCGGCGACGGCAATGTGATTGCGATCTTCGTGGTCGTCCGCAAATCCGCCCATCACAAAAAAATCCCAGAGGCCAAACGCACGTAGCTTGATTTCCGCACCAAGCTGGATGTTGCCAGTGAGCAAACCGAGCATCGGCGGATTCGGCAAATTTTGTAGCTCGCGGATGAATTCAAAAATACCCGGACACGCGTGACCGGTGCTGTGCGCGAGAATGTGGTCGAGCCAGAAAACGTAGCGCGCAAAAAACTGGCGGAAATGCGCGGGCGATTCATCGAGGTCATGAATCTTGAAAAACTCGCGCACGAGGCTCACGTCCGTGCGGCCGGCGAACTTCATTTTTTCCGAACCGTGGTGCAGGTCGAATTCCGTTGCGAACGTCTTGGCAAACGCCTTCGTGCCCGCGTGTCCGGTATGGACCAGCGTGCCGTCAATATCGAAGAGAACGAGCCGAATCATGTCGGGCGCAAGTTAGCAGAGAAAAATGATCCGGCGAGAAATATGATCAAAAAAACTCACGGCACCCGGTAGATGCGGAAGAATTTTATCTTGTCGGCAATATTGTTGGTTGTGAAGACATACGGAGAATTGGTGGTCGTGGTCAAAAGGTTGCTGACGAACGGCGTCCAAACGGTCAGGTTGGACGAGGTCTCGATGTTGAAGGTGCGATTGTTCTGCGATTCCCAGTTCAGCGTAACGCTTTGATTCGTCCGTGCGATGGACAGCAGCCGGAACGGTGTGTTGAACGGATTGACAAACGTCATCAGCACAGGCAAATGGTCGGACGCATTGGTGCTGTCGTATTTTAGCAGACCGGATGGTAAAGGACTCAGCATGTCGGTGCGGAAAACCTGGCTGGAGACAACGTTTGATGCCAGCAGCGTGCAGGGAAAAATAAAATCAATCCGCTCGTTTGGAGAGCCGGAATCATAGCTGTTGATGCTGCCGGTGAAAGGGTTGGTCGGGTTAGTCAGGCGCAGAGAGGTCGGCGCACTGATGAGTTCCTGTATGGCGATTGCGTTGGTGTTTGAATCGTTTATATCGCCGGACAATGTGAACGGATGCGTCGGATAGAGGGCAAAATAGTTGGTGGCGAAAAAATTCGTGATAGCGGCAGCTTCGGCGGCGCGCTTGGCGGCGGCATCCGCGTAGGTCGTGCCGCTTGTAGATTTTAAGTGCGTGGTAAAAACGTGCAACGGCAGCGGCCAGTTCGGCACTTTGATTTCCGCCTCGAACAGGTCGCGTGTGAAATTAGCAGCTGTGTAGCCAAACGGAGCTAGGTCCGCTCCGTCTAGCCATTTCTGGGAGCGGTTGATGGGAAATCGACTAGCGATGACGCTGCGAATGAAATTGTCTGTGCCGGAATTGGTCGCGAGATAAAATCCGGGCATGAAGGCCTTGACCCAATTCGTCATCTGCCAAGTGTTGGTGTAGGGAATTTCGTTGAACGTGATGATGTCCGGATTGAGATAGAGCAATTCGCGGCCAATGGCCTGAACCTGCGGCGCGTTGGTGCTCCAATCGGTAGAACCGTTTCCCTTCACGTTGTAAGTCATGAGGGTGAGAATGCCGTTGGTGGGAACGGCGGCGGGCGATGCATTGGTGCTGGCAGTGGTCGCGCTAAATGCGACGGTCAAGTCATCAATGGCCAGCGC
>JBAXIY010000041.1:0-20228 GCA_037138135.1 Verrucomicrobiia bacterium
GCCATGCGGTCGAGAATTTTCCGTTCATCGGCTTCGTTCGGATAATCCAAAATCACCTTGAACATGAAGCGATCCACCTGTGCTTCGGGCAGCGGATACGTGCCTTCCTGGTCAATCGGATTTTCCGTGGCGAGCACGAGGAACGGCGACGGCAGCTTCATCGTTTCGCCGCCGAGCGTGACTTGTCGCTCTTGCATGGCTTCAAGCAGCGCGCTTTGCACCTTGGCCGGCGCGCGGTTGATTTCATCGGCGAGGACGAAGTTGGCGAAGATCGGCCCGCGCGTGACGTGGTATTTGGAATCCTGCGGATTGTAAATCAACGTGCCGAGAATGTCGGCGGGCAGCAGATCGGGCGTGAACTGGATGCGATTGAACTTCGCCTGCACGGCAGTCGCCAGCGTGCGGACGCTCAGCGTCTTGGCGAGGCCGGGGACGCCTTCGAGCAAGACGTGGCCGTTGGCGAGCAAGCCGACGAGGAGGCGGTCCACGAGGGCTTCTTGCCCGACGATGACGTGGGCGATTTCAGCGCGGAGTTTGGTGATCCAGGCGTTCGTGTGGGCGACTTGTTCTTTCAAAGTGTTGCTCATGTGGCGGGAATTTAAGTCGCGGGGCAGGGCGACTCAAGTGTGGTGTGGTTTAAAATACGCTATGGCGTGGCTGGCGAAAATTTCTTTGCGTGGATAAAAAGCCGCAATTCGCAGCTCTATTGGTCGTGGTCAAAAAAAATCATTGTGCATGATGTGGCCGTGAAATAAGGCGAATAACCGATTCAGCAGGAAGGTGACTGCGGTTGGCATCGCCGTTGCTAAACCGGCATAGCCAATTTTTAGTTGGCCGAACGCGCACATACAACAAACCATTAAATAATGAAAAAAATCGAAGCAATCATCAAACCGTTCAAGCTTGAAGAAGTGAAGGACGCGCTCAGCGAAATCGGGATCGAAGGCATGACTGTCAGCGAAGTCAAAGGCTTTGGTCGCCAAAAGGGTCACACGGAAATTTACCGCGGCAGCGAATATACCGTGGATTTTCTCCCGAAGATCAAAATTGAACTCGTTATCGCGGACGCCCAAAAGGACGCAGCGGTGGCGGCAATCATCAAATCCGCCAAGACCGGCAAAATCGGCGACGGCAAGGTGTTCATCTCCACGGTGGAAGAATCGGTTCGGATCCGCACCGAGGAAAAAGGTGACTCGGCGCTCTAACAACCAAACCAAACAAACTTCACTTTTTTAAACGAACATGAAAAAATATCTTCTTACCCTCAGTTTGATTGTTACCGCCGCGTTCAGTGCTTTGAGCGTGCGGGCGGCTGATGCTCCGGCCTTGCCGGCGGCTTCCATTGATCAACGGGTTTCCGCCTTGGAAGCTTACATCGGCAACGGCGATCCCGGCGCATCCTTGACCAAAGACACTAACGGGAACCTCACGGTCGTCGCCCCGGCGACGGTCGGCGTGGCTGGCCCCGGCCACAACGCGTGGATGATGACCAGCACCGCGCTGGTGTTGTTCATGACGCTGCCCGGCCTCGCGCTGTTCTACGGCGGTCTGGTGCGCAAGAAAAACATCCTGTCCGTCATCGCCCAATGTTTCGGCATCACCGGTCTGGTGACGATTCTCTGGGTGGTGTGCGGCTACAGCTTTATTTTTGCTGATGGCACTGACATCATTCCCGGTATCTTGGGCAACTTGAAATTCAAGATGCTCGAAGGCGTCACCTCAGCCACGAACAGCAACTACGCCTACTGGGTTTCCCAGAACGTATTTTCAATGTTCCAGTTGATGTTCGCTATCATCACCCCCGCGCTCATTCTGGGTTCCATCGCCGAACGCATGAAGTTCTCGGCGATTCTGGTGTTCATGGGTCTCTGGATGCTGGTGGTTTACTTCCCGCTCGCCCACATGGTTTGGGGCATCAATGGCTGCATGAACGGCGTGTGGAACGCGGCGGCCAAGATCAAGGCGATTGACTTCGCTGGCGGCACGGTGGTGCATATGTCTTCTGGTTGGTCCGCGCTGGTGCTCTGCTTGATCCTCGGCAAACGCCTGGGCTTCGGCAAAGAAAACTTTGCACCGCACAGCATGGTGATGACGTTCATCGGCACCGCGATGCTGTGGGTCGGCTGGTATGGTTTCAACGCCGGCAGCGCTTGCGCGGCGGACGGGGTGGCGGCGAATGCCTTCACCACGACGACCATTGCCACGGCGGTTGCGTCCTTCGTGTGGCCGATGCTGGAATGGCTCGTCAAAGGCAAGCCGTCCATCCTCGGATTCTGCTCCGGTGCCGTCGCCGGTCTGGTGGTCATCACGCCCGCTTGCGGTTTCGTGACGCCCCAAGGTTCGATCCTGATTGGCATCGCGGCTGGCATCGTGCCGTGGTTCTTCTGCTACAAAGTCAAAGGCTGGTTCGGCTATGACGACGCCTTGGATACGTTCGGCGTGCACGCCATCGGCGGCACCATGGGCGCGCTCATGACCGGTATGCTGGCCCGCAACGCGGCGAACGGCAATCTGGCGCTGAACTTGAAGGATTACGTCAAGGACACCTTCACCCAGCCCTTGCTGATGGAACAGTTCAAGGCGGTTGGCATCACCATCGCCTTGGCAGTGGTCGGCACGGTGGTCATCGCCTTCGTGGTGAAATTGCTGGTCGGCCTGCGCCCGACCGACGAAGTTGAAATCACCGGTCTCGACGAGTCCGAACACGGTGAAATCGGCTACCACGGCTGACCTTTAGACGCCAGGAGGAGGAACGGGGTCACACGGCGGGCAACGCAAGTTGCCCGCCGTTTTCTTTTTCTTAAAGCACCTGCACTACCAGCGCCGTCGTGTTGTCGCGACCGTCGTTCTTCACCGATTCGTTCACCAGCAGTTGGGCGGGATTAATTTTTTCGTCCTTGGCCGCCGCGTGCAGGATGTCCACGAGGTAATGGTCGTAAAGGCCTTCGGTTAAACCATCGGAGCAGAGCAGAAAGAAATCGCCGCGGGCGAAGGCCACCGCGCCGACCTGCGGCTCCACAAATTGGTTCGCGCCGCCGAGCGCCTTTTGCAGCACGTTCCGGCGCGGATGCGTGCGCGCCTGATGTTCATTGATCTGACCATTGCGGAACAGCCAGCCGACGTGTGTGTCGTCCGCCGTGAGTTGGCGGATTTCTTTTTTCTTCGCCGGCAGATGATAGATGCGACTGTCGCCGATGTGGCCAAAATACATCCAGCCCGGCGTGAACCAGCCCAGACTCATCGTCGTCTGCATTCCGTGGCATTCGTCATAGGAACTGCCGAGATAAACGAGCGCGCGGTGAATCTGCTCGTAAAGTTCCGCGAGCACATCGGCCACGCCGGCATCCAGCCCAAGCGCGGAATTTTTGAAGGCGCGCGGCAGCAGCGTGGTGATTTTGTCCACGGCAATCTGGCTGGCATATTCGCCCGCCTTGGCACCGCCCATGCCGTCGCACACGGCGAAGGTGAAATCGTGTTTTGCCGTCGAGGCCTCGCCGAATTTGCCGAGCCGGTGAACTTCGTGTGCGTCGAAACGCAAGCCGAGAAAGGCGTCCTCGTTATTTTTGCGCACGCGACCGATGTCCGAACAGCCGGACCATTTCAAGGTTAATGGTTTGGTCGTTTTTGCTTTGGGGACTTTAATTTTCGACTTCATGCGGAAGTTTTTTTGGCTTCGGGAAGAAGGGTGGCGAACTCGAAATCAATCAGGCAGAAACGACCGTCGGCAAAGCGATAAGTCACATTGCGGATGTCCGGATCGTCGTGGCGGACGCCGAATTTTTCCAGCTCCAAAAAAATTTCCAGACGCCGCTTTTCATCGAGTTGCTCGACGCGGGTGCCGCAATTCGTGGTGATGATACGGAGTTTTTCGCGGTCTGATTCCAGCAGGCGCGGCACAAATGGACAACCGTGCGTCTCCAGGTGGCGCAGCACGCGCACTTCGTTGTCAAAACGTTCCGCTGCGTTGCCACCGTGATAGACCTTGTAAACCCGGCCATCGAAACTCAAGTGGACGGTGGCGCGCAATGTGTCTTTCACCTTCAACATCTCGCAGCGAATATGGCGCATCCCATCGGCGTTGCAAAGCGGCATTGCTTCCAAAAGAATTGTTTTATTCACGCTGAATAATTTCATACAGTGATTTCCTTCAAACTATCCAGTGCTGATGGTTGGATAATTTTTTCTATGCTGGCAAACCTGTTGCTGGGCGGGCGGCGTGGCTAATTCCGGTTATTTTAAACAAAATTCTTGCAGTGTGGCACCGTCCCTGCTCAAACTTTCCTACCGTTGATTAACTGATGCTTCGGCATGAGTTCAATCGCATTAACTAAATAACAAAACACACCACGCACATGGCAAAATATAAATTAGAATACATCTGGCTGGACGGTTACGAACCCGTCGCCAACCTTCGCGGCAAAACGCAGATCAAAGAATTTAAAAGTTTTCCCAAGTTGGGAGAGCTTCCGATGTGGGGCTTCGACGGCAGCTCGACTCGTCAGGCCGAAGGCCGCACCTCGGATTGCATGCTCAAGCCGGTGGCGGTTTATCCCGATACCACCCGCAAAAATGGCGTGCTCGTCATGTGCGAAGTCATGATGCCGGACGGCAAAACGCCGCATCCGAGCAACGGCCGCGCGACTATTCTTGACGACCCCGGTGCGTGGTTCGGTTTCGAGCAGGAATATTTTCTCTACAAGAACGGCAAGCCGCTGGGCTTCCCAGAAGTTGGGTTCCCTTATCCGCAAGGTCTCTACTACACCGGTGTCGGCTATGACGCCGTCGGCTGCATCGCCCGCGAAATTGTCGAGAAGCACCTCGACCTTTGTCTCGACGCCGGCATCAACCACGAAGGCATCAACGCCGAAGTGGCCAAAGGCCAGTGGGAATTCCAGATCTTCGGCAAAGGTTCCAAGAGTGCAGCCGACCAGATGTGGGTTGCACGCTATCTCCTCAACCGTCTCTGCGAAAGCTACGGCGTGGATGTGAACTACCATTGCAAGCCGCTCGGCAAAGACGTGGATTGGAACGGTTCCGGTATGCATTCCAACTTCTCCACCGAATACATGCGCACCGTCGGCGGCAAAGAATACTTCGAAGCCCTCATGGCCGCGTTCGACAAATACAAAAACGAACACATCGCGGTTTACGGCCCGGACAATCATCTGCGCCTCACCGGCCTGCACGAAACGCAGTCCATCGACAAATTCAACTACGGCGTGGCCAACCGTGGCGCGTCCATCCGTGTGCCGCACAGTTTTGTGAACAACGGCTACAAGGGTTACTTGGAAGACCGCCGTCCGAATTCTCAGGGCGATCCCTACAAGATTGCCAGCCGCATCTTGCAGACCATCGCCACGGTGCCGACTGGTAAGAAAAAGAAATAATTTAGCCACCAGCTAAAAACGAGAACGGCGCGGACTGAAAAGTTCGCGCCGTTTTTCTTTCCCAATTGATAGCAAATCGCTAGCGTGGCTCAAGGCCGCATGGCCAACACATATTTTTGGAACTTGGCAATATGACCATTGAAACCATCCTGACTCCGGCGGAAATCCCCGCGCTGGCCCGCCGTGATTTGGGCGACACGGCTTGCGTGGTGTTCGACATTTTGCGGGCGACCAGCACCTTTGTCACCGCTTTGCACAACGGCGCGGCGGCTATCATTCCTGTGAGCGAGATTTCAGAAGCTATCGCCTACCGCCAACGCCAGTCGGACGTTTTGCTGGCCGGCGAACGCAACGGCATAAAAATCAGCGCCGCACAATCTGGCGGCGTGGATTTTGATTTTGGCAATTCACCGCGCGAGTTCCGCCCAGAAAAAGTTCGCGGTAAAACCATTGTCAGCACCACCACCAATGGCACGCGCGCGTTGCAAGCATGTGCGGCGGCAAAAATTGTTTTGGCCGCGTCATTCCTGAACCTGTCGGCCACGGCGAAGTTTCTGAACCAACTGGAGCCGGAAACCATCCTGTTGATTTGCGCTGGCACGGGCGAAGGCGTGGCGCTGGAAGACGTGCTCGCGGCGGGCGCGCTGGCGGATTTGCTGGCGGGCGAACGTGCGGATGCAACCGAAGTAGCTCGGCAGAATTTTCTGCGTTCGAAACTGGATCTAGCCGTGGCTATCGCCGGTTCCACCAACGGCCGACGTCTGCTCGGCTTGCCTGAATTGCGGGCGGACGTGGCGTTCTGTTCGCAACGGGATGTGTTCGATCTAGTGGCGGTGATTTCGGCGGATGGTTCGCTGCGGCAGCTTTAAGCCGATTTTAATTTCTCCAAAGCCACGCCTTCGCGCAGCCGGATGGTCGCCTCGACTTTCGGCACATACATCTGTGTTTCCGCCGGCAGATGCGTGGCAATGCGTTCGTAACTCGAAGCCTTGTAGCGCTTCAAAGCGCGCTGCACCGTGCCTTCACCGCAATTGTAAGCGGCCACCGCCAGCCGCCAACTGCCAAACTTGTCGTGCAGATAACGCAAATAATTTGCCGCCGCGCGGGCCGCTGGTTCTGGCTGCTTGCGCTGGTCAAACGGAAATAAACTTAAGCCGAGATTCTGCGCCGTCGCCGGCATGAGTTGAAACATCCCCACTGCGCCTGCTGGACTGCGCGCGCGGGCATTGAATCCAGATTCCACTTCCGCCAGCCACACCAGTTCCGTCGGGACATGCGCGGCGGCGAAAATCTTTTTCAGTTCTGGCACGAATTTTTTTGCCGCTTCCGACCACGGGCGCGGCGAAACTTTTTTGTTCCAGATTTCCTGCTCCACGGCGAACGACGGGTTCGCCGCACGCGGCGGTTGGTTGGTTTCCGGCGGCGGCGCGAGTTTGTTCATTTCATCCGCTGCGTCGAAATAATCCAGCCGCGCCCGCAGCCATTCGGCGTAAGGTTGCGTCTCTTCATGCGATTCAAGTAGCGGTAGTGCGACCTTGGCCGCGTCTTTCAACTGCGCCACGTCCAATACGGAATCGCCCTGGAGATCGGCCTCAAAACTTTTTAGGAAATCTTCAATTTTCTTACGGTCGATTTCCTGCAATGCGCTCAATACGTCGGGATCAAGATTCTCCTGGGCAAGCTGCTGCGCGGCATCAAGCACGCCCTCCACGTCGAGCGATAACTGCTCATTGGTCTGCGCGGGGATGAGCCAGCTACTGGCGATCAGGACTACGATGGCAACACTGAATTTCACACACGGAACGTAATTCATTTTGCTACCGGTTCAAAGGCGGAACCAACTTGCCGCTTGCACCGTCCGCCTGCGCCTTTAACCTGTTCGCATGGCTTGGTTCACCGACCGGCATTGCTTTTTGCTCGCCGTCACATTTTACGGCTTGAGCACGATCTACTCCGTTTTTCTCTGGCGCAAAGGTTTTCGCCGGGACGAATGGTTGAATTATTTTCTGCTCGCCGGCGGCGTCACCCTGCACACGCTCGCGATGGCCAAGCGTGGAATGACGTTGCATAGCTGTCCGGTCAACAATCTTTATGAGGCGACGACATTTCTGCTCTGGGCGTTAGGTTTGGCGTGCCTCGTCTATTCGCTGCTGCCGCGTTTCAAGTTCCTCGCCGCGTTCACCGCGCCCGTGCTGTTCACCGTGGGAATTTTTGCGCTGATGCCATCGCTCGATCCGCCGCATGGGCCGAAACCGGAATTTTCCGGCGCGCTCCGCAGTCTGCACGCGGCAACCATTCTGCAAGCCTACGGCGCTTTCGGTCTCGCGGCCGTGGCGGCAGGAATGTTCCTGATGCAACGGCATGATCTGAAATTCCACAAACTTCGCGCGCTCTTATCGCTGCTGCCGTCCATTCAGCGACTGGAATTCATCACGTTCCGCCTCGTCGCGGTGGGTTTTGTGCTGCTCACCATCGGCCTCGCTGCCGGTTCGCAATTGCCAAGGCATGAAGGCAAACCCTATTTCTCCGATCCCAAAGTTGTCTGGTCCGCGCTGCTCTGGCTGGTTTATTTGGAAGCGCTCGGGGCGTATAAAATTTTCGGTCGGTCGAGCCGGCGCTTTGCCACCGGCGTGATCATTGCCTTCGTGTTGCTGCTTCTGACCTTCGGCATCACCAACTACTATTCCGGCCTGCATAATTAAATGAGCGTTGTTGTCATCGGCTTGAGCCACCGCTCCGCGCCCGTCGAGTTGCGCGAACGTTTCGCCTTTGCCGGCGAGAAAATTCCCGGCGCCCTCGCCGCTCTGCGCGAAGCCGGTCTGGCGCGCGAAGCTACCATTCTTTCCACCTGCAACCGCGTTGAAATCTACGCCGTCACGTCACTCGCGCCAGACGCGGCGTTTGCGGCGTTTAAAAAATTTCTCATCACGCACCACGCTTACGATGGCGCGTTGGGCGATGAACTTTACACGCTGGCCGAACCGCACAGCCTGCATCATCTGTTCAAAGTCGCCAGCGGACTCGATTCGATGGTCATCGGCGAGACGGAAATTTTCGGCCAGCTCAAGTCGGCTTACGAACTCGCCTTCACGCACCAGCACACGGGCGCGCGGCTGAACAAGGCGTTCCAACGCGCCTTCAACGTGGCCAAGCACATCCGCACCGCGACGAACATCCAGCGCGGCAGCGTATCCGTGATGTCCGCCGCTGTGGAACTGGCAGAAAAGATTTTTACCAATTTGGCGGAACACGAAGTCCTCGTTATTGGCGCCGGCGAAACCAGCGAGAAAACCGCGCGCGCCCTGCAATCGCGCGGCGTCCAGAAAATCACCGTCACCAACCGTTCGCCTGAACGCGCTACCGCGCTTGCTGCGGAATTGGGTGCGCGCACCGTGCCGTTTGAAAATTGGCCGGAGGAGTTTGAGCGTATTGACATCGCCATCAGCAGCACCGCCGCACCGCAGCCCATTCTTGACCGCACGACGCTCGAACCGCTGATGAAACGCCGCAAACACCGGCCTTTGCTGTTAATTGATATTGCCGTGCCGCGCGACATTGATCCCGCCGTGAGCGACCTCGACAACGTCTATCTCTACAACGTGGACGATCTGCAAAGTATCGCCGCCGACTATTTGAAACTGCGGCAGGAAGAAGTGGCGCGGTGCGAGAAGATTATCGCCGAGAAGGTGGCGGCCTTGCTGGCGGCGAACCGATTTACACCTGCAGATGGGCACGGCTAATCACGTATTTCTGAACCTGCCGCCGGGTTTGTTTTCTTTCCATCGGTGGCCATCTGTGAAAATCTGTGGCTAGAATATTTATGCCTGAAAAGCCCATTATCATCTGCACGCGCGGCAGCGCGCTTGCGCTCGCGCAATCCAACATGATCGCCGCGATGTGCCGCGCGGCGTTTCCCCGTTTGCGCTTCGAACTGAAAATCATCAAGACCACCGGCGACAAATTGCAGAAGGCCTCAATGGCCAAGCTGGGCGACAAGGCCGAGGCGTTGCCGAAAGGTTTGTTCACGAAGGAACTCGAAGTTGCGCTCGTCAAAGGCCAAGCCGACCTCGCCGTGCACAGCCTGAAAGATTTGCCCACAGATTTGCCGTCCGGCCTAATTCTCGCCGCCACGCCCAAGCGCGAGGACGTGCGTGACGTTTTGATTTACCGCGACGCCGCGTTTCTGAAAAAACAAAAGGAAACCATCCGTGAGCAAGCCGATTGGTCGCCGGGTCAAAGCGATTTGCGCGGTTACAAACCGCATTTGAAGCTGAAAGATTTCCCCAAGGGCGCGACGATTGCGACCAGCAGCACCCGCCGGAAGATGTCTTTGCTCGATGCGCGGCCGGATTTGAAGATTGTCGAGATTCGCGGCAACGTGACGACGCGGATGCAGAAGGTGGCCGAGCGCGGTGAACTGGACGCGACGATTCTGGCGCTTGCGGGCATGAAGCGGCTCAATTTCAGCATCAACGCCGACGGCACCATCAGCGGCGACGCCGTGCCGGACGGTTTGCTGGCGACGGTTCTGGATTTGGAAGTCATGCTGCCGTGCGTGGGGCAGGGCGCGATTGGTATCGAGATTCGCGCCGAGGACGAGCGCATCGCGAAAATTGTCGAGCGGCTAAATCATTTCAACACCTTCCATGCGGTGACGGCGGAGCGCGCGTTTTTGCGCGGCATGGGCGGCGGCTGCCAGAGTCCGGTTGGCGCACACGCGGAAATTATTGGCGATAAGGTGACGCTCAAGGCGATTTCCTTCCGCGATGAAACGGTCAAGCGCGGCGCGGCGAAACGACCGATTGCCGAGGCGACGGCCCTGGGCGAGCAGATTGCGGCGGACCTGAAATAACTTTTTCGCAAACGAATGGCGGCGCAAACTTTCGGGTTTGCGCCGTTTTTATTGATGGCGGATTGCGAAATGGCCGAAGGTTTGCGATAGTGGCTTAAACCATTCAACAAAGGCAAATTATGGCGCAAGCAATCATGGAGCCGGAAAAAGTGCGGCGGTTCGCCGAGGAACTGCAACGCTTCAATAGCGAACTCGAAAACCGGCTAGTGCTGCTGCACGCGCGGTTCGCGGCGCTGGGCGATACCTGGTCGGATCAGGAGCACGAAAAGTTTGCCGAGGAATTCAAGCAGACGATGAAGGCGTTGAAAAAATTTGTGGAGATGTCCAAGGAGCACACGCCATTTCTGCTCCGCAAGGCGCAGCGCATCGAGGAGTATCTCAACCAACGCTGACGCATGGCCGGTCAAGCCCAGATCACATCGGTGGAGGCGCTCGAAGCGTTCCGGGCGCAGCTCATCGTTTTTCTGGGCGAGGCGCGGCCGGTGATGGAAGAAGTCAGCAGCGAATTATCACGCACGCGGGTGTGGCTGCAAAACGATCAGCGGATGTCGTGGGAACAAGAGTTGCGCCGGCGCGAACGGCGGCTGGAGGAGGCCAAGCAAGAGTTATTCAGTGCGACGATTTCCAGCCTGCCCACCGGCACGGAGGCGTTGTTGCGGATGACGCTGCAGCGGGCGCAACGCGCCGTGCAAGAGGCGGAGGCCAAGCTGCGGATGTTGAAGCGCTGGGACCACGAACTGGATCACCGCGCCGCGCCGTTGATGAAGCAGACGGAGCAGTTGCAGGGTTTTCTCGCCTCGGACATGACGCGTGCGGTCGCTTATCTTGACCAAGCGCTCAAGGCGTTGGATGCTTACCGGAATGTCGCTTCGGAGAACCGTGGAAAAACTGTCGTCGCTGAACCAGCTGCGGAAGAACCCAAATGAATTTAAGTGGCAACAAAGGTCGGTTGATTGGCCTGACGCGCGAGCTGATGCTTCAATGGGACGAGACGAAAAACCATTGGCGCGATGCGAAGGCGGCGGAGTTCGAGCGCAATTTTATGGTGGAGCTTTCCGCGCACGTCAATCGCGCAACCATGGTGTTGGAACAACTGGAGGAACTTTTGAAAAAAGTAAGGAACGATTGTGAATAGCCAACCCGGCGTCAACGAAACGCTCCGGTGGCTGGACGCGCTGAAAAGCGTCGTTCGTGATTTTGTCGCACGCGAAGAAAAATTGGACAGCGATTATCGCGTTCAATCGGCGGCGGCGGCGAACGCCCTAGTTACTCAGGGCCAGACCCAAGAAGCTGCGGCGTATGCGCTGGAGCAGAACGCGGCGGCGGCCTTGGAATCGGAGAAAGCTCGGCTCCAAAGCCGGTTTGAAAAGCGCAAGGCGCGTATCGCCCGCGCCAATGCCAGCGTCAGCCAGCGCGTGACTCACGCCATTGCCGAGTGTGACGCTGAATGGAAGGAGCGCACGCAACAGGGCGTGGCGGCGGCGGAAATTTATCGCGAAGCGGAACTGGCGAACGCTACGGTGGATTATAATAATTTTCAGCAAAACCTTTCGACGGCGGGCGAGGAACTGGCGCGGCTGGAGGCATTGGCGCGCAGTGTGTTTCGCGGCTACGGAAAATTCCGGCGGTTGCTGGCGCCAGAGCGTGTCTGGCCGGAACCGGATTTGTCACCGGACCACAACGGTCTTTTCGGCGAACTCCAAAAGCTGCAAACAAAATCCGCCGGCGATTTGAAGCGCTTCGGAAAATTTTTCCTGCCGCTCATCTTTAAATTTCTTCCGGTCTGGCTGCTGGCGGCGGTGCTGCTCGGCGTCGCGGCGGCTGGTCCGGCGCTGGCGCATTTTGGGCGCAATACGGTTTCCCATTTCCAATCTGGCGTGGCGCTGGCCGGATTTTTTATCGTGGCGATTATTTATTTTCTTGGTGCCCGCGCCGCTGCGCCGTTGGCCACCGTCATAGCCGGTGATCTGGCGAAAATGCGGCGGTTCTTTGACGCGTGCGTGGAAAAATCCGCCGCGCATCTGCAGGCGGAACAGGCGCGGATCAAAAGCGAATTTGAATTAGCCAAGCAGACCTTCAATCAGGAATGGCGGCAGGCAGTGCGCGACATCGGTCAGTCGCGCAGCAGCAACGCGACGATGATCACGGAAAAGGCGGCGCGACTGGTGCGGAAAAATCAGGAGTGGCGCAGCGTGGAACTCGACCAGATCCAGCAGCGCCATGCCGAAACCGTGGCGCGTTTGAAGCGCGAAGATGCCGCGCAAGTGCGGAAAATCTCCGAGGCGCACCAAACCAAAATGGCGCAGGTCGAAGCCGTTCAACAGCACCGTTGGCAGGAGTTGGCAGCGGACTGGGAAAAACAAATCACGCCGTTGTGTGAACAACTGCGCGCTGCGAACGACATGGCGGACGAAGTTTTTCCGGCGTGGAATGACGCGTCATGGCAGAACTGGACGCCGCCGGCAGAATTTCAAAACGCGGCGAAATTTGCGCGGCTGGAAGCGGGTGTGGAAAAGTTCTTTGACGCGTTGCCGAAAGATTCCCGTTTGAAATGGCCGGGGCCGGCAACGGTTTCCTCGCCGCTTTCGCTGGTGTTTCCGACGCAAGGTTCGATTCTTTTTGAAACGGGAAAGACGAGCGGCGATGAGGCGTTGGGAGCGATCAATAACATTATTTTTCGTCTATTGGCCACCACGCCGCCGGGCAAATTGAGCTTTACGATTTTTGATCCGGTCGGCCTCGGCCAGAATTTTTCCGCGCTAATGCACCTCGCCGATTATAAGTCGAGCAGCCTCAACAGCCGCATTTGGACGCAGTCGGCGCAGTTCGAGGAGAAGCTGGCGGAGTTGAATGAGCACATGGAGAAAATCATCCAGATGTATCTCCGCAACGAATACGCGACCATTGCAGAATACAACGCCCAAGCCGGCAGCGTGGCGGAGAAATATCATTTTTTGATCATCGCGTCGTTCCCGGTGAACTTCAGCGACACCGCCGCGCGCCGGTTGCGTAACATCGCCGCCAACGGCGCGCGCTGTGGTGTCTTCACGCTCATTCATTGGGATCAACGCAGCGCGTTGCCTCCGGAATTTGTGCCGGACGAACTGCGGCAAAACAGCGTTTGCCTCGTTCGTAACGAACGAGGATTTGAACTGGCCAACGCAAATCTTCCGGGCGTGAAATTGGTTTTTGATCCGCCGCCGCCGCCGGAATTTGCGACAGAATTTTTGCAGCGCATTGGCGAAGACAGTAAAGACGCCAACCGCGTGGAAGTGCCGTTCGATCAGATCGCGCCAGCGGAACCTGAAATGTGGACGGAGGAAACTACCGAGTTGCTGCGCGTGCCCATCGGACGATCCGGTGCGACGAAGCTGCAATACCTTGAAATCGGCAGCGGCACGCGGCAGCACGCGCTCATCGCGGGCAAAACTGGTTCCGGCAAATCCACTTTATTCCACGTCATCATCACCAACCTTGCGCTGCGGTGCAGTCCCGAGGAAGTGGAATTTTATCTCGTGGATTTCAAAAAAGGCGTGGAGTTCAAATGCTACGGCAGCCGCCGGTTGCCGCACGCGCGCGTAGTGGCCATTGAGAGCGACCGCGAATTTGGCTTGAGCGTCTTGCAGCGCGTGGACGATGAGTTGCGCCGGCGAGGCGATTTGTTCCGTAAAATCGGCGCGCAAGATTTAGCTGGTTATAAGCGTGCGGGTGGCACGGAAGCGGTGCCGCGCACGCTGCTGATGATTGACGAGTTTCAGGAATTCTTCACGGAGGAAGACCGTATTTCCCAAGGTGCGGCGGTGTTGCTCGACCGGATCGTGCGGCAAGGTCGCGCGTTTGGCATTCATGTGCTGCTCGGTTCGCAGACGCTCGGCGGCGCTTACACGCTGGCGCGCGCGACGATCGGGCAAATGGTTATTCGCATCGCGCTGCAATGCAACGAAGCGGACGCCTACTTGATCATGGATCAGGACAACCCGGCGCCGCGTTTGCTGTCGCGGCCCGGCGAAGGTATTTATAACGATGCGGCGGGTTCGATTGAAGGCAACAGTCCCTTTCAGGCTGTCTGGCTCTCCGATAAAACGCGCGATGGTTATCTGGCGAAAATTCGCGAGCGCGCAGATCAAAATGCGGAACGGTATCCCGGCCCGATTGTATTTGAAGGCAACGCGCCGGCGGATGTCCGCGAAAATATTCCCTTGCGTCTGGCGTTGCAAAAAGTCGCGCCGCAAATTCCTGCGCAAGCTGGTGTCTGGCTCGGCGCGCCCAATTCCATCAAAGGTCCAACGGAAGCAATTTTCCGCCGGCAGAGCGGCGGCAACTTGCTGGTCCTCGGCCAGAGCGAGGAACGCACAACGACGATTCTGGCCATGACGCTGGTGTCGTTGGCGGCGCAGTTTCCGATAAGTGCGGCGCGTTTTGTGGTGCTCGACAGCACGCCGCCGGGATTTCCGCAGCGGGAATTTTTGGAACGCATCGTCACGGCGATTCCACAAGAAACCGTCCGGGCGACCAATGGCAACCTTGCCGAAGTGATGGTGGATTTGGCGGCGGAATTAAACCGGCGCGCGGAAAATGAAGCGTCCGGGCCGGAAATATTTGTGCTGATCCAGGGTTTGCAGAATTTCAAGAAGCTGCGGCAGGAGGATGAGTTTAGTTTTTCCAGCAGCGCTGGCGCTGCAGTGACGCCCGCGGCGACGTTGCTCAATCTGATTACCGAAGGTTCGGCGCGCGGGATCCACGTCATCATCACGTGCGACACATACAATAACATGAGCCGTCACCTTGGGCGGAAGACGTTGAGCGAATTTGAAATGCGCGTCGTGTTCCAGATGAGCGCGAGCGACTCGGCCAGCTTGATTGATTCGCCCGCAGCGGCGACGCTGGGTCTGAACCGCGCGCTCTTTTACAACGACCGCGAAGGCAGCCTCGAAACGTTCCGGCCCTATGCACAGCCCGATGGCGGATGGCTGGAAGAACTTGCGCGCCAGCCGGCTTTAGGTGGAAACGTCTGAATTATTCTTTCGGCTGCTCAATGCGGAACATCACTTCGTTCCGTCGCCACCACGGTAACGTCCACGGCGGATCAAAATAGGCAAAAACCGGTTCGCCCGTCGGGGTAATTTTTTCCTGCGCCAGCCAGGCCCTCAACTGGACGAGGGCGGCGGCTGAATTTTTCTCGTTGCGCCAGCCGGAAAAGCGCAGCACGGCAAAGCGGCCGGCGGGAACTTGTTTCACAACCACCCCAGCTTCGGTCGGTTGGGGCACGCCGTTGGTGCCGAGTTTTTCTGGCATGACAAACGCCATGGTCGCGTTGGTGCCGGCGGTATGATTCATGAACACCGGCGTGGTCATGGCGATTTTTTGCTGCGCCGCATTTTTTCCGCCGATGAAATGGAATAGCCGCATGAACGCGTTGTCCGCCCCGCGCATCGGCGTTTCAGCCACGACCAGTAAGGGATAGTCGCGTAGCTCAAATTTTCCATCCGTGCGGATCACCTTGTAGGGCGCGGTCGCGTAGCCGGCGTGGGCGGTGGTGCCGCCGGCTTTCAGCCACGCGAGCACAAGGGTGACAAGCAAAATGGTGAGGATGATTTTCATAAGCATTTAATTTTTTAGACCAAAGTGATTATTGAGGGCAGCGGCGCGGTAGGCAAAAATCTTTTCCACGTCGCGGCGGACGAACAGTCGGTTTACCAATGCGCCGCCCGGCACGGCGTAAATGACTTCATCGCCACAGAGTGTGCCGCCGGATTTTTCCACGAACGTGTGCGTGTGGCTCCAGCGGCGATACGGCCCGCGCCGCTGTTCGTCGCAAAAGCTGAAGGGCGGATTCCAGCCGGTGATTTCCGTGCGCCAACAGACGGGAAAACCGTGGATACGAATCTGATAATCAATCAACGCCCCGACGCGCATCGGGATTTCGCCGGGGGTGAGGATTTTGAAATTCAGCCACGGCGGCGTGATGGTTTCCAGGTTGCGAGCATCGGCGAAGAACGGGAACACTTTTTCGCGCGGCACCGGCAGCCAGAGTTCGGTTTGGAAGACGTGCGTTGTCAATTGGCTCACACACTAGCCCATTTTTTCCGCCGCGCAAATCGGTTCACGCTTGAACCCGCCCGTCCGCGACCCTAGTATCTTCAAAATTTTGATGAAAGCGATTTTAGCCCTCGAAGACGGTTCAGTTTTTCACGGCACTGGTTTTGGCGCGCAAGCGTCGGCCGGCGGCGAAGTTTGTTTCAACACGTCCATGACGGGTTATCAGGAGATTCTCACCGACCCGTCGTATCGCGGCCAGATTGTGACGATGACCTATCCGCTCATCGGCAATTACGGCGTCAATGCGCAGGACATCGAATCGTGGCGGCCGCACGCGGCGGGATTCGTGATTCGCGAACTCTCGCCGGTCGTCAGTAATTGGCGCGCAGACTGGTCGCTCGGCGATTATCTGGAGAAGAATGGCATTCCCGGCATCCAAGGCATTGATACGCGCTCGCTCACAAAGAAACTGCGCGTGCGCGGCGCGCTGAATGGATTTATTTCCACCGAGGAAATCTCCGAGGCCGAGGCGGTGAAGCGCGCGAAGGAATTTGTCTTTGTCGGCGTAGATTACGTCAAGGAAGTCACGCACAAGACCGCTTTCCGCTGGGATGAAAAAGACGAGCAGAGCGCGGCCTTTGATTTGGTGCGCGGTCTGAAAGCTGCCGATGCGCGCAACGTCCGCAAACCGCTGCCCGCCGCCGACATTCCGATTGTCGCATTCGACTACGGCATGAAATACAACATCCTGCGCCGCCTCCGGCAGCGGGGATTTGCCGTGCAAGTTTTGCCCGCGACGGCGACCGCCGCCGATGCCTTGAAATTCAAGCCCGCTGGCATTTTTCTCTCCAACGGCCCCGGCGATCCGTCCGCACTGAATTACATCGTGCGCGAAGTAAAGACGCTGCTTGATACCGGCATTCCCATTTTTGGCATCTGCCTCGGCCATCAAATTCTCGGTCAAGCGCTCGGCGGAAAAACTTTTAAACTAAAATTTGGGCATCGTGGCGGCAATCAGCCGGTGAAAGATTTGGAATCCGGCAAAGTCGAAATCACCTCGCAGAATCATGGTTTTGCCGTGGATGACAAATCACTGCCGTCGGATGTCGCGGTGCATCGCGTGAATCTGAACGACGGCACCGTGGAAGGGTTGCGGCACAAGACCAAGCCGGTGTTTTGCGTGCAATACCATCCCGAAGCCGCGCCCGGGCCGCACGATTCCACGCCGCTGTTCGGAGAATTCCGGCAGTTGATCGAAAAACGCGGGTGAGCCAATTGGATTTGCGTTTGACTTGAAAAACGCCGCGCCCATAATCATCTCAAAGCAGCTATGGCCAAACTTGTTATCCTGAACCAAGGCATGACGGGGCGCACGTTCGACCTGAACGTGGATCGCACCACCGTTGGCCGTGTCGAGGAAAACACCTTTCAAATTGCCGACGCCTCCGTTTCCAGCCGCCACGCCGAAATTCTCCTGCAAGGTTCTGAAATCCTCGTCCGCGATCTGAATTCCACCAACGGCACGTTCCTTAACGGCGAAAAAATTTCCGAAGCCGTGCTCAAGCCCGGCCAGACGCTGCGTTTTGGTCAGGTGGAACTGAAGATTGATGACGGCCAGCCGCTCGCCGCCACCGCGCCCGCACCACTTCCGGCCGGGGCACCTGCGCCCGTGGCACCCCGAAAAGCCGTGGATGCCACGATGGTTATTCCACGCGGCGTCAGTATGGATGCACTAGAACAAAGCGGCGTCCGCTCCTCGGGCTTTGACACCAACGCTGCTTTCTCCAAAAAGACCAACAAGACCAACCGCTACTTCCTCATAATCGGTATCTTCGTCGGTCTGGTTATCATTGGCCTGATTATTTACGCGCTCAATCAGGCTGGTCCTTCCAGATAAATTTCCTTCGTCTCCCGTAAGCTTGGCGACAGGGCTTTTTTTGCCTGCCACAATCCACCCAACGATATCCACCGAATCGAGGCAATGGCCTAAACCGGTGTGGACGCGCCGCCGTTGTGCAGCTTGAAACTTTGCCACCATTTTAGCGGTAGCAGGCCGAGCGCGATGAAGGCGAGTTGGCTCACGACAAACAGCAGCAACCATTTGAACGCCGCCTCGGTGAAGCCGTAGCTGTGCAGGCCGATGCCGAGCATGTTCACGCCGAACCATGACCACGCGGTGACAATGTTGCCGAAGATGGCGCAGTTCACGAGGCCGCGTTCGCGGATGAGTCCGCCCCAGCGCAGGTGCAGGATGAGGGCATTCCACAAAACGATGATGAGCGCGCCGTTTTCCTTCGGGTCCCAACCCCAGAAGCGGCCCCACGATTGATCCGCCCAGATGCCGCCGAGCACGGTGCCGACGAAACTGAACAGCGTGGCGAAACAGACGATGCCGTAGATCATTCGCGCGAGGGATTTGCCGGTGGCGGCGTCGAGCGTTTTGGTGAACACGCCGCGCAGGATGTAGATGAGCGCGAGGAAACCGGCGACGTAGGTGCTGGCGTAGCCGATGGTGACGCTCACGACGTGCGTGGCGAGCCAGAAATTGGTATCCAGCACGGCGCGCATCATTTCCATGGTGTCGCCTTCCAGCGCGAGGTGATGCGCGATGATGAGGGTGATGAAACCAATGACGGACGCGACGACGAGGCCGATGCCGTTCTTGTGGAATTTTTCCAGAATCAAGCCGAGCAGCACCGCGCCCCAGCCGATAAAGATGGCGGAGGAATAGAGATTCGTCACCGGCGGCCGGCCTTCCAGCACCATGCGATAGACGAGGCCGATGGTGTGGATGACAAACGCCAGCCACACGAGCCACACGGAGGAGCGGCGCAGTGTTTCCGACAGGTTGAACCACGAGAAAATGGCGAGCAAACCGGCGAGGATGTAGATGACCATCGCGTTGTAGAACGGCTGCATCTGGTTGAAGAAGACTTCGGCCTGCGCTTTATCCAGCGACTTGGGCTGCACGGCGAGGAGTTCGACCCGCAGGTCGCGCACGGCGGCATTGAATTCTTCCGGTTGATTGGCGTCGAGCGCGCCTGCCATTTGTGCGTAGGCATGAACGGCTTTATCCAGAGCGAGTCCGCGCGGAGCTTCGAGCAGGGCGTCGCCCATGCGCCGCCATTCGCGGGCACCGCTCGGCGGCAGAATCAGCGGCGGCTCCAAATTGGCCATGAACTGGAAGCGCTCAATGTTGGCGACGAAGGCGTTGAAATTGGTCTGATTAAAAGGTTTGCCAGCCTGTTGAGCCCTGATGGCGGCGACGCCGTCGGGAATCAACGCCTCATACGCGGCGAGTTCCGCCGGCCAGTCCTGGGCGTCGGCGGGTTGCACGGCATTTTTCAACTGCGCGTAAAGCATGATACGCTGGTGCAGTTTGATGATGGCGTTTTCGTAAGCGGTGCGATTGGCGGATTCGATTTTTTGAACGCGCTGATTTTCCTTATCGAAGGTATCGAGCGTGGGCTGAATCTGGTTCCACGAATAATGTTTGCCGTCGGACTGCGCGCCTTTGTCCGGAAGTTTCAACAACGAGACGAGATCAGGATTGTCGAGGCGGAACACCGGCCAGTTATCGGCGACGGCGGGGTTCATCATCACGTTTGCGAGCCATTCGGTAGCGGAGATGATTTTGGGTTTTTCATTCCAGCTTTTCCACGGCTCGGTGTTGACGGTCTGTTTTTCGCGGATGGCGAGGAGGGAATTGCGGGCGAGCGAATCCATCGGCACCACGCGGCCGTTGGCGGTGAGCGGCAACCGGCCGAATTCCTGGAAGGCGAAAGTTTTATCCTTGGGCTTCTGGAGATTGCCAAAGAACCACAGCGCCATCACCAGCATCAGGGTGGCGGGAAACCATTTTTGAAAGATTATTTTCATTTGGATTTCTTTTTGGTGACGAAGCCGGCGAGGTGATACAAAAATTGAATCAACAAGCCCGCGCCCACCAT